>NZ_JBWZCK010000011.1:0-191832 GCF_059383555.1 Pseudarthrobacter sp. MDT1-56
CGACGAAGTGGCCGATGCGGACCTTGGCCATGACCGGGATGGACACGGCGGCGATAATCGCCTCGATCATGTCCGGATCGGACATGCGGGACACGCCGCCCTGGGCGCGGATGTCGGCGGGAACGCGTTCCAGCGCCATGACTGCCACGGCTCCGGCATCCTCAGCGATGCGGGCCTGCTCGACGTTGACGACGTCCATGATGACGCCGCCCTTGAGCATCTCCGCCATGCCGCGCTTGACGCTGTTGCTGCCCGTAACGCTCTTCGCGGACGCGCCGGCTTCGCTGCTTACATCAGGTGTAGACACAAAAACCCCTATGGGTAGATAGATGACCTCGCCGGAGCGCGGACGGCACGCAAATGCCGCTTCACACACACCGGATTACCGGATCCATTGGCCGGTAGTGCTAATACTAGTCCCCCGCCGCGCCCGGTTGAATTCCGGTTACACCCGCGGGACCCGCCGAAGCTGCGCGCTCAGGCGGCCTGTCCGGTCGCGGTGCCCTCGGTCTCTTCCAGCGACTGGCGGCGCACTGTGATAATCCGCTGAATGACTGTTACTAGGCTCGCGGCGGCGAGGAGGCACAACGTTCCGAAAAGAACCACGGTGGGCAGCCCCAGACCCGTGAAACCGGTGACCACCAGGACGGACACCAGCCGCTCGGCGCGCTCGGCAATGCCCACATTGGCCTGGAAGCCCAGCGCCTCGGCCTTGGCGCGGGCATAGGAGACCACCATGCCCAGGACCAGGCAGACGATGGCGGCGATCGCGATGGGGGTATTCTCCCCGCCGGTGAAGAACCAGACCGCGACGCCGGCGAACAGCGCGCCGTCTGCTATGCGGTCCAGGGTGGAATCCAGGAAATTTCCCCAGCGTCCTCCACCCTTTTGCATCCGTGCCATGATGCCGTCGATAACGTCGGAGAAGATGAACGCGGTGATGAAGAGTGTGCCCCACCAGAGCTGGCCCAGCGGGTAGAACACCAGAGCACCGACAACAACGCCGAGCGTTCCGACGATGGTCACGGCGTCCGGGGAAACACCGATCCGCAGCAGCCAGCGGGCAAGGGGGGAGAACAGCGCGGTGAAGAAACCGCGCGCGTGCCTATTCAGCATCCGTCGCCCCGGCAGTCGCCTGCCCCGCGTCGCTGGCCTGGGGCCAGGCCTCCGCCACCTGCTGGCGGACCTCGCCCAGGGTCTGGGTGATGGCCTTGGTCTGGGCGATGATCGGGAAGAAGTTCCCGTCCCCGCCCCAGCGCGGCACCACGTGCTGGTGCAGGTGCCCGGCGATCCCGGCGCCGCCGGTAACGCCCTGGTTCATCCCGAGGTTGAAGCCGGTGGGGTTGGCCACCTTGCGCAGCACGCGCATGGCCGTCTGCGTCAGCTCGGCGAATTCGGCGGTTTCCTCCACGGTCAGGTCGGTGTAATCAGGAATGTGCCGGTACGGGCAGACCAGCAGGTGGCCCGGGTTGTACGGGAAGAGGTTCAGCACGACGTAGCTGGTCCGGCCCCGGTAGACGATCAAGGAATCATCGTCCTCGCGTTCCGGCGCCACACAGAACGGGCAGTCGTCCACGTTCTTGAACTGGTGCTGCCCGCCCTTGATGTAAGCCATCCGGTGCGGCGTCCACAGGCGCTGGAACGCGTCCGGCACCCCGGCCAGGCCAAAGTCGTCGGTCACGCCGTCGTCCCCCGGATACTCCGGAGCGGCCCCTGTGGTTTCCTGCATGCCTGGTTCTTCCCTGTCCGCTAGCTGGTCCGGTTGCGGACGGCGTCGACGATCCGCTGCACGGCGTCGGCCACCGGCACGCCGTTGTCCTGGCTGCCGTCACGGAAGCGGAAGGACACGGCGCCGGCTTCGGCGTCGTCGCCGCCGGCGATCAGCACAAACGGGATCTTGTCCTTGCTGGCGGTGCGGATCTTCTTCGGGAAACGGTCCGAGGACATGTCCACCTCGGCGCGGATGCCCGCGGCCTTGAGCTGGTCCACGACGTCGAACATGTAGTCGTTGAAGGCCTCGGCGACGGGGATGCCTACCACTTGGACGGGAGCGAGCCAGGCCGGGAAGGCGCCGGCGTAGTGCTCGGTGAGAACGCCCATGAAGCGTTCGATCGATCCGAAGAGGGCGCGGTGGATCATGACCGGGCGCTGGCGGGTGCCATCGGCGGCCTGGAACTCGAGTTCGAAGCGCTCGGGCAGGTTGAAGTCCAGCTGGATGGTGGACATCTGCCACGTCCGGCCGATCGCGTCGCGGGCCTGCACGGAGATCTTGGGCCCGTAGAACGCGGCTCCGCCCGGATCCGGGACCAGGTCGAGGCCGGATTCCTCGGCGACCTCGGCGAGGGTCTGGGTGGCTTCCTCCCAGAGCTCGTCCGAGCCCACGGACTTTTCGGGGTCCTTGGTGGAGAGCTCCAGGTAGAAGTCGTCCAGGCCGTAATCCTTGAGCAGCGCGAGCACGAAGTTGAGCGTCTTGGTGAGCTCGTCCTTCATCTGCTCGCGGGTGCAGTAGATGTGGGCATCGTCCTGGGTCATGCCGCGCACCCGGGTGAGGCCGTGCACCACGCCGGACTTCTCATAGCGGTAGACGGAGCCGAACTCGAAGAGCCGCAGCGGCAGTTCGCGGTAGGACCGGCCGCGGGAGCGGAAGATCAGGTTGTGCATCGGGCAGTTCATCGGCTTCAGGTAGTAGTCCTGGCCGGGCTTGCGGACGGTGCCGTCCTCGTTGAGTTCCGCATCGATGTGCATCGGGGGGAACATACCGTCCCGGTACCAGTCCAAGTGGCCGGAGACCTCGTAAAGGTGGCCCTTGGTGATGTGCGGGGTGTAGACGAACTCGTAACCGGCGTCGACGTGGCGCTGGCGGGAGTAATCCTCCATGGCCTTGCGGATGATGCCGCCCTTGGGGTGGAACACCGGCAGGCCGGAGCCCAGCTCGTCCGGGAAGGAGAACAGGTCCAGTTCCGCGCCAAGCTTGCGGTGGTCGCGGCGCTCGGCCTCGGCGACCCGTTCCTGGTAGGCCTTGAGGGCTTCCTTGGTGGGCCAGGCGGTGCCGTAGATGCGCTGCAGCTGCTTGTTCTTTTCGCTGCCGCGCCAGTAGGCGGCCGAGGAGCGGGTGAGCGCGAAGGCGTTGGAGATCAGCTTGGTGTTGGGCAGGTGCGGGCCGCGGCACAGGTCGCACCAAAGGGCCGTGCCCTCCTTGCGTTCCACGTTGTCGTAGATGCTCAGCTCGCCGCCGCCCACCTCAACGCTGGAGCCGTCGGCGTCGGAGCCGGCGCCCTTGAGGCCGATCAGTTCGAGCTTGTACGGCTCGTCCTTCATTGCCTCGCGGGCCTCATCCTCGGTGACCACACGGCGGACAAACTTCTGGTTCTGGTTGATGATTTTCTGCATCATCTTTTCCAGGGTCTTCAGGTCTTCCGGCGTAAACGGTTCCTCGACGTCGAAGTCGAAGTAGAAGCCGTCGGTGATGTAGGGGCCGATGCCCAGCTTGGCATCGGGACGCAGCTGCTGCACGGCCTGGGCCATAACGTGGGCGGCGGAGTGGCGCAGGACGTTGAGGCCGTCCGGGGAATCAATGGTGACGCCCTCGATCGTGGCATCCTCGGGCAGCGGCTGGTCCAGGTCCTTCAGCTCGCCATTGACGCGGGCCACAACGACGTCGCGGCGCTCAAAAAAGAGTTCCGCGCCGGTGGTCCCGGTAGTCACCTTGGTCTCTTCGCCATCGACGAGAAGGGTGATCTGCTGGGCATCTGACACGGGTGTCTCCTATTCAAAGTTTAGGCTTCGTAGCTTGTGGCGTACGGGGACCACAGCCAGCCTCGTCCATGCTATCGGTTTCTGAGGAGGCCAACCAACGCGCCGCTCAGCCTCCCATCCCGGTGATGGCGAGGTTTCGGCTGATCCCTTCCAGCGCACCGGGAGGCTCAGGTTCCCGCTGCTCCGGGATCCCGGAAGCCGGTACCGGGTAGGGCAGGGTCTCGGTGCGGCTCAGGTCCCAGGCCATGCTGGCGCTGATGCTGATCCCCCTCGGTCCGGTCCGCCGGGTGGTACCCCGGATCAGCAGCAGCCGGGTGCCGAACAGCAGCTGCCCGGCCAGCTCCTGGGCCTCATGGAAGAAGACCGAGTCCACGCAGCCCGTACCGTCGTCGATGCTGATGAACACCACGCGGCGCCCTCCGCGCATCGGAGGGGTCTGGGTGGCAACGCGGACCCCGGCGACCAGCACCTCGGTGCCGTTGCGCAGTCCCAGCAGCTTGTCGGCGGTGGTGACACCCAGCCGGTCCAGCAGCGGCCGGTGGCTGGCCATCAGGTGGTCGCTGACATCCACCGCCATCAGGTCCAGCTCGGCCCGGACGGTTTCAACCAGGGTGGGCGCGGGCAGGGCCGCCTTAAGGTTTTTCAGCTCGACGTCTCCCAGCGGCAGCGACAGCTGCCCCTCGATCACGTCGATGCCTTTCCTTTGCGGCCTGCTTTGCAGGGTCTGCAGATGCTGCACCAGGTCCGCGCGGTTGGCTTTCCCGCCGGAGGCCCGGTGCAGGGAATCGAAGGCCCCCAGCTGGGCCAGCCGCTGGATGCTGGGTTTGCTTAGCCGTGACCTGGCCCGCAGGTCCGCGAGGGAGTCGTAAGGCTGTCCCGCCACGATCCGTTTCAGCTCTGTTCCGGAGAGACCGTAGATGCCGTTCAGGCTCAGCCGGATGCCCAGCTTCCCGCGGTCCGGGCCCGAGGCCACGCGTTCCACCCGGTACTCGGCCTGGCTGCGGTTGATGTCCAGGGGCAGGATGGGGATCCCCAGCCGCCGGGCCTCGGCCACCAGGAGCCGCTTGGGATACATCCCCGGATCGTGTTCCCACAGCCCGGCGAGGAAGGCCTCCGGGTGGTGGGTCTTCAGCCAGGCCGACTGGTAGGTGGGCACGGCAAAAGCGGCGCCGTGGGCTTTGCAGAACCCGAAGCTGCCGAAGGCCTTGAGCGTGCCCCACACCTTGTCCACCACTTCGGGGCTGTACTCCCGCGACCGGGCCTCCTTCCGGAAGAACTCCTCCACCCGGCCTTCCAGGATCTCGTTGCCGAGGGCGCGGCGGAATTCGTCGGCCCGCGCCAGCCCGCATCCGGTCATAACGTCAAAGGTCTTCAGGATCTGCTCATGGAAAACCGTGACGCCGTGCGTCTCCTTGAGGACGGGCTTGAGGTCCGGGTGCGGATAGATCTCGGGTGCGAAGCCGTGCCGGTGCTCCAGGAAGGGCCGGACCATGTCCGATTTCATCGGGCCCGGCCGGAACAGGGAGATGTCGATGATGAGGTCATTGAACTCCCTGGGGGCGAGTTTGCCGATGAGCTCCCGCTGCCCGGGCGATTCGATCTGAAAGCAGCCCAGGGTGTGGGTGCTGCGGATCAGCTCATACGTGGGTTCGTCGTCGAGCGGCACGGCGTTGAGGTCGATGCTGCCGTCTTCTGCGATGTAATCCGGGCCTGTACCGTCCCGCCCCGCGGGGTGGGCTCCTGCTGCCACCACCTCGGCCTTGGAGGGATGCAGGCGGATCACTTCGCGGACGGCGAAGGCCATGGCACTTTGCATCCGGACACCGAGCACGTCGAGTTTGAGCATGCCCATCGGGTCCATGTCGTGCTTGTCGAACTGGCTCATCGGCAGGCCCAGTCCGCTGGGCTGCACGGGCGTCCGGTCCAGCAGGGTGGCGTCCCCTAGGATCACCCCGCACGGGTGCATGGAGATGTGGCGTGGCAGCCGGTCCAGCCGTTCGGTGAGGTCCACCAGCAGGTCCAGCTGCTGGTTCTCACTGAAATCACGCTGCCCTACCCGGCCGGCGAATTCCTTCAGCTCGGGCTTCTCCACGAGGGCTTCGCGGAAGTTTCGGGCTGAGAAACGCCACAGCTGCTTGGCGATGTCCCCGATCTCGCCCTCCTCCATGCCCAGTGCCAGGCCGGCGTCGCGCACGGCACCGCGAGCGCGGTAGCCGTTTTGCATGCTCATCAGCGTGACGCGCTCTGAGCCGAAGCGCTCAAAGATCTTCCGGTACACGTTGTGCCGTTCGGCGCTTTCGACGTCGATGTCGATGTCCGGCAGGGTGGCGCGGTCCCGGGAGAGGAAGCGTTCGAAGATGAGGTCGTGCTGCAGCGGGTTCACCTGGCTGACGTCGATCAGGTAGTTGACCAGGCTGGATGCCCCCGAGCCGCGGGCCGCCGCCCGGACTCCCATGTCCAGGATCATCCGGGACACCTCGGCCACGGTCAGGAAATAGGCCGCGAAGCCCAGGCTGTCGATGATCCGCAGCTCGTGCTCCAGCCGCGAGCGCAGTTCCTCGGCGGGCTTGCCGGCGATCCCCGGGAACCCCCTGCTGATGCCTGCCTCACAGCGCAGGGTGAGCTCCACCAGGGCGTCCCCGGAGATTCCAATGACCGAGGCTTCCGGCACCACGGGCTGTTTCCATCCCATGTCCGTCACCGGATCGAACCGGCAACGGTCCGCGAGCGCCTCGGTCTGCGCCATCAGGTTCTTGAGGTCTGCGGCGCCGTACCCGGCGGCATGCATGATCTCCTTGCCCAGTTGGAGCATCTGCGCCGCGGATTTGAGCCAGCCCTGCCCGTTGGGCTGGAGCAGGGGGGCGGCGGAGAGTTCGGGCAGCGATTTCAGGGTGCGTGCGGAATCCAGCACGTCCGCGGTGGCCGCTCCGTCCTCGGCGACATACCGCACGGCGTTGCTCAACACCGCCGGAACCCTGTGTTCGGCGGCGAGCTTGAGCATCCGCACCGCGTGGGCGGTGCTGAGCGGTTCCCCGGGCGGGCTGAGCTGGCTGACCACCTCGGCCGCGACCGTTCCGGGCGGCATGGCATCGAGCCAGCGTTTGAACAGGGTGCGGGGGCGAAGGTAGCGCCGGCCGCCCATGGCACGGCCGACGTCGGAGTTTGGACCGATCAGTACGGTCAGCACCGGTTTGAGGGTTTCCGGGTGCAGGGTGCGGGAAGCCAGCTCGGCGCGGGTCACGGCGACGGGCACCGCTCCCCCGGCCTTGCCCGTGGTGCGGGCATGGGCATCGGAGATCAGCCGGCACAGCGCACGGTAGCCGGCGCCGTTGTTGTGCCCGTGGGCCAGCACGACGACGCGCCCGCCCACTTGGGTGCGGAGGTCGCCGTCGTCGTCAAAGACCGCAAGGTCCACTCCAACAATCGGGTCCAGCCCCGCCGCCATGCAGGCCTTCAGGTGCTTGACCGTCCCGTACAGGCCGTCGCGGTCCGTGCAGGCGAGCGCCGTCGCCCCGTCCGCGGCCGCAGCTGCCGCCAGCTCCTCCGGCCAGGAGACCCCGTAGTGGGCACTGAAAGCGGTGGAGACATGGAGATGGGTGAAGCTCATGCTGATTCGGGCTTCCGGATTGGAAGCAGGGCGTCATGGATCCGCAGCAGCCGCCAGCGCCCGCTGCCCACATGCCGGGTCAGGTCAAAGGTGAGGCTTTCAGTCTCAGGGGATTCTGCCCGGCGCGCCTGGACGCGCCAGATCTCATGATCCACCAGGCCAGGGCCGCTGCCCAAGGGGGCCCGCTGTTCTTCGGCCCACCATTGGCGCCGCTCGTACCAGCGGACCGGTTCCGCGCAGACGGTGTAGCGGCGGCCGGCCCAGTCGAGTTTCAGGGGCTGGCCGGAGGGTGTGCAGACGACGTCCACTGACTCGCTGAACATGCCCATCGCGCCTCCCGGACCACACCAACTGTAAAAACCGTCTGTCCCAAACAGCCGGTAGCTATTCGAACATATCTTCGAACAACTCAAGTCTACGACGGCTCCGGGGCAAAACCTAGATCAGGGGTGGACGCACGCAGGCACAGGTAGCAGGATTGAGCCATGAGCTCCCATAACGCACTTCTGAAGCACGTAAGCATCGCCGCCGAGGACACGTCCCTGGTGGCGAAGTTCGATATAGACGGAAATATCCCCGGTCAGGGCGCCTACGTGGTGGGGCTTTTGGCAGCAACTCCGGATCATTCCCACCAACGACGAATGGGGATTGAGTTCATGAACGGGGAGGCTGTCTCCTTCTACTGCTTCAGCCACGACGGCACGGAAGAGAACTTTGACCTCAAGGGTGTGGAGCATTCCGGCAACACCATTACCGGGAACTTTCCGCTCAGCACGATCATGGGACTGTCCAAGGGACACCTTATGACGGCGTTCAGCGATTGCGACGGCCGCGAATACCAGGCGAATGTCCCGGTGGAGGAATCCCTCTAGGCTCCCGCGCTAGGAGCTGGCTTTGTAGACTTCCAGTTCCAGCGTGATGAAGGCGTCGATCATGGCCCGGTAGGTCTTATCGACAAGGTCGACGTCGATATCTTTCTGTTCCGCCGTGGCACGGACGTGTTCGATAACCCGCTCCACGCGCCCGGGGGCACGAACCTCGGCGCTGTCGGCCTTGAGGGTTCCGGCGATCCGGATCAGGCGCTCGCGGCGTCCGATCAGCGCAACGATCTGCTCGTCCACCTCGTCCACAGCCACGCGCACGGCGGCGAGCTGTTCCCGGTCGGCCTTGGCAGCTTTATCGTCTTGGTGATTTGTGGACATGTCCATGACAGTATCGAAAGATGCAGCCACGAGTCGATTTAATTTCACTGGGTGTCCGCAGTGTTGACGCCTCCCGCAGTTTCTATGTAGATGGCCTGGGCTGGCCTGTGCACCGGGAAGTCCGCGGCGAGGTCCTCTTCATCCAGGCCAACCACGGCCTCATCCTCTCGCTTTGGGACGCCGGGCAGATGCAGGCCGAAGCCGCCACCGATCCCCCTACCAGCCGTCCCTGCATCACCCTGAGCCACAACCTGGCCAGCACGGCGGAAGTCGACTGGGTGATGGCGGAGGCGGAAGCAGCGGGGGCGGAAATCATCGCTGAGCCAAAGACCCAGCCCTGGGGCGGCTACACCGGGTACTTCGCCGACCCGGACGGCTACCGCTGGGAAGTCGCGTTCAATCCCAGCTGGGCGGTCGACGGCGGCGGCAAAGTGACGCTCTAGCGCTACTGGCGAAGAGATGGCGCGGCCGTCGCCGTCAGCTGGAAAAGTCCGCCGCTGACTCCGGGCACTGACGGGTTAAGGAGCCGGATGCTCGTTGTGACCTAGGGCACAACGGCCCTATTGAGCCGCTCAACTGCGCCGCTACCGTGACTGGAGTACACGGCGGCACGCTTATTCGAGCCGGTGTGCGGTGACCGAGGAAGCAGCGGTGGTGCCGGCGTATGTCGGCGGCACCACGCAGCATCCGCTCGAGTACTTCCTCCCATCGGCGCCCTTGCCAATCACCGTCGCCAGGGCGGCGCTGCCTCCGGCACCCCGCTAAAACAGGCTCCCCACCGGCTGGATGAGTTCCGGGGAGTCGTTCTTCACGTTCCCGACGGCGGTGCCGACGGCGTCGATCGTCCAGCCCTCCGCGACGTCGTGCGCCCCGGCCCGGACCAGATCCACCAGTCCGGCGGCATCATCGGCCTGCGGGTCCAGCCACGCCTGCATCGTCCCCCGGTCCATCGGCAACGGCACGCGGTCGTGCAGGGCCGTGAGTTCGGCCAGCATCCCGCCGGCATAGCCCTCCGGCGGCGAGTCAGTGGTCATGATCGATGTCGAGAGCAGCCACCGCTCCGGGTCGTCCTCGGCCTTGGAGGGGTCCTTCCACCATTCGTAGAGTCCGGCGAAGACGATGAGGTGGCCGTCCCTCGGGTGAACGTAGTAGGGCTGTTTGCCACGGCCCTCGCCCTTCCACTCGTAATAGCCGTCGGCGGGCACCGCACAGCGCCGGGCCCGGGTGGCCTTCCGGAACGCCGGCTTCTCCAGCACACTCTCACTGCGGGCGTTGATCATCTTCGAGCCGATTCCCGGGTCCTTGGCCCAGGACGGCACCAGCCCCCAGCGCGCCAGGTGGAGCTGCCGGACCGGTTCCCCGTCCATCGGGCGTTCGAGCAGGATCGGCACGTCCGCCGTCGGGGCCACATTCCACGACGGCGGAATCGCGATCTCGTCCTCGAGCTCGGCGTCGAACTCGGCCAGCAGGTCCCCTACGGCCCGGGCCATCACGTAACGTCCACACATGGCACCAGCATGCCACCGCGCCCAATCCCTGTCATCCGGCGAGGGAATCCCGGTTGAGCCCGCCGAGGTCGCCGGAAAGCTGCGAAGTCGCCGGAACTTCCAGCGACTTCGCAGCTCTCCCGCGAATTCGCGCCCGACGGAGTTGCGGGCAGCGCCCGGCCCTGCGGGAATACCAGCCCCCGGGTTACGGTTATTGGGAGTGACGTACGACTTTCGTCGGCAACCGGCGCTGCCACCGCGCGCCATCAACTAACTTGAAGGAGAACTTCGTGGACTTCACCCCCGAATCCGGCACCATCACCATGTTTTCGACCACCTGGTGCGGGTACTGCAACCGCCTGAAGAAGCAGCTGGACGCCCAGGGCATCGGGTACACCGAGATCAACATCGAAGAAGTGGATGGCACCGCAGATCTCGTGGAGAAGCTCAATGGAGGCAACCGCACCGTCCCGACCGTGCTGTTCCCGGATGGCACCGCGGCCACCAACCCCTCCGCGGCTGAGGTCAAGAGCCGTCTCGCGGCCTAAGGCCACCCTGAACCAATGACGACGACGGCGCGGCCACCCCGGGGGCCGCGCCGTACCGCGTTGTACGACAGAATTTTGCGTGACAGACGTCCCGAGTGACGGAAGTCTTGCGACTAAGAATTTTGCGGCGAGAACCGCGACCAGAGCAGAGGAGCTATTTCCATGGTCCATAAAGTCAAAGGCGCAGTAGTCCGCTCCAAGGGAGCCCCCGTCACCCTGGAGACCGTCCTGGTCCCGGATCCCGGACCCGGCGAGGCCCTTGTGGACATCCTCACCTGCGGCGTCTGCCACACCGACCTGCACTACAAGCAGGGCGCCATCAACGACGACTTCCCGTTCCTGCTCGGCCACGAGGCCACCGGCGTCGTCAGCGCCGTGGGTCCGGACGTCACCGAGGTGGCCCCCGGCGACCGCGTGGTGCTGAACTGGCGCGCCGTCTGCGGCGAATGCCGCGCCTGCGCCAAGGGCCAGCCGCAGTACTGCTTCAACACCCACAACGCCACCCAGAAGATGACGCTCGAGGACGGCACTGAACTCACCGCCGCGCTCGGCATCGGCGCCTTCGCCGAGAAGACCCTCGTCGCCGCCGGTCAGTGCACCAAGGTTGACCCCGAGGCGGACCCGGCCGCCATCGGTCTGCTCGGCTGCGGCGTGATGGCAGGCATCGGCGCGGCCATCAACACCGGAAACGTCAAGCGCGGCGATACCGTCGCCGTCATCGGTTGCGGCGGCGTGGGCGTGGCAGCCGTCGCCGGCGCCGCGCTCGCCGGCGCCACCACCGTGATCGCCGTAGACATCGACCCGAAGAAGCTCGACCGCGCCAAGGACCTCGGCGCCACGCACACCGTGGACTCCTCCGCCGTCGACCCGGTCGAGGCGATCCGCGAACTGACCGGCGGCTTCGGCGCCGATGTGGTGATCGACGCCGTCGGACGTCCCGAGACCTACAAGCAGGCGTTCTACGCCCGTGACCTCGCCGGCACCGTGGTCCTGGTCGGGGTTCCCAGCCCCGAAATGACCCTGGAACTGCCGCTGCTGGACGTGTTCGGCCGGGGCGGCTCACTCAAGTCCTCCTGGTACGGCGACTGCCTCCCGTCGCGCGACTTCCCCATGCTGATCGACCTCTACCGGCAGGGCAAGCTGGACCTGGACGCCTTCGTGACGGAGCGGATCACGATCGACCAGATCGAGGAAGCCTTCGACAAGATGCACTCCGGCTCAGTGCTGCGCTCGGTCGTGGAACTGTGAGCGGCGGCCCCGTGAACGGGCTCCGGATCGACCGGTTGGTCACCTCGGGCACCTTCTCGCTCGACGGCGGCACCTGGGACGTCGACAACAACGTCTGGATCGTGGGAAACGATGCGGAATGCATCGTGATCGACCCGGCGCACGACGCCGACGCCGTCGAAGCGGCCGTCGCCGGGCGCAAGGTCACCGCGATCCTGCTCACGCACGGCCACGATGACCACATCGCCGCCGTGGGCGATGTCCGCCGGCGCGTCAACGCCCCGGTCTACCTCAACCGCGAGGACTGGATACTTTGGGAGCACGTGTTCCCGGGAACCGAACCGGACCATGCGATCGAGGACGGGGACACCTTCGAGGTCGCCGGTGCCCGGCTCGTGGCGCTGCACACGCCCGGACATTCCCCCGGCTCCATGTGCTTCACCCTCGAGAGCGAGGGCACCGTGTTCAGCGGCGACACCCTGTTCCAGGGCGGCCCCGGCGCCACGGGCCGGTCCTACAGCGATTTCCCCACCATCATCGGGTCCATCAAGGCCCGGCTGCTGACGCTGCCGGCGGACACCGTGGTGCGGACCGGTCACGGCGATCCGACGACGGTCGGCGCCGAGGCGCCGCAGCTTCAGGAATGGATCGCCCGGGGCCACTAGGCACCAGCCGTTCCAACTAAGCCATGACGAGGGCCGTGCACCGCTGGTGCCCGGCCCTCGTCATGGCCTGCGCGGTCTCAGCCGAGCAGGCTGCCGAAGTCGCCGTAGTCCAGGGTGGCGTAGCGGGCGTAGGTGTCGATCACGGCCGCCTCGACGGCGTCCACGTCCAGGTGCGGGACCAGGTCGGTGACGGCCCCTGCCGTTGCCGGGTCCCAGACCAGGCCCAGGGCGGCATAGCTGGCCTCCAGCACCGCGCGGATCGGGGCCGAGTTCTCCACCACGATGACGGAGCTGAACAGCCAGCCGCCGGCAACCACCCGCTGTGCCGTGCCGATCAGCTTGAGCTGGTGTTGCGGAAACTCCGGGTCCTGGCCGTGGACGCTGAATTCTCCGGGACAGTACTCGCCGGGGATCTCCCCCACCGCGGCGTCGACGCCGGCGCTCCGGAGGGCGCTGGCCAGCAGTTCGCCGAAGAAGGAGAAGCGCCGCTTGGCACCCGCGATCGCGTCCGTGTCCGGTTCCAGGTGGTCGATCACGAGGGTCCCCTCGTGATACGCGGCGGCGCGTCCCCCGGCCTTGCGGACCAGCGGTTCAAACCCCAGTTCGCGGCAGGCCTGCGCGGCGGCATCAAAACCCGGCAGGTGGGTGTCCCGCTGCCCGAAGGCCACGGTGGGCGCCGGCCGGTAGAGCCGGATCATGGGGCCCACGCCGCCGGTTTTGACCTTCCGCAGCAGCTCCAGGGCGAGGTCCAGGTCCGCGGCGGCGCCCAAGGATTCCTCCTGCCGGAAAATCGTCAGCGTCCGCGGTGCGCCTGGGGCCTCCGGCATCTTGTTATGCTCCCTTATGCTCATCTTGCAGTTCCTCGTCGTGGCCGCAGCGTTCGCCGTCATCGATTCCGTCTGGCTCAAATCGATGAGCAAGTTCTACCGGAACCATCTGGGCCACCTCATGGCGGACAAGCCCCATCTAGGGTACGCCGTCGTCTTCTACGTCCTGTACATCGCGGGGATCGTCTTCTTTGCCCTCCAGCCGGCGCTCGAGGGCGGCAGCTGGCTTACGGCGCTTGGCTACGGCGCCGCGCTGGGCACCTTCGCCTACGCCACCTATGACCTCACCAACGCCGCCACCCTGAAGAACTGGCCGCTCATCATCGTGGTGGCGGACATCGCCTGGGGCGCCGTGCTGACGGGCCTGGCCACCGTGGTCGGCTGGCTCGTCTTCCACTAGGCGGCCGCCGGGCCGCACGTCTACAGCGGGCGGACCCGCTGGGCCTTAGGACTTCCGGAGCGTCAGGATCTGCTCGGCCCGGCCGAACGGGCCGTTGAGGTCGTGCAGCACGGTCGAGGTCAGGCCGATCCCGTCCGTACCGAACGAGACTTCGTTGTCCAACCCCAGCCATTCGCCTTCGGGGCGCCGGTACATGTGGATCTGGAGGTCCAGGTTGGGGAAGGCGTAGCTGCCCTTGCCCGGGGGAACGCGGGCGGCGATCCCGTTGGCGGTGTCCACCAGGCCGACCAGCCGGGCGAGGTCGCTGCTGTCCTTCCGGTCCGTCAGCGGATGTTCGGTGTGCAGCCAGACCGTGCCGGACCCGGCGCGGTGCCCGTCGGCGATCCGCATTTCCAGCGACGCGATATAGCCGCCGGGCCAGATGCTGGCGGCGTCGTAGGGTTCGCAGTCCTCCGGCGCGGGAATCCGCGGATCCTCAAAGGCCGCGATGACGCTGGTATCGGAGGTAACCATCCGCCAGGCCGTGGCGCGGATCGCGGTGCGGCCGCCGGCGGTCAGCTCCGCCTGCACCAGTTCGATCGTCCGGCCGGGGCGGAGGGTGGTGGTGACGACCTCGAACTCACCGCCGGGAATCAGGCCAAGAATCTCATAGCTCAGCCGCGCCATCCGCATGTCGTCGCGGGGCTCGTGCCGGTCCAGGCAGTCGGCCATGATGCCGGAGGCCGGCGCCATGTGCTGCTCGTGTTCATTCCAGGCGCCCTGGGCGTGGATGGTGGAGCGGAAACGCCCGCCACCCAATACCTCGTAGTAGAAATCGCCCTCGGCAAGCTCCGGTAGTTCAGCAGTCATCAACGTCTGCCCTTTCGCGTGGCTGGTAATCCCAGAACACACTATCGCTTCCCCGCCGGCGGCAGCCCCACCGGCCGCAGCCCGAAACCGGCAACCACCCCTCCAGTGGGCACGGCGGGCACTGCTGGCGCAATGAATATGACTCATATTCCAGCCCGCGCTCTCCGGCTCGGCTGCCGGCATCAGCCTGGGCCCGGGCCTCTTCGGTGTCCTGTCCATCATCCGGCTCCGCTACACCGAGCTGGCCCAGCATGAGGTCGCATACTACTTCTCGGCCCTGGCCCTGGGTCTCATTGCGGGACCGGGGATCGCCGCCTCTGGGCGCTTTCGGGTTGCGCCCGGCGGCGCCTGGCGGCGCCTGGTGTGCCGGGCCTCGACGCGGTTTCCCTCCACCATGACCGTGTTGTCGCTCTCCGCGATGACCGCGCCGTTCCACAGTGCCTTTGCCCTGGACTGGGTAGACTCGGAGGCAGACTTTCCGCGACTATCCACCGAAGAGGTGCTCCCCTGATTCGAGTCATCAGCTACAACCTGCGAAAGCACCATGCCAGCGGTGAGCTGGTTGATCTGGCCCGCAATTTTGAGATTGATGCCTTGTGTCTCCAGGAGTGCGACACCAACGACCTCCCGGACACAATTGGTGATTTGCACCTTGCCGACGCCACCAAGGGCAACCGGCTGGGGCTGGCGATCTACTACCGCATGGACCGGTTCACGGCGTACGAGACGAAGACCTTCGCCCTGAAGAAATCGCTGCACGACCGCGTCCTGTCCCCCGCGCACGAGCGGCTCATCGGCACCCGGGTGATCGACAATGAGACGGACCATGACCTCGTCATCGCGTCGTTCCACGCGGCCCCCCTGACGGCGTCGAACTCGCTGCGGCGGAACCAGATCCACGCGGCCCACGCGGAACTGCTCAGCATGGGCGGCGGGCTGATGTCCCTGATGGTGGGCGACTTCAACTACCCCTTCTTCACCAAGAACCTCACGGCCCAGATGAAGGATGCCGGCTACGATCTGACCCTTAGTGACCGGCGGACGTACACGCGGTACAAGGTCTTCAAGGGCCACTTCGACTTCGCGACCTCCCAGGGGCTCAACATCGAGAGTGTCGAAACCCTGCCGCGCGGGGCGTCGGACCACCTCCCCATCCTCATTTCGGCGGAGTACGGCCAGGACGCACCGGCGGCCGGCGACTCCGCGTCCCCTGCCGCGTAGCCAGGGTCCACCGTGCGCGGCGCTAGGGCACCGAAACTCCCGTCCGGCCTAAGAATGATGCGGGACTACGAACGCCCCTGGCTGAAATCTGACCTGGCCGCCGGCGCCGCCCTCAGCGCGTTCCTCATTCCGGCCGGCATGGCGTATGCGGAGGCCGCCGGGCTGCCGGCCGTCACGGGCCTCTACGCCTCGATCATCCCCCTGCTCGCCTATGCCGTCTTCGGCCCCTCCCGGGTCCTGATCATCGGCCCGGATTCCAGCCTGGCGCCGATGATCGCCGCCGCCATCCTGCCGCTTGCCGGGACGGATCCGGACCACGCGGTGGCCCTCGCGGGCGTTCTGGCGCTGCTGATCGGAGGTCTGCTGCTGGCCGGCAAGGTCTTCAAATTGGGGTTCGTCACCGGGCTGCTGTCCAAACCCATCCGCGTTGGCTACCTCAACGGAATCGCCATCGTCATCATGTTGAGCCAACTGCCCAAGCTGCTCGGCATTTCCGGCACCGGCGGCTCACTGGTGAACACCGCCACGGGGACGGCGCAGGCCGTGGCCCAGGGCGCCATCAATCCTGTCGCGTTTCTGTTCGGCGCCGGCACCATCGCCGTCATCCTTGGGTGCCGCTCCCTGCCCTGGAAGCTCCCCGGCGTGTTGATCGCAGTCGCGGCAGCCACGGCGCTGACGTCCGTCCTGGACCTGACGGCGGCACTCCCCACCGTAGGTGCCCTGCCCCAAGGCCTGCCGGCGCCCGCCCTCGACGGAATCAGCCTGGAGGACGTCATCGCCCTGCTCGGGCCGGCGGCCGGCATCGCCCTGATTGCCTTTGCCGACACCTCGGTCCTCTCCAAGAGTTTCGCCGCCCGGAGCGGCGTCCAAGTTGACGGCAACCAGGAAATGGGTGCCCTCGGCGTGGCGAACGTGGCCAGCGGCCTCTTCGGCGGTTTTCCGATCTCCGGCAGCACCTCGCGCACACCGATCGCCGTCGAGGCCGGCGCCAAGAGCCCCCTGACCGGCGCCGTTGCCGCCGCCCTTGTGGTGCTGTTCATGATCCTGGCGCCCGGGCTGACGACCTTCCTGCCCTCCAGCGTGCTGGCCGGGGTCGTGATGGTCGCCGCGGCGTCGATCCTGGACCTGAAGACGCTCCTCCGGCTGCTCAGGATGAGCCGGACCGAGGCCGCCCTGCTGGTCGCGACCTTCCTGGGCGTCGCTTTTGTAGGTGTGCTGGAAGGCATTGTGGTCGCGATTGGGCTGTCCCTGATCGCTTTCGTGCTGCGGGCCCTGGACCCGTACCGCACCGAGCTGGGGATTGTGGGGGACGTGCCCGGATATCACGACCTGAGCCGGCACCCCGAGGGCCAGCGCGTCCCCGGCCTCGTGATCGCACGCTTCGACGCCCCGCTGTTCTTCGCCAACGGCGCCGTCTTCACCGAACACATCCGGGCGCTCGTGGCCAACGCCCCGGACCCGGTACGGTGGGTCATCGTGGCGTCGGAGGCCATCACCGGCCTGGACACCACCGCACTGGATGACCTCGTGGCGCTCGACGACGAGCTTGCGAAGCGGGGCATCAGTCTGGTCTTCGCCGAAATGAAGGGGCCCATCAAGGACCGCCTGATCCGGTTCGGGGTGAGCAGCCGGTTCGGCCCCGACCACTTCTTCCCCACCGTCAACAATGCGGTGCGGAGCTACAAGCGGACGTCCGAGCTGGAATAGGGCCAGGCGTCGGCCCCTCAGCCCAGCAGCGGAATCACTTCGATCCTGCCATCAGGACTGACCGTGACGAGCACCTGCTTTCCGGTCACACCTTCAAGTTCCCCGGCCAGCCTGCCGGCCAGCTCGCCGACGTCGGCAGCGGCACCAGCCCCGACGTCGGCCCGTCTCCAAACGGTCACTCCGGCCCCGGTGACGTCCTCGATGGCCCGGTTAAGCAGTGCCGGATCGGTGCCTGTCACCAGGATGACGTGACCGATGGTCCGGTTCCGGACGGGCACCGCCGCCGCGAGGACGGCACGTTCATGGCGCCACACCGCGAAGTGGTAGCCGGCCACGAGGCCGGTGGCCACCAACAAACCGAGCGGGGCCCGGATCCTGTCCACCACGCTGCCGCCCGAGATGTCGCCCAGGAAGTACTCGAACATCCGGTAGCCGACGACCAGCAGGGTGATGACGGCAACCACGGCGCTGAGGCCGAACACCACAATCAGGTAGATTCGGCGGGCGTTTTGCCAGTTCCCGGAACCACCGGCAGCACCGGGCGTCGCCGCGGAGGTCCTCTCCAGGGGCTTCCACGTGAACCACCAGACCAGGCCGCCGACCAGGAGCGAACTGATGCCACCAAGCAGGAGGGTGCGTGCCCCGGAGCCCGCCAGCGGCGTCGCCGCCATGGCGAGGGCAGCGTTCACGATCACGCCGATCCCGGAGGCAGCGGCCACCAGGGCGACGCCGGACGTCACCAGCCGGCTCCCCTGCCGGATGGCTTCGGAACTTCCGCGCGCCAGCCCGCGGTGGTACACCCAGACCAGTGACCCGATCGCCGCGGCAGCGATCGCCGGCGCCAGCGGCTCAAGCAGCAGGTTCATCGGTTCGGTGCGGTCGAAGGCGAGCCGCAGCAGGACGAACAACGTGACCCCCGCACCGCCGAGGGTCAGGACGCCGGCGCCAAGGATCCCCACGGCGATGAGGCCGACGCTGGCGAGATCGCCGCGCAGCCGCCGGACGCCGTCGTGCGTCCAGTGCCACCGCCACACCAGCCCGCCGCCCACGGCCCAGACGAGGGACTGCAGCGCGGACACCCACCAGGGCTTGCCCACCATCCCGGCGGCCAGCGCCCCCCGGAGGGCCGCGTCCAGCAGGATCGACAGGGCGGAGACGGCGCCGCTGACCCCAATCACCAGCCCGATGTAGCTGCTGAGAACGGTGGGGGCGTCAGCCACGTCCACGGGCCGCTTACGGGGGTGCCGCCACATCCACCGGTGCCAGACCCAGACGGCCGCCCACACCAGGCCGGTGGCCAGGGACGGGCGCCACTGCAGCGACTGGCCGCCGATCAGCGTGGTCACTGCGCTCAGCAGGTTGCTCGTCGCCAGCACCAGGGAGAGCACGTAGACACCGGTCACATACAGGCCCCAGCCGACGGATGCCCGCTCCGTCTCGTCGCCCAGCCGCCGCCAGACAACCCACCACAGGAGCGCGGCGAGCGGCCCGCCGATCAGGGCGAAGGCCAGTGAACGCGCCAGCCCCGCCACGTCCCCGGTGGCCAGCACGGTGTCCGCCACGAGGAGCCGCCCCAGCAGGCCGCTGAGCCCGACGGCGGCGACCACCACGAGGGCGAAGAGTAGCAGGTAGGTGATGAGGCGGCGGACGGTCCGCTGGGCCGCGCCCACGGCGGAGTCAGCGCTCATTACTTCACCGCGGCGTTCTGGCACACTGTGAGTTGCCAGGGAGCCCTGTCGATCAGCCACTTGTCTCCTGCCTTCTCCAGGTCAAAGTCGTCCTCGATCTGGTATTCGCTACTTCCGAACGGACCGCCGCCCTGGGAGACGGTGATCAGCACCCTGACGTCCGCCGAGGCCGGCCGCTCGGTCGTCGAGACGAGGGTGACGCGGAGGTTGTCCCCCGACATCCGCTCCATGTCGGTGCTGCAACGGTTCTTGGCGGCGTCCGTCAGGTAGGCGGCCGCGGCCGTCTCGTCCCCGGCAATCACGGCGGCGGAATACCGCTGCACCACCCCTGCAGGGGTGGCCTCGTCCACCGGCGCCGGCTCACCACGGGTGAACACGACAATCAGTGCGACAACCACGATCACGGCGATCGCGGCCAGAATGGCAAGCAGGGTGCGGTCCGGCCGGCGCGGTTCTGCTGCGGGTTCCGCTGCGGGTTCCGCTGCCGGCGGTGTTGCCCGTTCGGGCACCGTCGGCCCGGGCGCGTTCGGGTCGGGTTTTTTCTCCTCTGGACTCATGCCGTCAGTATGTAGCACCCGGGGTGTACCGTCATGGTGTCTTTCGGCCCATTCCGCCCTGACCTGCTGTTTCGCCGGCGCGGCGGCCTCCGGCGACGATCCGGTGCTGAGCCATCGAAAGGCAGGTCTCCGGCGGCGCGGGTGCGTCGACGCCGCCCGCGGCAGGTACTACGCTCGGGAAATGGGAATCGTACGGAAAGTCCTGGGCCTCCTCGCTCTGGTGATGATCGGGCTGGTGGGGACCGGGCCGGCGGCGCAGGCCGTCACGCCGGTGGACATTGTCGTGGAGGACCGGGCGGGGGTGCTGGACCGGAACACCCTCCTGCCGGCGGTGCAGGCGATCGAGTTCTATCAGCCCACGAAGGTAGCCGTTTACAGCTATAACGGCTCGGCGTCGGACAACCTCAACGAGGAGGTCCTGCGTTTTGCCCGGTCCGAGCGTCCGGAGTGGATCAGCGGGGACGGTCAGAAGTGGGCGGACGGGCTCTTCATCTTCGCCGTGGACCCGGTGGGCCGGCAAGTGGGGACGTACATGGGCGAGGACCGGAAGGTCTCGCTTGAACAGCGTGAGGACATCCAGGACGCCTCCAAGGAACTTCTTCGCGACGCCCAGTGGACGGAAGGCACCATCGCCGGGATCCAGCGCGGTGCGGAACTGATCAACCAGCCGTGGTACCGGTCCACCGCCTTCCTCGTCGTTGCATGGACCAGCGTTGCGGCGGCCGTCGCGGGCGCCGCGACCTGGCTGATCGTGCGCTGGCGGACCCGGGTCGGCAGCCGCAGGGAACTGGCCCGCGGTGACGTCAGCTACGCCAACGTCAGCATGGATCTCCAGGTCACTGAGCTGAACGCCGGCACCATCCCGGAAGCCTCCCGTTACGGCAGCACCGTCCTTGAGAAGCACCGGACCTTCATGGCCAAATACAACACCGCCACCGGCCTCTCCAACCAGGTCCATGCGCTGTCGCCCAAGGACCTCAGCAGGCGGCCGAACCTTAAGCTGGCCCGCAGCTACGCCGACGCCGCCGCCGAACTTGACGCCCTCGACGACGTGATCGCCGACACCAACGCACTGCTCAACCGGGGCTCCGCCTGGGCTCCCGCCTGGGACCGGCAACTGGCCCCCTTCCGCGCCGACCTGGCCGCGATCGAACAGATGCTCAGCAAGCGCAACGCCGAGGGCGACTCCGCGACGGCCGCGGCACTGCGCTCCTTCCGCGATGAAAGCCACCGGGAGATTGAACGCTGGACCTCGGAACTCTCGGACGGAACCATCACACCCGAGACGGCCCTTGACCGGCTGCGGGACGCACGAACCCACCTCTCCGAACTGCTCAAGAACCACGCCGATACCGTGATTGCCGGCTACACCAAGGACGAGAAGGAAGCCAGGCTCATGCGCAAGGAGATGGAGAGCGCACAGGCCGGGAGCAAGGCCAAGTACGGGCGCACCTACGAACCCAGCATCCTGGGCACCGTGTACCCCGCGTATTACTTCTTCTCCGTGCCGACTTTCAACTCCGGCTTCACCAGCGGAGTCAGCAGTGTCAGCAGCGCCCGCGGCGGAGGCGGAAGCACCACCGGCTACGGCAGCAGCGGCGGCAGTTTCTCCGGCTCCGGCAGTTCATCGAGCTTCTAGCGGGATCAGGCGTCCCTGCTGCGTTCGACGACGAAATCGCCGCCGGGGAACAGGATGGTCTCGTGGCCGTCGTCAAACCTGACGTGATAGGGCGGGGCCCCGTCTGCCCCCTTGACCTCCAGGATTTCCCCGTGCCGGTCCGCTGACTCGACCGTGGTGCCACGGATGATGATGCGGTCTCCCTGGGCTGCTTTCATGTCGTTCACCTCCTTTTCCAGCGTACGGTTGTGTGTCCTACCGGGGAACGGTCACTGTCGTCAGAAGAGTCCGGCGGCGACTGTGCCGGTCAGTTCCTGGAAGACGCGGGTGCGGGCAGCCTCCGCGTCCCGGCCCAGCGTGTAGACGACGAACACGTACGCCCGGTCCCCTTGCACCAGGATGCTCGCGTCGTGCAGGTAGCCGTTAAGGAGTCCGTACTTGTGGAAGACGCTGACATCCGCGGGTGCGGCGGCCGGGATCAGTGATTCGTAGTTGGTTTTCTGCATGTAGGACAGCAATTGGGCGGTGTTGACCGCGTTGAGCAGCCGGCCGCTGTACAGCTCGGACAGAATCTGTGCCATCTCCGCCGGAGTCAGGCTGTTCACGGTCCGGTCATAGGGAATGCCGATCGAGGCGGCATAGTTAGTCAGTCCCGTGTGGCCCACGGCGGCGAGGATCAACGCCCACGACTCGTTGTTGCTTTGCTGGACCATTTGCCGGATCTGCTGGCCGGCGGTGGATGCCCCCATCGGGGTTCCCAGCGAGGCCTTGCCGGTTTCCACCAGATGGTAGTAGGCGGCGGCGGCGAGGATCTTCCCGGTGCTCGCGGCCACGAACTTGGTCTTGACCCCGTATTCGTGCACCGCCCCGTCAGCCACATCGATCAGGGCAACGCCCACCTGGTAGCCGCTGTAGGCCGCGATCACGGCGTTGATTTCCGCGTCCAGCGCCGGCCCGATGGCGGGCGCGGCGGGCGTGACGGCGGCGGGTGACGGCGTCGGGGGTACTGCCGTGGGCGTTCCGCCGCTCTCGCTCGAGCCGGCGGCGGACAACGGGTCGGCTGCTCCGGCGGAACCTGCTGGGGCTGACGCGGACGTAGCCGGCGCGGCCCCGGCGTCGGACGGACCCCGGCCCTGGATGGTGCCGTAAACGGCCCCGGCCGTGATCAGGCCAAGAACGGTAACCAGCGCGATCAGGAACTGCGGGCGGATCCCGCCCAAGCGGCTCAACAGGCGCGGCCCGGATCCCTGTGCCGCCTCATGTGTGTGTCGGCCGCTGCTGTAGTGCCGGCCGGGGCCCCAGGATTCCACTAGGCTTCAGCCCCGGGACATCATCGGGGGCGTGACGTCGGCTGACGCCACAGGCAGGCTCTTGGGCATGCGTTTCCTCCGAAAGTAAAGAACCGCGGCGCGGCTTCAAATTTCCTGCATTCTTCTACCGGCAGGGCCTGAGCGCAAGGGGCCACGCCCGCGGGACCCTGGATCAGCCGGCTAGCTCCTGCCGACGGAAACGAAGTTCCCGCTGTGCCCCGTGCAACGGAGAGCCCGTAAAAGGCAGGTCCTCGAGCCGGATCCCGGCAGCTGCGGCGCCGGAAGCCGCCACATTCGGCAAGATGCTGCCGGTCAGGATCACTTTGACACGGCCGCAGGCGGGGTGAACTCCGGAACGGCAATAAGCTGCCGCCCGGCGTCGGACCTTCCCGTCCCCTGCCGCAGCTGCGGGGCGCGGCGTACGCTGGAACCCCGGCCGGCAGTTTCGGAAAGGAGCCCGTGATGCGCAAGGTCATCCTGATGATGCAGGTATCCCTGGACGGATTCATAGAGGGTCCGGACCGGGACCTGAGCTGGCACCGGGTGGATGATGAACTGCACCGCCACTTCAACGATGAACTCCGGACCATGGGCGCTTTCCTGGACGGCCGTGTCAGCTATGAACTGATGGCCGACTACTGGCCGACGGCCGACCAGGACCCCTCAAGCACCCCCACGGAGGCCGACTTCGCGGGGATCTGGCGGGACATGCCGAAAATCGTCTACTCCAGGACCCTGGCGTCGGCCGGGTGGCATACCGAGGTGGTGCGCGACGTCGTCGCCGAGGACATTGCGAGGCTCAAGGAAGAGCCCGGCGGTGATCTGGCGCTGGGCGGCGCCAATCTGTCCGCGTCTTTCAGACGGCTCGGGCTGATCGACGAGTATCGGATCTATGTGCACCCGGTCCTGGTCGGACGGGGCACGCCCCTTTTCCAGGAGACGGACGTGATGACGCCACTGAGGCTGCTGGAGAGCCGTCCGTTCGGCAACGGTGTGGTGTTGCTGAGGTATGCATCGGAGCCGGACCCCGGGCAAGCTGAAGGCCGGTGATCTGCTGCCCCCAAGGCAACCGATCGACCGGCCTTCGACATGCTGTGAGCGGTGCTGCTAGCCGGCGCGGACGAACGTCACGGGACCGGTGGCGGTCAGCCAGGACAGCGGGTGCGTCATGGTGGCGTTGACGCCGTTCATGCCGCCGCTGATGGCCTGGCCGTTGCCGGCGTAGATGGCGACGTGGCCGGACTGGACGATGATGTCGCCGGGCTGGGGATCAGCGACGACCTTGCCGTACTTCATGAAGGCCGTCGGGCCGATGTCACCGACCGCGATACCGGCAGCGTTCAGGGCCTTCTCCACCACGGCGGTGCAGTCCTGCGTGATGCCGATCTGGCCGTACGCGACGGCCAGCAGGGTGGCGTTGACTCCACCGGCCGCCGGGGCGGCAGCGGCGGGGGCGGGTGCGGCCTGGACCTTCACCGTCGCCTTGGCGGCGGCAGCGGGGGCAGGCGCCGGGGCGGGTGCCGCCGGGGCCTTAGCTGCCGGTGCCTTCGGAGCGGCGACAGGCTTGGGTGCCTCGACCACGGGAGCCGGAGCAGTCTCAACGGCCGGGCGCTCGAACGTGATCTGGACGGCGGAGTCCGCCATGACCGGCGCGGAAACCAGGCCTTGGACGTCAACGGACGACGCCGGTGCGGAATCCCGCTCGGTCGGTGCATCGGCTGCATTCGCGGCCATGGCGCCGCTGAGCACCATTCCGGAAGCGGCTACAAGAACTGCGGCCTGGCGGCCGATGGTACCGGCGGCGCGGCGTTTGCTGCGAAGATCGGCGCGTTTGGGCGCACGGGTATTGCTAAAAGTCATTGAAGAAGCCTCTCCCAATGCCTGCGAGGTGAGCTGTCGGATTCGGATGGGAGGCACCCGGCCGCACGCTGGCCCGATCATGACGGGCCGTGCGGCTTCACCCCAAGACCCCTGGAGAACAGCGGGTCAAAATTGGTTTCCCCGTCTCTGCCGGACGTTGCTGCGAGTTATCCCCAAGCCGCGGCAGAGTTAGGCAATCGGCTGGGGAGAGCCCGTCTCGGAAACAACAGGCACCTAACAACGGTAACGGAATGATTACGGAGTGTCACATCGGCACAGTGGCGGGCGGTGGTGACCGGCGTCCGGCCGGCCCCGCCGGACCCCGCCGCGGGCATAGGATGATGCCATCACCGTTCCCCCGAAGCGGAGGCCCAAAATGGACAGTCCCGACGTCATCAGGCACTGTGTCGCCATCTGCCAGCTGAGCAGTCAGCCGCCGGCGGACTTCAATGTCAACACCGAGCTGCTGGTGCTGGAAAACGGGGAGGTCCACGTGTCCACCTGGGACGCCGAACCCCGTGACGGCGGCTTTGACGTGCATGTCCTGAACGACCGCGTGGATGCCCTCGGCTTTATGGTGATCACGGATTGGGAATTCTTCGACGAAAAGGCCTATGCCGTGGTGGAACGCCGGCCGGGACGCTGAGCCCGATCCTCACTGGCGGGGAACCCGGGACACGCCACGGACCCGCTCCAGCAGCCTCGGCGATGGCCGCAATCCCAGCTCGGTCCACAGCAACGAACTGTATTGCCGAAGGTACTCATGGGCGGCAGCGACGTTCCCCTCATCGAGGCAGATATCGATAAGGACGGCGTGCACGGATTCACGGAGCGGCTCGATGGCCTTGGCCCGCAGCGCCGCATCGATTGCTTCCGGATAGCGGCCCAGGGTTCGCAGCCGGACCGCCAGTGCCTCCAGTGCGTGCAACTGCACCTGGCGAAGGCGTTCCCGCTCTATCAGAAGCCAGTCTTCATCCCACTCCGGCAACAGGTCCCCGGTCAGCGGCGAGCTGTTGGTGTCGTCGACCGACAAGTCCCCGCCGGGTGCCAGCAGCCTGGCGGCCTGCGCCCGGCACAACTGGAGATCCGTCACCACGCCGTCGCCGAGCGCCAGTTCGCTTCGGCCCGCAGAAATGAGGGACCCGTGCACCGAACGGATTCTCCACAGCGCAGTGCGGAGGCTTCCGTGGCCATGATCCGCGCTGGAATCCGCCCACAATTTAGCTATTACCGCCTGCCGGGAACATTTCACACCGTCCTGGCGGGCAATTGCAAGAAACGCCAGGACGCGCTGGGCATGAATGGGCAGCTGAAGCTCTTTATGCGCGAGCAATAGGGAAAAACCGTTCAAGAGGAGCAGGCCCGGTTGACCTTCCGATTCCGAATCTGCGACGGAACTTTGACTTACTGCAGACGTCATTTTATTACCCCACGGAGATATGACGCGGAAAGATTCAGGAAACGGCCACGGCATACGCGGCGATCGGCAACATTGCTACGCAGCGTTGACGTCTAGGAAGGAACTTGGGCGGATCATTTCCGCCATGAAAGCCGATTGTTCCGTGATATTACTGCGCCTCTGGCGGAACCCACAAGGGGTGTTTATTCGGGTACGGACCGCAAACGGCAGCCGGCGGGAATGGGTGGTTTCCGGGACTGTCGAACTCGTTATGTTGCTCGAAGCACTTATTGCCGAGCTTGAAAATGAGCCGGTGACGGGAATGGAGACAGAAGATTGACGGTGGAAAACACAGAAGTCCCCGAAGCTGAAAACAATATCCCGTAAGGAGGGTGTCATGGACGCACAGTCCGGCTTCACCGGCGAGACTCTGTTCTCTGGCCTGTCATTGGCCGAGCCTCCCGCGACCCCAGCTTTTGCCCAGGCCGCCGCCCCGGAGGCGGTCTTGAACACGCCCTTCCCGGCCAGGTTCATGACGGAGGCCTTCGCCCCGGAGGTCGAAGAGGCCGCGGCGTTCTATACGGAACTCGAAGACGAAGATTTTGTGGACGCCCTGGACCAGCTCATCAACGACGCTGCGGCCCACCAGTTGGCGGATCAGCGGAACTGGTCCTCGCTGCCGGCCGAGGCGGATACCCGCGCCTCGCTGGAGGACTGGGTGGAGCCGATCGCCGCGGAGGCCGAACGCGCCCTGGACGGGTTCGCTGAACGTCTCGTGACGGCCGATGTCTACGGGTTGCCGGCCCAGGAGTTTGAACAGCTCCTGGAGGCCGCCAGCAACGAGTCCCAGTACGGGCTCTCCGGCTATGAGGGTTTCATCGGCGGCCTTATCCGGGCCGGAAAGAAGCTGGCGCGCGGCGCTGTCGGGCTGGTCAAGAAGGGTATCGCGGCAGTCGGCAAGGTCCTTCCCATTGGTCTTCTGCTGAACAAGCTCAAAGGCCTGGTCAGGCCCCTGCTCAAGCGTGTCATCAGTTCCGCCATGAACCGGCTGCCGGCCAGTGTCAGGCCGTTGGCCCGCAAACTGGCCGCCAAACTGGGAGTCGCCGAGGCCGAAGCCGAGGATCACGCCTCCGCTGAAGGGCTCGCGGAGGTTTTTGAGCTCGAAGTCGCGTCTCTGCTGTACGCTCCCGAAGCCGAGGAGGAACTCGGTGAGAGTTTCTTCGAGCCGCGCGAGTACGAGTCCGCGGATGCTGTTGCCGCCCTGGAGGCGGCCCGCGCCAGGTTCGCCGAGCGGCTCGCGGAACTGCCCGAAGGCAGCAGCCCGGAAGCTGAAATCGAACAGTTCCTGCCCGCTGTCATGGCCGTGCAGCCCCTGATCAAGCTGGGTATATCGATCATCGGCCGGCAACGGGTGGTCAAGTTCGTGGCGGGCGTTATTGCGGGCCTCACCAAGGGGCTGATCGGTGCCGGCCCTGCCAAGCTGATTGCGACGCCGGTCGCTGACCTTGGCCTGAGGGTTTTCGGCTTCGAGACCGAGGCTGAGTCGGAGCGTCTGCTCTCCGGTGAGGCGGTGGCGTCCACGGTGGAGGGCACCGTCCTGAGGCTGATGGAACTGCCCGAGGAGGTCTTCGAGGACCAGCTGCAGCTCGCGGCAGCCATCCAGGAGGCCTTCGTGGAATCGGCTGCCGCATACCTGCCGGACAAGATCCTGCACCACGACCTCCCGGAGCGGGAAACGGCCGGCGAAGGCGGGGTCTGGCTGCTGATGCCACGGTCCGCACGTCCCCGGTACCGTTACCGCAAATACACCAGGGTCTTCCCGGTGCGGATCAGCCGCCAGGCCGCCAGGGCCATCAACTGGTCCGACGGCGGCACCCTCGAAGGCCATCTTCTCGACCGGGGTGTCCGCCGCTGGCCGCTGGAAGCGGAGGTGGACCTCTATGAGGCCATCCCGGGAACCCAGTTCGGCCACCTGACCCAGGATGAAGCCCCGGACGAGGCCGAAACGGCGGACGCCGCGGAGTTCCAGCTGCTCACCCCGGAGGTCGCGGGACTGCTCCTTGGCGAGCCGGCCCTCGGCCGGCGGTCCGGGCCGGCTCCGGCCATCGGCAGGCAGCGGCCCAGGATTGGCCGGCGCTACTTCCGGATCCGGTCGGCCGCCATGGCGCGTGGCAGGGCCAAGCAGCGGTTGGCCCGACGGCTCATGGTGCTGCTGGAACCCTCCCGACGGCGGCTGCGGGTCCAGCTGAGGCTTTCGGAACGGCAGGCCCAGCAGATGCTGGCCATGCTCCAGCCGTCGTCACCGGCTGCCCGCCGGGACCTGCCCTCCGTGCTCAGCGCCCTGCACCGGGTCTATGCACCCAAGCTGCCCGCGGTCCTGACGGCACGGATGGTGCGGCACGGGCTGGTCAAGGACGTTGCCGAGGCAGCAGCTCCGGTGGATCGCCTGATGAAGGCGGTGGCGTCGTCGTTGTCCAAGTTTCTTACCCAGCGCGCCGCGCAGCTCGCGGCGGCGGTGGCCGAGCCGCCGGGCGGGGTGACCATCTCGATCACGTTTTCCGAGCTCACCAAGGAAAAACTGGGCGGCGAAGTCCAGCTGCCGGAGGTCAGCGTGCATTCGGGGTGGAAGTACAGTGGCCAATGATTTCGCGGCAGAGAAGGCGGCACTCGGCACAGAAGTCCGCCACTGGCGCCGGGCCAGCATCGCCCTGACAGACCTGGAGGTGCTGGCCGCGCCCGCGGCCTGGCTGTCGCTGGAGAGCTATCTGGGACTCAGCGTCCGTTCAAGTCTTCGGTCCGTTTCCACCTCGGTGGTGGCGGAGGCTGACCACCTGAGCGCGGCCCTGGCTGCTGCCCGCACAGCCGGCGAGCTCAGCGCGGTCCGCACCGGACTGCTGAAACTGCGCCGGCGGTACGAACAGGTGGAAACGGTGCTGGACTTCTACGGTGACGCGGTCAATACCCGCACCAATGCCCGGATCGGAGCCGTCCTGCGGGGCCTCGACGCGATCGCGGTGGACAGCATGGACCGGGTCCTGCGTCCCCTCGGGATCCCCACTCCCCCGGTCCTCACCTACTTGGACAAGGGCATCGGCGCCTCCATCCTGCGCTCCGGCGCCCGGCTGTGGGATTCCTCGCTTTCCCCCGTTGCCGCGATCAAGATCACCCGGCACAACCTGTGGCGGCCCACCTCGCTGGTCCACGAAACGGGACACCAGGTGGCCCATTTGACCGGCTGGACCGAGGAACTGGGATCTGTGCTCTACCGCCGCCTCGCGCCAGTATCCGTCGTCGCGGCCGAGAGCTGGCGGAGCTGGGCCAGCGAGGTGGCCGCAGACGTCTACGCGTTTGTCCTGCTCGGCTACGCACCGCTGCCGGCACTGGCCACAGTTGTGGACGGCACCACCCGGAAGGTGTACCGGATGCCGTTTGGCGACCCCCATCCCTTTGGCTGGGTCCGGGTGCTCTTCAACGCCGGCCTCTGCCGGTCCTGGTTCGGCCCTGGCCCCTGGGACGATCTGGCCCGGGCCTGGATCAACCGCCATCCCCTTGAATCTGCCACCCGTGAGGTACAGGAAATCGGCCGGGCCAGCCTCGCCCAACTGCCTGCCCTGGCGGAAGTCTGCACACGGACGCCGATGCGGGCCTTCGGCGGTGTGCCGATCACGGCGTTCGCCGATCCCATGACCGTGGCCCCGGCAGAACTGGCCCGGCTTGCCGAACGGGCCGGAGCCTCCCTCTACACATCCAGCTACCTCGCCCGGCTGGAGTCCATGCGCGTCCTTGCCTTGTCGGTGCTGAACGGCAACGCCAAGCGAACCGACGACGACGTCGTCGAACTTTGGCTCCGACGCATAGGCGGCACGGCCGCCGTCGCCGCCTGAGACCCCTGAGTGCAACACCGGAAGGAAAGTGACATCGAAATGGACCAGAAAGACACCGGTGCGGCGGGTTCACCGGAGCAGGCGAAACCGGCAGAGGCCAAAGTCACGGCCAGGGGCCCCGCAAAGGCCTCCGCCCGGAACGTACCGGGCCAGGAGGCCACAGCCCAGGCGATCCGGGAGGCCGCCCGCGACTTCAGTGTGGAAATGGCGGGATCGATCAGGCAGGTCCTCAACGAGCAGAATGCGCTGCTGGCCCAGCAGCTGCGTCTGAAGGAGACGGACATAGCCCTGGTGCAGGAGTTGCTCGCCGAGCGAAGCTCGCGGCAGGCCTCCGACGAGGTGCTGCGGCAAGAAATCGAACGGAAGGCCGAGCCGAGGAAACGGGACCGCCGCGGACCCCGCGTGATCGATGCGGAACCGGAGCAGTTGCTGCTGGCGTTGCAGTTCAATGCACTCTCCAGCGTCCTGGGCAGCCGGAAAAGAATCGGCTCCCAGCGTGAAAACACCCTTATCCCTTCGCCTGAGATCCTCGGGGCCGGGGAGTCCAAGTCCGCGTCGCCGTACCTGCTCAAGTTCGTGGCGCCGTTGCCTGAAGGCACCGAAACCGTGGTGGTCAAGTTCCTCGACGGCCCCAGGGATCAGGTGCCCGCTGACGATGTCAGCAATGGCTATCTCGGCCTCGATTCCGACAAGGTGCAATACGTCGAGCTACTCGATGGCCAAGCAACTCCGATCGCGCTGGGCATTCCATTTCGGCGCTGAATACCAGAAAATTTTGGAGGCCCCACAATGTTCCGCACGCTCGCCCGACTGGTCGTTGACCCCACGTTGACAACCGCCGCCACTCCCAGTCCGGAAGTGGTGTTTGCCCACAATCCCATCCAGCTGAGCCGGTGGCTCGAAGAAGCCTTCGCCGTCAACGGTCTGGTCAGGTATCTTCCCGCTCCGCCCACTCTCCCGAGCACCATCGTCGGAAACCAGGCTGTGGTGGATGGCCTGAAGATGCCACCCGGGCTGCTGACCTCACTGCCCGCCGGCATCAGCACCGGCACCGTCATCCCGCCGGCCTACCACGGGCCCAATCCGCTGGGCACCACAACACCGCTCCCGTGGGACCACCTCATCTACGCCTTCCTGCTGGAAAACACCGGAATCGTCGAGATCCTCGGCGAGGTCGTGCGCCGCTACAAGGTAGGGGAAACGCTGGCTCCCCCCACCGTTCCCACGCTGCTCTGGGCCAGGCACACCGAGGAACTCTTCTTCCGGGATCCCCCGGCCTTCCACATCCTCGGAGTCTCCAGCCAGCTTCGGCCGGACGCCCGGGTCAACCGGCGGAACGCTTACTGGCGCATGTTTGGGCGGGACTTGTCCCATCCGCCGCTGGGCGCACCGCTGGAGGGCCAGCCCTGGAAACGCGACGTCGGCGCCGGCTCGAACACCCGCTTCTTCGACCTCTTTGAAGAGCTGCTCCGCCAGGTCTGGCAGGGCATCCTGAATGACCGGAACCAGGGCGGGCCGAACGCGACGGATCGGAGCTACATCGCCTACCTCTGCCAGTCGATCGCGGAAATGCTCACGATGCGGCGCCGCGGCGGCATGCTGGCCCAGGAGGAGTACGCCTACGTCACGATGCTCAGCTGGTTCCACCTCACGGTGGAATATGACACCAGCGTGGTCATGGACCTCAAGGCTGAGGCCGGCGCCAGCGGCAATGCCGCGGACCGCCTGGCCGCGATCGGGGCCCGTGTGGGGATCACCCCGCCGCGGGAGTCCCGGGAACTGTTTGAACTCGCCGGGCTGCTGTCCCCCCTCATGTGGTTCATCGAAAACGGCGCGTTCAGTTCGGAAACGGCGGCGGAAATGCTCTACCACTCCAATCTGGTCCCGAACCCCGTCGTTGCGGACGCCATGATCCGGGTTATCGACCTGTGGCAGTCGGCCACCGGCACCCGGATCAAGGATCCAACGGTGGTCTCGGTCAGCCCTGACTCCAAGCGGCCCACCCAGCCGCTTCGTCTCCCCGAACCGACTCCGACGGCGGCAGCCCCGGTCTTCTCGGCGCCCTCGCCCAACGGCAAGTCGACCCGGGTCTAACCCCCGAGTCCAACACGGTAAGGAAGATGTCATGGAGGACTACACGGCTACCCAGGTCTTCTCCCTGAACGGTGACGGGGAGACCGAACGTGAACAGCCCAACTGGCCGGTGAAGGAAGATGTCTTCACCTTCACCGACAGCCCGGCCGCCACTGAGGCTGTGGACGAGGCCCTGGCCGACGGACCGGCGCCACGCGAAACCGGGCAGGCGGGCCACGTGGCGGAGGACGCCTACAACGCCCTGACATGGAACGAATCGGAAGAGGAACAGGAAAACCTAACCTGGCAGGTGCAGGCAGACCTGGCCGAGCTTGAAACGCCCGCCGCCGAAGAGGCTGCCGCCGGCGAGCGCGAGAGCCGCGATGAGGCCGCGGGCGGGAACGTCGCCGCGGGCCGGCTCGTTGTGGACCGGCTGCCCCTGCTGCGCCCCCATCGGGGAACTGCCCCGGACCTGGTGCTGAAGTGGAACAGCATGCCACGCACCGGGCCGGTGGACATTGTGGTCCACCTCCACGGCTATTCCGGCCGCCGGGACAAGATGAGCCTCCTCCGGGACAAGGAGCAAGCCAGCGGACTGGATTTGGCCGATCCCGCCAATCCCTCGACGCCCGGCAGCATCCGCCCCACGCTGGCCGTGCTGCCGCGCGGTCACTACTTCGGCGGGAACGGCGGAGCGGGCTACTCCTTTCCGGAGCTGGTCAAGCCGAACGGACTCAAGAAGCTGATAGCGTCCGCGCTGGAGGCCTTCAACGCCCGCACCGGCGCCAGCATCAGCCAGGGCAAACTGATCCTTACGGCCCACTCCGGGGGCGGCGCGCCGCTGATGGCGATTCTGAAACACACTGACCCGGACCAGGTCTTCACCTTCGACGCCCTCTACTCGGATCCGTCCGCCCTGATCCAGTGGGCCAGACGGCGCCACCAGGCGGACTCGGGAGCGCTTCGCGTCATCTACCGCAACGGTGAACCGACAGCCCGGAACAGCCAGCGCGTGGCCACCGCCCTGAAAGGTCTGGGGTCATCGCCGGCCTTCCGGGTGGAAGCCACCCGGACAGCCCACAACGACATCCCCCGCCGCTTCGGCTGGCGTCTGCTGGCAGACCCGGCGGCAGATCTGGTCAACGCCACGGCGCGGGAAGCTGAGGTACCAGAAGGAGCGTCTGCCGAAGGCTTGGCCGCCGTCGACCACTCGAACGAGGCCCATGCCGGCCAGCTTTACTTCGGGGAGAGCGGGTTCCGCTTCAAGGAGCCTTCCGCGTTCTCCGAAGCGGACACCGCCGGATCAGAACAGGACGAATCCGAAGACTCCGAGGCGGCCGGGGCTTCCGGGGCCGCGGCTGTCGACGTCTTCGAGGACCACGCCGGCCTCGCCGGGGAGCCAGAGGCAGAGTTCGAGGAAGGCGTCGCCGGAGAGGCGGAGGCTGAGGCAGGCGAATGGGAGCTGGCGGCAGCGGAAGCCGAGGCTGAGGACATCGGCGAGCATGAGGCGTTCCCGTCCGGACAGGCATTGAGCCCGACCTCGGGGAAGACCGGCAAGGGCGAGGAACACTGGGATCCCAACAACACGGGTTTGCCGCTCTACGAGACGGGACCCGGTCTGCGGGGACTCAAGCTCTCCCCCAACTTCACTGTGGGTGAGCTGGTGTTCAGCGGCAACCAGTACGCTGACAAGGCGCGGATCTCACCGCTCCTGGTCGCCGCCCTGCAGAAGCTCCGCGACCGCGTCGGCCGGCCGGTACGCATCACCTCCGGCTACCGGTCCTGGGACCGCAACGTCGCCGTCTACCGGCGCAGCAACCCCCCGAAGACGCCGACACTCAGCCGGCACTGCAGCGGACAGGCTGCGGATATCACGGTGGCGGGAATGACAGGCATGGCGATCGCCAAAGCCGCCGTCGACGCCCTGGGGGACGGCATCGGAGTGGGCATCGGGGCCAGCTTCGCGCATATTGACGTGCGGGGAACCTGGACGTCCTGGACTTACCTCCCCGGGGCTGCGGGCAAGGCCGCGGTCGCTGAGATCAACGAGTACCGGAGGAACCAAAGTAAGGTTCCGGCCCCTACGCCGTCGCCGCTGAAATCCGACCGGGCCGCCGGCCGCGTGGTGCGCGGCAGTTTCACCAAATGCTCCACCGGCGAGCAGCCCGGGGCCCGGGCGATGGCGGACCAATGGCGCCGGCTCACCGGACGCCATGCCGGCACCTACAACTGCCGGAAAACGGAGGCAGGCACACCGTCGCTGCACGGCGAGGGCCGATCCGTGGACCTGCACGCGATGGTGAACCGCCCGATCGAAAGGGCCCAGGCGGACGCCTATGTGGCCTGGCTGAAGAGCAACGCCGTCGAACTCCAGGTGGCCTACCTGATCTGGAACCACAACCAGTGGAGCTGGGCACGGCGCAACGAAGGCTGGCGGCCCTATCCCGGGGCCAACAAACACATCGACCACATCCACGTTGACCTCAGCTGGGAGGGTGCCCGCAACCCCAGTCCCCTGTTTTCCGGCGCCGTCCCGGGGATCAGCGGGTTAGATGCACCGCCGCAGTCCAAGCCGCCGCCGGGTCCGGCGAGCAAGCCTTCGGCGGTGCCCGCCCACGTGGCTGACTTCGTTCGAAGCTACGCCCCGCACGCCCAGCGCTCGCAGGCGAACAACAGCGTCCCCTGGCTCGTCACCCTGGGGCAGGCTGCCTTGGAGTCAGGCTGGGGCAAGAAGGCACCGCATTTCAACTTCTTCGGCATCAAGGCCAAGACCTCGGTCCCGGAGTCGCAGCGGCAGCTCCTGCAGACGCGGGAAGTCCTCAGCCACCCCAACGGAACGTTTCCCAAGGTCATCTCGGTAACGCCGTCGAACGGCCGGTTCGTTTACATCGTCATGGACTGGTTCCGGGCGTACGGCTCGGCTGAAGAGTCCTTCGCCGATCACGGTGCCGTCCTGCGCCGGAACGCCCGCTACCGCAAAGCCTTTGACCACACGGAAGCCCCCTACGCCTTCGCCAACGCTGTGGCTGCTGCCGGGTACGCCACCGATCCCAGCTACGCCGCCACGCTCACGAGCGTTATGCGGCTGATCGAACGGGCAAACGCCGCACAGTAGCAGCCGCATAAACGCAGCACGGCGGCGGTGACAGGGAACCGCCGCCGCCAATGTGCCGCCGAGCCGTATGGGGCGGAGCAGTTTCGGAGGGCCGGCAGGAATCGCCGGTCAGAATTCCAGCTCCGGGCGGTGCCTGGCCGTCTCGGCAAGCACGAGGGAGACCGCCCCCGCGGCGACCGCGCCGTCGTCGTTGTCTTCAGTGCGCTGGGGCGCGGACTCCAGCACCAGGCGGGCATGGCGCACGAACCGCGACCAGTCCCCCGCACCGGCACGAAGCTCACGGAGCGGGGACAGCAGGGCGGCCCGGCGCAGCCAGCCGTCGGGATCCCGCACCCAGCGGTCCAGGACACTGTCCGCGCGCACCCTGCCGACCACATCGAGGCCCGCGATCAGGGGACCAACGACGTCGACGGCGAGCGGATCGACGAGCGCACCCAGCCGTGCGCTCCGCACGAACCCCTCGATCCGGGTCAGGTCCGTATTGGTCAGCAGCCGGACGCTGGATTGCAGGAGCACGACGCCGGCGAGGCGGCGTTCGAAGACGGGCACCTCCCATAACTCGGAACTAAGGGCGGTGATGTCATCGTGCGTCAGTCCCGGGTGACGGCGGAGGGCATCGCGGACCGTTCCGCGCACGGCTCCAACAGACGCGCCGTAGTAGCGCTGACCGCCGCCGTAACGCCCCTCGGACTCCTCCGCGCGGCTCCACGACGCCTCACGCTGCAGCGCTAGATCTATGAAATCGCTGGCATCGCTCATGGTGCCATTCTCCCGCATGCCGCAGCGCCGGAATTTGTCGCAGGTGCCCGATAGTGTGTTTCCATGGACGGCGTTCAGGGGCCCGGGGTGGCCCCGCCAGAACAGGTGACAGTCACCGATGTGGCCCGGGCGCTGGCGGCTGTCCGGCCCGCCCGGGACAGTGCCGGACTGATCGGCCAGCTCCGGGACCTGGAGGATCTGAAGTCCGCCGCGGCCGCGTCGCAGGCCCGCTACGCCGTTATGTTGGATTTGCTCCAGCGCCGTGAACAGTCCGACGCCGGGATGCCCGCGGCGGAACTTGGTGCCGGGGTCGGCGCGCAGATCGCCCTGGCCCGGCGGGAATCCCCGGCCAAGGGCGGCCGGCTCCTGGGCCTGGCGAAAGCCCTCGTCACCGAAATGCCGCACACCCTCGCGGCCCTGGAGGCCGGGCAGCTCAACGAATGGCGCGCCACCCTCCTCGTGAAGGAAACCGCGTGCCTGTCCGCGGAGGACCGGGCCGCCGTCGACGCCGAACTCGCCCCCGACACCGGAACCTTCGACGGGACCGGGGACCGTCGCATCATCGCAGCGGCGCGGGCCGCCGCGTACCGGCGGGACCCGCGCACTGTCACCCAGCGCGCCAGCCACGCCGCGACCGAACGGCACGTCAGCCTCCGCCCGGCCCCGGACACGATGTGCTACCTCACCGCACTGCTCCCCGTCGCCCAGGGTGCCGCCGTGTACGCAGGCCTCACCCGGCACGCCGACACCCTCCGCGGGTCCGGGGACCCCCGGACCCGCGGGCAAATCATGGCCGACGCCCTCGTCGAACGCACCACCGGCACCCCAGACGGGATCAGCGGCATCGAGATCCAGCTCGTCATGACCGACCGCACCCTCTTCCAGGGCGACAGCGAACCCGCCCGCCTCCCCGGCTACGGCATCGTCCCCGCCGGCTGGGCCCGGGAGATGCTCACCAACGCCGGGGGCTCAGCCGCGGACACCACCGGGGACCGGGACATGAACGTCTGGCTGCGCCGGCTCTACACCGCCCCGGGCACCGGCGAGCTCACCGCGCTGGACTCCCGGGCACGGCTCTTCCCGCCCGGACTCCGGCGCTTCCTCACCGCCCGCGACGACACCTGCCGCACACCCTACTGCGACGCCCCGATCCGCCACTTCGACCACATCATCCCCTGGAACCGCGGCGGACCGACGACCCACAACAACGGAGCCGGGCTCTGCGAAGCCTGCAACCACACCAAAGAAACCCCCGGCTGGTCCACTCGACCACGCCCCGGCCCCAGACACACCCTCGATGTCACCACCCCCACCGGCCACGCCTACCAATCCACCGCCCCGCCACTCCCGGGAACCCCTCTCCGCCACGCGGAACCGGAGCCGGCGCCGGACCTGGCCATGGCAAAGAGCCCAAGCCACCGCCGCCAACGCCGCCGCCGAGCCAACGACCTCCACCGCGCCCGGCAGCAAAGCCAACTCGCGGCCTGAACAAACACCCGCATCCTGAAGAAGCAACCTGAAGCGCCGCCGGCCTGACTGAAAGAAGTCTCAGCGGCCCGTCAGCGCCTGGATGATCGTGCCCAGCGGTCCTCCGGTCACCAGCATCACGAACCCGGCGGCAGGAGCGCCCAGCACCCAGGCCGCCCGCCGTCGTCGGGCCTGATCCACCAGGGACCGCAGGCCAGTGAAGTTCCGCTGGATTGTGACCGCGTCCCCGGGTTCGGCAGGATTCCGGTGCCATGTCCCCGGCACAACGGCCGCGGCCGCAATACGGGATATCTGGTCGGGGTCAAGAACGTTGGGGCGCCGCTTGAGCCAGCGCACCAGCTGCCGCTCCGTGAGTACTCTCACCTGTTCCGGGGCCGCCTTGATAGTCAGCGTCTTGGGCGCCACGATCACCACGACGGCGGTGACGTCGACGGCGTCGCCCGCCGCTGCGCTGAGGAGCTTGGACGCGCGCGCCGCTTCATGTGCCGCGTTGTAAAGGTGGCGCGTCTTCTTGCCTGCCACCATAAGTGTCCGCCCGGCCACCCAGACGGGCTGGCCCGAGTGGTTCTTCGTGTTGACGGTGAAGACCCCGGCCGGTCCCACCAGCACGTGATCGATGTCAGTCGACCCCGTCCCGACCGGCACAGCATGCAGTACCAGCCAGTCCGGACCCAGCCCCGCAAGGATGCCGCCGACCGCGATCTCCCCCAGAGCGCCCCGGTACCAGGGCCGGGTTTCCTCGCTCAACGGGCTGACGCCAAAGATGCGCTGGAGGGTGGAGCGTTGTCGCTCCAATGCTTGAAGTGCCAGCAGCTCCTCCATGACGGCGTGGGCCGGGACCCGTGCCGCGAGCAGTGTGGGGACGGGTTCGGCGGTCATTTAAAGGGCTCTGGGTGGCGTCGCATGAGAGAGATCTTAGGCGCGGCAGTCCGTGCGTTACGCCGCAGGGCGTCCCCTTGCCGGAAAGCTTGCGGAATGCTTACCTAAACCTGGCCCGGGCTCGACACTTTTGGCTGGCCCCGGGGTCCTACTGCCCGGGAGCCCGGTAGCTCGGTGTTTTCTTTGCCGCGTCGTCAATATCCTCCGGCGTCATGAGTGGTTTCAGCCGCACGTTCACGGTTCCTGTGGCATTGATCATGAGCGACAGCGCGGCGGCGTCGGAGGGTTCCGGCACCTCGAAGACCCCCAGCACGTCGGTCTCCCCGAATGCGTAGTAGAAACATTCGAGCGAGCCTCCGACGGATTTGAGGGCGTCGACGAGCGCATCACGGCGCTTCGTGCCCCCTTCGCGCATGAGGCCTTTGATGCCCTCGCCCACGTAGTTCGCTTCAAACAAATATTTTGCCATGATCATTCCGTCCCGTGATGTCCGGACTCGGGCATCCGAAATTGGGTCCAGAACTCTTTGCGGGCGGGTCCCGGAGCTGGTCCCCAGAGTGGGGCTGTGGCCACATCGTAGGCCGTCCCCCGCGCCCTGACAACGGGTTGCGGGAAGGTCCCTGGATTCAGGCAAATGGGGTTGTGCCGGCGCCCCGTACGTCAGGAAGACTTTGACCGGACGACCAGGACGGAACACGGTGCGTGGGTGATGATCTGGGTGGCCGCCGACCCCAGGTGCAGGCCGGTAAATCCGCCATGCCCGCGGGCGCCCACGACGACGAGATCCGCGTCCTTGGCGGCGTCGATAATTGCCGACGCCGCCGAATCATTGTGAACGACCTGCCCGGTGGCGGCCACCCCCTCGCTCTCTGCGGTTTTCAGGGCATCAGCCTGGACCGTCTCTGCGACGTGTTGCGGGGAATCCTCCGCCGCGATTTCGCCGGCGGCCGTTTCCAGTACTGCCGGAAACCAGGACAGCGGGGGTTTGCTCCAGGCCGTGACCAGGCGGAGCTGGCCGTTGCGCTGCTGGGCCTCGTCCATGGCCCACCTCAGCGCATTTTGCGAATTCTTGGAACCGTCAAAACCAACCACAATCACGAATGAGCCTGAACTGGTCATTGTCTTTCCATCCCTAGCCTCGGTGGGCAGCCTGGATCTTTCAGTCTCGATGACCGTGAAAGTCAGTGTCAAGGTCCGCGCAAACACTGTGGACGCTCCTGGGTTCCTGGTGCAGCCGAACGGTGGACCCTATGACAACACGCCCGGAGCCTCTAGTCTCTTGCCATGAGAGTTGGGGGCGGATGTCGGCGGCGGAATTCCGGCCGCCCCGGGCGGGTTTGCCTGGGTGGCGCGGCCCCGCAGTGTGCGGGTGGCCCATGAAGGCCAACCCGCCCCCGAACCAGGACAATTACGAGGCATTTTTGACGAGGCTGGACGCTGCCACCACCAGCCTGAGCACACGGGCAGCGTCGCTGGACAAGGCCATGGCGGCCGTCTCGTTGCTCCTGGAACCCTACGAGTCTGTTGTACGGAAATGGGCACGACGGCGCCTCCACGTCAGCGGGCAGCTCGCCCGGCACTCCGGGTCGCCGCAGTCCTACACCGCGCTGGGTGAACTCCACGACGTGGCGGTCAATATGGAATCGATGTTCCGCGACCGTGAACAGCGCATCAGGGACAAGATATCGGTGATGCAGGGGCGCCGCGGGGCAATCGACAAATCACTGTTGGAGCTTGAGTTGAGCAGGGTCAAACTGACGTCGTCCCGGCTGCTGTCACACGACCGCGAAAAATTGAGCGCCGTCCTTTCGGCCCTCGCCGGTTCAACCGTGGCCACCTCAGCCCTCCCGGACCAGGGTCTGCTGAGCGATCTCAAGGACGCACGCCAGGCAGTCGTTCTGGCTGAAGCGCTTATGGAAGTGAAGGGGTACTAGTCATGGACAGTTCACGGCACGATCAGTCGCGTCAGAGCACTGTCGCCCTTGTCCGTTGGTCAAAGAAACCCGGCGAAAACCCCGTGGTCCGGTTCGTTATGTCCAGTGTCTTTGCTTCGTTCCTGTGCCTCATCCTGATGATCTTCATTCATGGACTCAGGAGTTTCGGGGCCGTTGCCCTGTTCACGGTCGTCGTCGCGGCGCTCCTGACGGGTCCCACGGTCTCGAGCCAGAGGCGATTCATGACGGGGCTGACCAAGAGGGTAAACGATACGATCGCCGAGGTGACGGGCACCGCTGATGACCTGCTGTCGGTCAGGGATCTCCGTCGCCTGGTCAGGAGCGGCGAACCGCTGCCGCTCCTCGTTGGCGGGGTGCCCGGCCTGAACCTGCACGTGGAACGGCTTGCAGCGGTGGAGACAAATGCGCCGGAGAAATGGTTCGCAGTCTTCACCGTGGTCCCCCCGGAGAACGGGACCGCCAGTTTTGATCGCCTCGTTGCCGCTGCAACGGACGGGCATGCCGGCACCGTAGGCACTGACGCTTCCTAGTCTGTGGGTTTCTGGACTCCCGGTCTCCTAGACTGGGCGCGCGGGATTCAAGCCCCTGGCATACGCTGCCTGCCCCACGTGCTGGAGGCAGTCGGCGATCGTGCTGACCAGCCGCACCCCGAGCGTGACGGGCGGATCCCAACGGGTGTCGACGACGCGGTCGAGGTCCTCATCGCCAAGGCCCGTCAGGAACTCGACGGTCTGCCGGTGAACGGCGTCGTAGTAGTCGAGCAGGAGCTCAGGCGGCGCCTTCACAGCGTCGACCTGGCTGCTCGTATGGCCGTACCCGGTGTCGCGTCCGGAAAGCGGCAAGTCGAATCGGCCGGCAAACCTCTGCGAGGTCCAGACCTGCTCCAGGCCGGCGGCCGAGGCCAACTGTGCATCCTCGACCCGGCTGAGGTGCCAGATCAGCCACGCCACCGAGTTACCGTTCCCTGAGGGCCGGCGGACAAGCGCCTCGTTGTCGACCCCTTCGAGAGTTGCGGCCACGGTCTCGCGGATCCGGGCGAAGGCGTCGAGCAGCAATTCGTTGGATTTCATCGAGTCCACTTCCTGCGCATTTTCGGTGAGCCCCCATGCTTGCATGGATGCAGCACCACGAGATAGGGCTCTCCCCCGGGCTTTGTGGATCCGGCACTTGACCCCTACCGCCTCGTGTCACGGCTTCGGCGACGGTGTAAGTACCATCGCGGATCCGCCACCGCGCCTCACAGGCTCGGCCGCTGCGACCATGCGCCCGTCGGGCAGGAACTCAATGGCGGTCGCGGCCCCGATTTCTGCTGCCGAGGTGAACGCGTCACCCGACGGTGTGAAGTGGTGGCCGTAAGGATTGAGCTCCTTGCCGTGCATCGCGATGAATTCCGGCTCGGCCGTGACCTTGGCTGTGTTCCGTTGCGAGGCCCGGGGTGCCGCGATGGCCTCAGAGATGCTCATGCCCAGATCCACCCGGTTGAGGATCGTCTGCAGGACGGTCGTGATGATGGTCGAGCCACCGGGCGAGCCGAGTGCGAGGAACGGCTTTTCATCCTTGAGGACGATGGTGGGCGCCATGGAAGAGCGGGGGCGCTTCCCCGGCCAGATCCGGTTCGGGTCGGCCTCGTTGTACACGGTCGAAAAATCGGTCAGCTCGTTGTTGAGCAAAAAGCCGCGGCCGGGGACCACGATGCCGGACCCTCCGGTCTGCTCGATCGTGAGCGTGTACTCGACCACGTTGCCCCACTTGTCCGCGACTGTCAGGTTCGTCGTCGAGATGTTTTCGGTGTCCTTCTCGTCCACGGGCGCCGCGGCGGTAGCGGGGCACACGCCGTCGTACGAGGAGACGTCACCCGGCAGTACGGGCTTCACAGCGGCGGCCAGCGGGTCGATCTGGCAGGCGCGCTCCTTGCCGAAAAGCGGGTCGGTAAGCGCGGCGGTGGGGACGTCACCGAATGCCGGGTCTCCCACGTAGTTGCCCCGGTCAGCGAAGGCAAGTGCGCTCGCTTCCAGGTAGTGATGCAGTGCGCCTGCGGTGGACATCCCGGACAGGTTGAACGTGTCCAGGATGTTCAGCGCCTCACCCGTTGTGGTGCCGCCGCTGCTGGACGGCGCCATGCCGTAGACGTCCAGGTCGCGGTACTCCACTTTCGTGGGCTCCTGATCCAGGGCACGGTAGGCGGCGAGATCCGCCGTCGTCAGGTGGCCTGCCGGGACGGGCAGCATTGTGTCGGCAGTCTTGGGCGGAGCCTGGACGGTCGCCGCGATCTCCGCCGCAAGCGGGCCGCTGTAGAAGCCGCTTGTGCCCTTCTTTGCGAGGAGCCGGTAGGTCTCGGCGAGGTCATGGTTCTGGAAGACACTTCCGACGGCGGGGGCGTCCCCGCCCGGGAGGAAGAGGCTGCTCGTCGAGGTGAACGCCTCGAAGCGGATCTTGTTGTCGAGGGTCTGCTGGCGGAACGTCTCGTCGACCACGAAGCCGCGGGTCGCCACCTTGATGGCGGGCTTGAGGGCCTCACCCAGGCTCAGGGAGCCCCACCGGTCGAGGGCACGTTCCCAGGTGGCCGGCGTGCCGGGAACGCCGACGGCGACGCCACTCGTGACGAGCTCGGGAGTGAAGCGGTAGGGCTTTCCGGTCTTTTCGTCGATGAACGCGTCCCGCGGAATCCCGGCCGGTGCGGTCTCGCGGCCGTCGATAGTGCCGACCTCGCCGGTCTCCGCGTCGTAGAAGACGAAGTAGCCTCCGCCTCCAATCCCGGCACTGTAGGGCTCGGTCACCCCGAGCGTCGCGGCTGCGGCGACGGCGGCGTCGGCCGCGTTCCCGCCCTTGCGGAGGACCTCGAGGGCAGCGGCCGACGCCTGCGGGTCCACGGTGCTCACGGCGCCGCCGTATCCGGTAGCGGTCGGGGTCTTGACTGTCTCCCTCGGATCGGCGAAGGCGGGGCTGGCGACAGTGCAGGCCGTTACGCTCAAGGCCAAAGCCGCCGTGACGGCAACGAGCCGGCGTGTCACATATGCCATGATCTCTCCCGAGTGCTTGTGATGCGTATTGACACTTCCTGTCACGGTACTACGCACTGGTGGGGCGTTCAAGACATTCCTGCCTGAAGCCGGTAGTCGGGCCGGCGGGACCATCCTTTTCGGATGAGGTGCCGTCCGGAGAGAAGCCACTAGGTTCAGGGCATGGCTCGACCCGGATCGCGACTGGCCAAGGCCCTCCGAGGCGTGCTCGGCTACTTCACCGTGAGCGTGATCTGCGGTGTTCTCGTCGCCAGCTTCATGGTCCCCGCGGTCGCCGGAGCCAGTGTTGCCCTTAAAGGATCTGTCGGGTTCTTCAACGGCCTCCCCGCGGAACTGACGGTCGATCCGCCGTCGGAATCCCCAAGGTCCTGACCGCTGACGGGAAGACGATCGCCACCTTTTACGCCGAGAACCGGGTGAAAGTCAGCCTGGACCAGATGTCCGCGCACATCAAGGACGCGATTGTCGCCATCGAGGACCGCCGCTTCTACGAGCATCCGGGTATCGACCCGCAGGGAATTCTTCGGGCTCTGGCATCCAACCTGACCAGCGGCGGCAGGCAGGGCGCCTCCACCCTGACCCAGCAGTATGTTACCAACGTTCTCAACGAGTCCCTGGTGTCGGCTGACAAGGGCGACCGGATTGTCCTCAACGGGCAAAAGAGCGTCGGCGACAAGGTGCGCGAGATGCGGCTCGCACTCGAATTGGAGAAGAAGTACACCAAGGACCAGATCCTCGAGGGCTACCTCAACATCGTGTTCTTCAGCCGGGATGCCTACGGCATTGAGGCCGCGTCGCGCCACTTCTTCAGCACCACAGCCAAGGACCTGACCCTGCCGCAGGCAGCACTGCTCGCCGGCCTGGTGAAAAGCCCCAGTTTCTACAATCCCGCCATCTACCCCGAGAACGCCATCGAGCGACGCAACCACGTGCTCGGCGCAATGCTGGACCTCGGCCGGATCTCCCAAGCGGAGCACGACGCCGCCGCTGCCACCGGGGTGGAGCTCACCCTCAACCCGGGGAAACAGGGCTGCGCCGGCGCGGAAATGGCACCGTACTTCTGCGACTACGTTTCGCACCTCATCCTCAACAACCCGGCTTACGGCGTCGACCTTGCTTCCCGGGTGAGAAAGCTGTTCCGCGGGGGCCTGACCATCACCACTACGCTGGACAGCCGGCTGCAGCAGTCCGCGCAGGCACAGGTCGATGCCACGGCCGGGGCCAACCCCGACAAGTGGGGCGCGTCGCTGGTTTCCATCGGGCCGGGGACGGGAAAAGTCCTGGCGAAGGCTCAAAACACCGTGTTCCTCCCCGAAGACGGAAAATTCGACACCCAACTGAACTTCAACGTCGATTCCAAGGACGCCAAGGGCAATGACCTGAACGGCGCCGGCGGGTTCGAGCCCGGGTCCACCATGAAACCGTTCACCTTGGCGGAATGGCTCAGGGAGGGCAAGTCCCTGGCCGAAACCGTGGATGCCTCCCGGCGGACCTATCCCCTTGATTTCAAGTGGGAATCCAGTTGCGGCAAGGTGCTCGGCGCCTACAACACAAAAGAGAAGAACCGCGCGGCGGCGGAGGACCTGCAGAACAACGACGCCGGCTATTACCGCAAAATGCGCGTCGACTACGGCCTGTACAACTCCATCAACACCGCTACCTTCGCGGAGGCCGCCCAACTGGATTTCTGCGGTATCCAGAAGATGGTGGATGCCGCCGGAATCCACAGCGGCCTGGATAACGCACCGGTCAACATGCATCAACTCGGCAACCTGCTGGGGGCGATCGGGGTGGCGCCGCTGGTGCTGGCCAATGCCTTTGCCACATTCGCCAATGACGGGAAGTACTGCGAGCCGGTCGCCATTGTGGAAGTGACCGACGCGGCGGGACAGCAGCTCCCGGCCCAGACCAAGTCCTGCCGTGACGCCATCAAGCCCAGCGTTGCCCGCGGCGTGAACTCCGTGCTGCAGGACGTGCTGAAAAAGGGTTCCGGCGTCTATATCAAACCCAAGGTCCACAGCCGCTTCCCGATTGCGGCCAAGACCGGCACGTCCAACACCAACGGCGCCACCTGGGTGGTCGGCTACACCAGCGGCCTGGCCACCGCGTCCTTCTTCGGAGACGCGCTGGAAGGCCAGAAACGGCCCGGACAGAACATCACCGTCAACGGCAAGTTCTACAAAGGCATCGACGGCTACATGCTCGCCGGCCCCCAGTGGGCGAACTACATGCTCGAGGTCGCGGGACTCTATCCCGCCGAGGCGTTCCCGGCGCCGCCCGACTCGATGACGAAGAAGCCCGAGGACAAGAAGTCCGATGACAAGAATTCTGATCGAAGGGATGCTGGCCGACGGGATGCTGATCGGGATTCGGATCGACGGGATGCTGATCGGGATTCGGATCGACGGGATGCTGATCGGGACTGAGCGGCAGCTGCCCCGGGGGTTCTTCGGAACGACGCCCGGGGGTGCTGCGGCGGCCCTTCTGTTACCCGGAATGTGACGCCGCCCCTGACAGGGCCAGTATTCTGGAAGAGGTCCGGCAGCGGCCATATCTGACTCGTAGAGAGATAGTGTCTATGACAAGCAACCTGGATGCCACCGTCGCCGTGGACACGGATTCCGGCACCATCGACGTCTCCCCTTTCGGAGAACCCACCCTCGCCCCTATCCGCGCACGGGCCCCCGTGCCCCGCAGGACCGCTCTTTCGCGGGATTCGGCGGCTTGACGATCTACCGCCAGGTTCCCCAAGGCGTCCCGTCCGCGCAGATCTTCGGCACGTTCCGGCGCTGGCCGTTGTTGCCCTCCGCCGAGCTTCTTCGGCTCCAGGCCACGCTCAGGCAGTGCGTGGAGCTCGACGGGTCCGAGGCTGCCCTCGACCTGCTGGGGCTCGTCACGCAGGAACTCCAGCTGCGGAGCGTGGAGGAGCCTGCGGATGCCCGCAGACTGTCCGGACCCGCGGGGCCGCCCTCGGACCGCCCTGATACCCGTGGGAAGAATGGGCGAAACGGTCGGTCCCGGTACGACCAGCCAGGCCCGGCTTACGGTCAGGCCAGACCGCCACGGGCACCGCGGGCATAGCGCTCTAAACGATTGTTGTGCCGCGGTGGTGTTCTATGGCAAGGATGGTGATGTCAATTGTGCCTGGGGTAAGGCCGGTGTGGCTGATGCTTTCACGAACGCGTTGTTGTACTTTTTCGGCGACGTCGAGGGCGGTGTAGGCGATGTCGGTGGCGATATCGAGGTGGACGCGTGCGGTGCCGTCGCTGATTGTCGCGGAGACGCCGTCATGCCGGTAGGTGTCGTTTTGGCTGCCGGGATTGCGGAGGTGTCGCAAGGCGGCGGGACCGAGCCGGGCCAGGAAGCCTTGGATGGTGGGTTCAAGCCTGAGGACTCCGGGGGTTTCCAGTGCCGTGCGGGTGGCGATGGAGGCGATGAGCTGGCTGGTGATGATGGAGCCTTGGAGGGGTTGGTCAGACATCGTAAAGGTCCTCCACGGTGATGTTGACGGTTCCGGCCCCAATACCGACGCCGGCCGGAATCGCGGTGCTGATCTCGTGTCGCAGCGCCTCCGCCACCAGGGGGATAACGATGCCCGGGGCGGCGGCAACCCGAAGATTGATAATGAGGCGCGGACCTGCAGTGGTGGCGGTACCGGTGGTTCCGGACGGATATTCTTCACCGGCGAAGCTGGCGGCGGCTGAGCGTATTTCGATGCGGCAGCGTCGTGAGTGGACTCCGGGGATGGCTGCTGCCGCGAACCGGATGAGGGAGCCCAAGGCCTGTTCGCTGATCTCCGTGGTGCCATTGTCCGCGCTGCGCAGGAGGATTTTGCTGCCGCGACGGACTTCCGCGCGGGCCACGTCCATGATGGCGTCCTTGACCCCGGGAAGGGGTTTCAGCGCGGGATTGTGAAGGTCGCTTTCGCGCAGTGAACGGGTTGCTTCACTGAGCCTTTGTAGCTGGGTTCTGGCAGTTTGGCATTGTTCGCACTCTTCCTCGTGTGCGGCGGGAGGCCGGTCGATGGTGGTCCAGATGCTGTCGATGCTACGGCCGCAACCGAGCCGGGGGATGTCATCTAACGCCATTGGCTCATCCCTTCTGCTATCTGGTGCCGTGCCCGGGCGAGTGTGCCGCGAACTGCTGTCGGGCTGATCTTCAGTGTGACACCAATCTCGGAGTAACTGCGTCCGTGCATTTCCCGCAGCAGCCAGCAGGCCCGTTGGGTCGGGGGGAGCGTGTTCAGGACTGCGGTCAGGCCGTCCTGTTCGGCGGACCATTCAGCCTCGTGGGCCGGGTCCCATCCAGCCGGCACCGGGCGGGTACGGGCTTCCGGAATGGTGTCCATGTCGTCCGGCTCGATGATGTTCTCGGCATGGGCAGCCCGCTTGCGCAGCAGGTCCAGGCATTTGTTCGTCGCCAGCCGGTAGATCCAACCACCGAAAGCATCGACATCAGCGAGCATGGGCAGACCGCGCCAGCTTGTTGTCAGAGTCTCCTGCACGATGTCTTCGGCTTCGCCGCAGTCATTGAGCATCCGATACGCCAGCCGAAACAGCCTGTACTGATAGGTGAGCACCAGGTGTTCGAATGCTGCCAGGTCGCCGTCCTGGGCCCGGGCGACGATACTCCCCTCGTCCAGGTCCGGTTCTAAGCCGGGGCCGTGATCATCCATGCTTGTCCATCCCGTCCTGAAACGCACCGGACCCCCGGGCCCCAATATGCCACAGCCGGGCAGCGCCCGGAACAGGACTTCGGCCTGCTGCCCGGTAGAAAAAAATCTGCGCCAGCACGTGACGATTCCTGTCGGGCTTCGTCTATATCGGTGTAAGCACGATCACCAGCCCCACGAGGAGATGTTTTCCATGACAGAGACACCCAGAACCCCCGGAGCTTCCAGCGGCGTCATGACCACATCCGAGGAGAAGAAGCACAGCAGCGCGCTGGAACAATCGAAGGCTAGGGACGCACTGCACACCGATCGCGGTGCCACCACGATCGAGGAAACCGTGGTGCAGAAGCTGGCCGGCATGGCCACCCGCGAAGTTCCCGGGGTGTTCGCCATGGGCAGTGCCGGCCGGCGCGCGTTCAGCGCCCTGACCGAACGCATTCCCGGGTCCCAGACCAATGTCAGCGGCGGCGTCAGCGTGGAAAAGGGCGAACGGCAGGCAGCCATCGATGTCTCCATCGTCATCGAGTACGGGTTCTCCGTGGTGGAGGTCAGCCAGGGTATCCGCCGCAACATCATCCAGTCCGTGGAGCGCGCCACCGGCCTGGAAGTACTGGAAGTGAACATCAATGTCACCGATGTCCACCTGCCCGACGACGACCGTGACGTCCAGCAGGAACAGAAGACCGAACTTCAGTAACCGCTTGTCACAGTAACCTCCGCCAAGGGGAACGGACCGATGAGGAAAAGGGATGGCTATGTCTACTACACGTTGGTGCCTGACGATAGGTCTGGTACTGGGAATTGTTTTGGGCTTCGGCGGCTGGCTGGCGCTGCTGGCCGCGGTGATCCTCGGATTCATCGGTCTGCTGGTCGGTCGGGTCGCGGAAGGAAAACTCGATGTGCAGGCCCTGTTCGGTAGAGCATCGAGCCGATGAACCCGCAAGGAGCCCACGCGCTGCCCTTGCCCGGGGCCGGTGACGCCGGTGACTACTTCGGCGAGACGGGCACGCGGGGGCAGACCGTCGTGGCAGCCAGGGTGATCGAGAAAATCGTCGGCCAGGTCGCCAGCGACGAATCCTCCGCCGGCGGTTCCTCCGGCGGATTTCTGGGCATCGGAAGCCGCGCTGATCTCTCCGCCCGGCCCAAGGCGTCCGTTGAACTCACCGGGAACATCGCGACTTTGAGAGTCGAGGTCGGGATGCTTTATCCGGTGCCGTTGCGCCAGGCCACCGAGGAACTGCGGCACCGGATCGCGGCCCGGGTGACGGAGTTGACCGGAGTTGACGTCCGGCAGGTCGACATCAGGATCTCGTGGCTGACCACCGGCACCGACACCAACGGACGAAGGAAGCTGCTATGAGCAGGCACGACCAACGGTCCACGCGCCTGCGGCACCGGCCCAGCCGCGCCGTCCCGGCACTCATCGTCGGAATCATGCTCCTGGCTGCCGGCGTCGCTTTGGTCTGGCTGAGCATCACCCGGCTGGTCAACGGCGCGTGGCCCACTGTGCTGCAGGGACCACGCGACTGGCTCGCCGCGCTCGCCTGGAACGACCCCGCCGTATGGCAGATCGGGATAGCCGCCGTCGTGGCCGGGGTGATCCTGTTGTTGTGCGCGATCATTCCCGGAGCGTTCAGTGCCCTCACAATCGATGATTCCGGCACCGCCGCCGGAGCTTCGGCACCACCGGTGCAGGAGCAGGAAACAGTGATGACACGCCGCGCCGTCGCCCACCTGGCCAAAGCCCGGTGCGTACAGATCGACGGCGTCGGCTCGGCCTCAGCGACAGCCACCACCCGGCGCGTACACGTGAGCGTGACGACTTCCCTGCACGAGCCAGGGGACCTGCGCAACAGGATCACCGACGCTGTCCGGGCCCGTCTGGAAGAAACCGGGCTCTCGCCGGTTCCGCAGGTTACCGCCACGGTACGGTCCAGAGACTAAGGCCATTCGCGCACCCGCACACACCGCGACTATTTGAAGGATGGTTTCCGATGAGACAGACCGCAGGAACTCTGAACCGGATCTGGCTGACTATTCTCGGCATCCTCGTCCTGGCCGCGGGCACCGCGCTGCTCCTGCAGGCGAGCGGTACCCTGCCTACTCTCCTAAACACCGCCCCCTCAGGGACGTCCGTCGTCACCGGTGATCTGCAGGCGTTCTTCGCGCCGCAGTGGGTCGCGGCCCTCATACTGATCATCGGAGTCATCATCGGGGTGCTGGGCCTGCTGTGGATCATCGCCCAGGTCCCGCGGAGAAACACGGCCAGCGCCTACCGCCTCCATGACGACGGCAGCCAGGGCTTCACCCTCTGCGACCCGTCCGTCCTCGCCGCCGCCGTCGAAAAGCAGATCAACACCCTGCCCGGTGTCGTCACTTCCGCGGCCCTGCTGCGGGGAACAGCCAGGGCCGCCGACCTGACCCTCAAGGTGACGGTCAACGACAGGGCCGACGTCCGGGACGTCATCCACCGCATCCAAACATCCACCCTGCCGGAGCTCTCCAACGCCCTGGAGGCCCCCTTGCAGCGCAGCCGGCTGCAGATCGATATCAGCGGACGAACCCAAAGCACCGGAACCGTGGTGCATTCCACCGGTACCGTCGTCTACTAGCTGCCCGTGTCCGCAGTGCGCGCCATCTGGTAGCCGAGAGCCAGAACCCGGAGAGACAGGTCCTCCGTATTCAAGTCCGCTGCCGCGAAATGATGCAGATGCCAGGACCGCGCTCCCGGCCTGCTCGGGAGCACAGCGGACCACAGCGCCTCCACTGTCGCAACGGCTGCTGTGGCTCCGGTTGGTCCCGCAACCATCCAGCCGTCGCTGGTGGCGGCCACTTTCGGGGCCCCGGGCCAGGATTGGCACACTCTGTTGATCGTTTGGGCGACAATGAGGTGCTGCCGCATCGTTCGGATCGACCCCAGTACGGGGTCGCTCGTAACACTTCGTCCACACGCACCACACATGCGAGGTTTCCTGTCCTAAGGCATGACGTCGCCGGAATTTGGTCCCAGCGTCTGGCCGACGTACAGGTTGCCTCCCGGGTCACTGGCGAGAAGCAGGGCCGTCGGCGCGACCTCAGCCGGGATGCCGAAGCGCAGCAGCGGAAGTCCCGCACGCTTCGCCGTTTTCCAGTCCTCGGAAATTCCCTCCACCAGCGGCGTCTCAATAGGGCCCGGGGCGATGCTGTTGACCAGCACGTTGTCTGCGGCGGTTTCCAGGGCCAGCGATTTCGTCAGTCCTACGACACCGGCTTTGGCGGCGCTGTAGTGGCTGAGTCCGGTTCCGCCTTTGATGGCCAACTGGGAGGCGATGTTGATGATGCGGCCCCACTTCTGCCGCCGCATTTCCCCCACCACCTCCCGGCAGCAGAGGAAAACGCCTGTCAGGTCAACGGCAATCGTTTCGTTCCACATGGCCAGGGTCATGTCTTCCAGCCGCGATTCGGTCAGCAGGCCCGCGCTGTTCACGAGAATATCGATGCCCCCAAGCTGGGCGCGTGCGGCGGCGAAGGCTGCCCTCACACTCGCTTCGTCTGAGACGTCGACGGCGATGGTTCCCGCCCCGCCCGACCGGTCGAGGACAGCCACCCTGTCGCCGTTGGCGGTGAAGGCTTCGGCGATGGCCCTGCCGATGCCGCTGGCTCCGCCTGTGACCACTACGCCCCGGCCCTCTGTGGGACGCGCGGCTTCTGGGTTGTTCATTCTTGTCCTTCCACGGCTTTTAGGCACGCATCTTGATGGTGAGACCGCCGTCGACTATCAGGGACTGGCCGGTGACGTAGGAGGCGTCATCGGAGGTCAGGAAGCCGATCACGCTGGCGACCTCCTCGGGCCGTCCGACCCGGCCCCACGGGATTTCCCGCCCGGCGCGTTGCAGCCCCTCAGGACCGAGCGAGTTCACCGGGTCCAGGGACTGCGGCGTCTCGATGAGTCCGGGAATCACGGCGTTGGCGCGGATGCCGCGCGGTCCCAGTTCCGCGGCGACGCTGCGGATCAGCCCCAGTACCCCGGCCTTGGCGGCCGCGTAATGGGCATGCTCCTCCCACCCGTAGACTCCTCCGGCAATGGAGGACACGGCAACCATCGCTCCGCCACCGGTCATCCGCGCGGACCCGGCCCGCAGGGTCCGCAGTACGCCGGTAAGGTCGACGTCGAGCATGTCGTCCCAGCGCTCATCGGTCATCTCGCCCAGGGGCGAGTTGCGCAGAATTCCTGCGTTGGCCACCGCGTAGTCCAGCCGGCCGTACTCCGCCAGGGCGCGTTCGGCGAACGCATCAACGGACGGTGTGCTGCGGACATCGACTTCGTGGACGACTCCCTGGCCGCCTGCGTCCGTCACCAGGCGGAGGGTTTCTTCCGGGTCGTGCGGGTCACCGGGAAAGGTGCCGATCACCGAATGCACGCCCCGGTGGGCGTAATGGACGGCGACGGACCGTCCAATGCCACTGGCCGCTCCGGTGATCACGGCCACCCTGGTTTCCGGTGTCATGCTTCCACCTCGTGCGGGTGATCCTCGAGCAGGGCCTCGACCGGGGGCTTAGCGGCGATCATCAGGAGGCCGGAGAACAGCGTCCCTGCGGCGCCGACCCACAGGGCTGCAGCGCCGGTTCCTGCGCTGGCTGCGGCAGCTGTGAACAGTGCACCGCCGAGAATGATGCCGGGCTGGCTCATCGCGCCGATGAAGGCGGTGCCCGTGGCCCGGCAGCTGACGGGGTAGCACTCGGCCATGAAGTACTGGATTGCGGCGTAGGGTCCGACCAGGAAGAACAGTCCGGCTCCGTAGGTGAGGATGATCATGAAGGGGCTGGTGGCGATGGGGCTGAGCATGATGCTGAACGAAATGCCGGAGAGAATCCAGCCGCCGATGATGGTTCGTTTGCGGCCGATCTTGTCACCGAGCCATCCGTGGAAGACGTAGCCGAAGTACGCCAGCAGGTTGATGACGATCAGCATCCAGAAGGCGTCGGAGAGTTCCACGCCCTTGGCGTTCTTCAGGACGGAGCTGCCGAGGATGCTGAAGATCATGATGCCGAAGAAGTTGAAGATCCAGGCCAGCGAGAAGACGATCGTGTTCCGGCGCAGGTGCGGTTCCCAGATGCGCTTGAGCGGGGCCGCCGAAGAGTGTTCGACGCCGTAGGCGCGGGCCAGTGCGTGGGCTTCTTCGGTCTTGCCGCTCTTCTCAAGTTCGGTCAGCTTGTGGTGCAACTCGAACTGCGGCGTCTCCTTGAGCTTCTTGGCAATGGCCCACACGATGATCACGGCCGGAATAGTTGCCATGAGATAGAGGGCGCGCCATCCGAGGGACGGGAGGAAGGCGAGGGCAAGGGCACTGGCGAGCAGGAAGCCCAGCGGCCAGCCGCCCTGGATGAAGGAGTAGTGGAATCCGGGGCGCTTGCGCTTATCGGCGACTTCGGTGACCTGGTAGACCTCGTTCATGTAGGTCGCATTGACGGCCTGCTCCGAGAATCCGAGCCCGCCGAAGGAACGCACCAGCACGACCAGGCCGTTGCTGAGGAACGGGATTCCGGTCGGGATCAGGGCCGTCAGACCGGAGACAACCGCGGTGCCGCCGACGGTGACCATCATGCCTTTGCGTCGGCCGAGCCGGTCGATGACGGGGCCGACGCCGAAGCAGACGATCGCGGTGCCGACGGCGATCCAGGTGTTGATTGCGTAGGCTTCGGTTTCGGTCCAGCCAAACTCTTCCTGCATGGCCGGCAGGAGGGTTCCGAAAAGTCCGTAGTCGAACACAGCTACGGTCCAGGCCAGCAGGGCCAGCACGGTGGCGGTGGTCGTGTGGCGCTTGGAGAATACCGGGAAGCGGCGTTTCTCGTTGGTGGCGGGTTTCGTAAGGTCGATGGCGGGCTGCTGGATGGTCATTACTGGTTTTCCTTTCGGGGGCTGCGGGCGAGGAAGGAGTCCGCGATTTGGTCGAATGTGAGCCAACTGACGCCCTCGTGGGAGTTGATGTGTTCGATGAGGCGTTCGAGCATGAGCAGGACCTGGGGGCGGCCCGAGACATCCGGGTGGATCGTCATGGTGAAGACGGCCTGGTCCATTTCGCGGTATACCCAGTCGAACTGGTCACGCCACATTTGTTCGATGTCCCGGGGGCTGACGAAGCCGTGGGAGTTCGGGGCCGCCTTGATGAACATCATGGGAGGAAGGTCGTCCAGGTACCAGTTGGCGGGGATCTCGACGAGGTCGGTTTCCTTGCCGCGGACGAGCGGCTCCATCCAGGTCTCGGCGGCCTTGGTGTAGTCGATCTTCTTCCAGCTGTCACCGACGCGCACGTAGTAGGGCTCGAAATCGCGATGCATCAGGGAGTGGTCGTACTTGATCCCGCGTTCGAGGAGGATCTCGTTGGTGACCGGGGAAAATTCCCACCACGGAGCGACATAGCCGGTGGGGCGACGGCCGGAAACCTTTTCGATGAGTTCGATCGACCGGTCCAGGATGGCCGTCTCCTGCTCGCGGGTCATGGCGATGGGGTTTTCATGCGAGTATCCGTGCACTCCGATTTCGTGCCCCGCGTCCACGATCATCCGGGTCAGGTCCGGGAAAGTCTCGATCGAGTGGCCGGGCACGAACCACGTGGCGGGCAGGCCGTACTTCTCAAAGAGACGGATAAGACGGGGGCCGCCGACCTCGCCGCTGAACAGGCCACGGGAGATATCGCACGGGGAATCCTCGCCCCCGTAGGAGCCGAGCATTCCGGCCACGGCGTCCACGTCGACGCCGAATGCGACTTGGATGTCCTTAGTCATGGGATCAACCTTTCATTGCGCTTTTTCTGTTGAGGTTTTGTTGTTGCAGTTTTGGTCTCGGGGTGGAACTAGTCCGGGAGTGTTCCCCTGCGGGCGAAGGTTTCCGCAATGCGGGCCGGGGGGGTATCAAGTCTGAGAAGTAGGCTGAGCAGGACCAGCGACTGGGATGGTCTGAGCAGCCCGGAGGGTATGGCACCGGCCGCGCGGAGGTCGGCACCGCCGCCGTCGCCGTATCGGGCAACGACGGCGCCAGCTTCCACCCGAGTGCTCGTCACCACCACGACTCCGGCCTCAGTCGCGGCGGCGACGTCCCGGCACAGCGAGCGGTTGGCGTTGCCCGTTCCAGTTCCCTGGAGCACCACCCCTGCCGCCCCGGCCTGCAGGGAAGCCTGCAGGAGCTTGGAATCCGCTCCGGGATAAACAGCAATAAGGTCCACACGCGGTGAACCGGCGCCGGCGCCCGGTAACGGTAGCGGGGCAATCCCGTATGGTGCTGCATGCATGCTGACCTCGCCGGAACCGGACACTGACCCGGCCGTTCCGAAATCCGGGTTGGCGAACGCATCGGGCCGGGTCGTGTGGCTCTTCCGAACTCCAGTAGCGGGGAAAATGGTCCCGGCAAACGCCAGCAGCACGCCCTTTCCCAGGGCCTGCGGGGAACTGGCAACGGCGATCGCGCGCGACAGATTGCCGGGACCGTCCGGCGTCGGGGAGTCGGCCGCCTCCTGCGCTCCGGTGAACACCACCGGACGGGGATCATCGTGGGTGAGATCGACGAGATAGGCGGTCTCCTCCATCGTGTCCGTACCGTGGGTGACCACGACCCCCAGAACCTGCGGGTCGGCCAGGGATTGCCTGATGCTGGCGCAGATTGTGATCATGTCGTCCACCGTCAGCAGGTACGAACCTTTCCGGAAGACGTCAGCCACCCGGACCGGATACGACGTTTGCACCCCCAAGCTGGCGAACACCTGCTCTCCCGAGTCCGCCGCCACGGCGGCCCCCCCGGCCTCCGACGCACGGGAGGAAATTGTTCCTCCCGTCGCCAGGAGCACCACATGGGGGCCAGCCATTTCTGTGAAAGTCATTTCCACTCCGTTTGTCCTGAAACTGCTGCGAGATGCGTACCCAATCGATTGGGTTGAGGGATAGAAAAATCTTCTAGCGATGTTTCCTGGGTATGCCTGCTGGTGCTTCGAGGGTATTCAGACATCAACTTAATCCGGGACCACGGGTACCCAATCGATTGGGTAGGCGGTAAATTGACTATAAAATGTGAGGTGCGGCACGTCAAGGGGTTCCCCAATCAGAGACCGGCTTGATCATCGGGCAGGCTTAGTGGCGACATCTTTTTTGAGTTGAGGCAGGTAAGCGAATGGAAGGAACCATGGCCGGGAACCCGACGGTCACGTTGAAGGACCTGGCGGACGAGCTGGGCATCCACCCGTCCACCGTGTCCAGGATCCTTCACTCGGACTCCGAAGTGGCGCGAGGGGCGGCCTCCGTGGCGACGGCCGAGCGTGTCCGGGATCTGGCGCGGAAACGGGGGTACTCCCCTGACCCCCAGGCCGCCGGCCTGCGGACTCGGCGCACGCGCCTCATGGGAGTGATCGTGCCCCGGCTTTCGGACCTTGTCCTGGCAACCATGTACGAGGGCATCGACGAGGCCGCCGCGGCCCTGGGCTATTCGACCTTCGTCATGAACTCCCGCGACGACCCCCAGGAACAACGGCGGAAGACTGACACCATGCTGGCCCGGCGCGTGGACGGACTGATCATCGGTGACGCGCACCTGGACAGTGGCCTGTTGCGGGAGTTGACGGACCGGAAGGTGCCTTTCGTGCTCGTGAACCGCCGTGTCCCGGGCTACCCGTCCGCCACCTGCGACGACCTCCTTGGCGGCGAACTTGTCGCCGACCACCTATGGAGCAAGGGGCACCGGAACGTCGCTGTAATCGCCGGCGAGCCTTACGCCAGCACGGCCGTTGACCGGACGGCAGGCTTCGTGGACCGCTGGCGTTCGCTGGGCGGCAATATCCCCAGTAACTCCGTCGTCTGGTCTCGGTTCGATACCGCCGGCGGACGGGAAGCTGCCGAAAATATTCTGACTCACTGCCGCCCCGACCCGACCGCACTGTTCGCCGTCAATGACTTTGCGGCGATCGGTGCCATGGGCGCACTGCGGTCCCATGGCCTCACTGTCGGCGGCGACGTCGCGGTGGTTGGTTTCAATGACACCTCGCTGGCCGCGGAGCTTCCCATTCCCCTGTCCTCGGTCCGCTCGCCCATGCTGGACATCGGGCGGACGGCGGTGCAACTCCTGATACGGGTACTCGACGGCGAAAGTGTCGAGCCGGTCAGGCTGGAACCGACCCTCTGTGTGCGGGAAAGCAGCCTCTGAGGGAACCCCAGATGATATTTGACCGGAAGATTTCCTCAGCACGAGTTCCCGGGCAGGGATTGGGAGACAACGGCCCATGATCGAGCACGTTGATGTGTTGATTGTCGGGGCCGGCCTGAGCGGCATAGGCTTTGCCAGCCGGCTGAAACGCGAAGTACCCGGGAGGACCTTTACGATCCTTGAGTCCCGCGGTGCGGTGGGAGGCACCTGGGATCTTTTCAGATACCCGGGCATCCGCTCCGATAGCGACATGTACACGCTCGGCTACTCTTTCCGGCCGTGGGCCGGCGCCAAGGCCATCGCGGACGGCGATTCGATTCGCGAATACATCGAGGCGACGGTCGCAGACGAGGAACTCGAATCGCGGATCCGGCTGCATCACCGGGTCGTATCTGCCGAGTGGTCAAGCGAAACCGCGCTGTGGACCGTCACGGCAGTCCTCACGTCCGGCGGCGAATATCGAGGAGACGATTCGGCGCCGCCCGCCGGGCCGTCAGTCACGTTGACCTGCTCGTTCCTGTCCGTGTGTTCGGGCTATTACCGCTATGACGAGGGGTTTACCCCGGTCATCGACGGGGCCGAGACCTTTGCGGGATCCATCGTCCACCCACAGCACTGGCCCGCTGATCTCGATTACGAAGGCAAACAGGTTGTGATCATCGGCAGCGGGGCCACGGCGGTAACACTTGTGCCGTCGATGGCGAGCTCGGCCGCGAGGGTTACGATGCTGCAGCGCTCGCCCACCTACATCGCCCCCGTGCCGTCCCGGGATCACCTTGCCGACCGTCTTCGCGGCAAGGTGCCGGCGCAACTGGCCTACGACGTCGTCCGGGTGAAGAATATTCTTTTTTCGATATTGACGTACCAGCTCAGCCGACGGCGGCCGGAAATGATGAAGGCAATCCTCCGCAAGTCGGCCATCACCAAGCTGCCGGAGGACTTTGCGGTCGACACGCATTTGACCCCGACCTATGAGCCTTGGGACCAGCGGCTCTGCGCGATCCCCAATGGCGACCTCTACCGCGCCATCAGCGCAGGCACTGCCGACATCGTGACCGACAAGATCTCGCGGATCACACCGAGCGGGATTGACCTGGCCTCGGGGAGATCGATCCCTGCCGACGTGATCGTGACCGCTACAGGGCTGAACCTGCTCGTGATCGGCGGCATGACTCTCACGGTGGACGGCGAGCCGGTGGACGTAGGCAGGACCCTGACCTACAAGGGCATGATGCTCGACGGCGTTCCCAATTTTTCGCTCACGGTCGGCTACACCAACGCGTCGTGGACCCTGAAAGCGGATCTGGTCGCCGGCTACATCTGCAGGCTGCTGAAGTACCTCGACCGTCGAAACCTGCAGTGGGTCACCCCCAAAGCTCCGGCACTCGTCCAAAACACTGAGCTGACGTCCCTGATCGACCTCAAGGCCGGCTACATCCTTCGCGACGCCGGCCTCCTGCCCAGGCAGGGCACCGGCTCGCCATGGCGGCTGCACCAGAACTATGTGCGCGACTTCGCCCTGCTCAGAGCCGGCAGTCTGACGGACCACGTCCGCTTCGGTCGACGTGGGCAGCAGGTGATTGCGCCCGGGCGGGAAACACCGGAGGCCCGCCAGGATCTTCCCGACCTCCCGGGAACAGGACACCTCACCATAGCGGGCACACGCCTGCGCTACCGAAAGACCGGCACCGGGGACCCCGTGCTTCTCCTGCACGGCATCGGCCAGAGCCTTGATGACTGGAGCGAGCAACACCAGCGACTCTCAGCACGCCACACCGTCTACAGCGTTGACCTGCCCGGCTTCGCTGACTCCGAACGGCTTTCCGGACCGGCGACTTTGGCGAAGCTTGCCGGAGCCCTGCCCGCCGTCCTGGACGTCCTGGGGGTGCACGAACCGCTTCCCGTCATCGGCAATTCGCTCGGAGGTGCCGTCGCCATGAGGTTCGCTGCCGACCATCCCCACCGCGTCTCAGCCCTGGTTCTTGCCAACAGTGCTGGATTCGGCCAGGAGGTGGCACTGGTCCTGCGCCTGCTCACGGTAAGGCCGCTTGCTGCACTGCTGATGCGCCCCGACGAGGCGGCTTCGCGCCGCACTGTCCAGTCGCTCTTCTACGACAAGGACCTGGCGACCGACGCCCGCGTCGATCATGCATTCGCCCTGTCACAGCGGGCGACCCACCGCCAAACGGTCCTCGACATCGCCCGCGATCTTGGAACGATCTTCGGCATCAGGGCAGAATGGCGGACTGCCCTCGTCGAGGCCCTGGCGCAGTCGGACATTCCAGCGCTCGTGGTCTGGGGCGACCACGACCACATCCTCCCGCACAGCCATCTGGTGGCGGCGGTCGCGGCCTTGCCACGCGCCGAGTCGTACGTCTTCTCGAACACGGGACACATGCCACAGATTGAAAGACCCGACGAGTTCGCCGCAATAATTGAGGACTTCCTTTCCCGGTGCTCGGCGGTCCGCCAGACGGGGTGAGCGTACAAAGTTGTCCAGCCGGTCCCAGCTGTACCACCCGGCGCGGTCGGTCCCCATCTGCACCAGCCACGCCCGGACCCGCGGGCGGGGCGCGTCGATGGTCACCGCCATGGTTGCGCTGCGGGTGCCGTCCGGGATGAGCCCGTCCCCCGGATAGGGCCCGTTCGCTTCCTCTGCGATGGCGCCGGCGTGCAGCAGGCGCGGCCGCACAAGTGCCAGGTAAGCGGTCACAACACCGGCTGCAGCACCGGCCGGAAACGCCCAGTTCGGTGCGTTGAGTGTCATCGCGCCTCCCCCTCAGGGCTCAGGTGCTGCCGAAAAAATGCGAGGATGCGCCGGCGCGCATCCCGGGCAGAGGGCTCGTGGCCAAGCGGACGCCAGCCGCGGATCAGGGACCAGAGGCACCCTGCCCTGCTGCTCCAGTAGAACAGGTCCGGTGCCACCGCGAGGTAGCCCTCGCCGGCCAGCCAGTCCGCCTGTCCGCGGGTGTCGCGGCTCAGGCCGAGCGCGTCATGGATAACGACGACGCCGGGCCACGGACCTTCGCCGGCCGGTACTGACACGTAGGCAGGCATCTCTCCGCGTTCCGTGCCAATAGTTGCCTCTGCCATGAGGGCCTCCCGGGCCGCTCGAAGGAATTCCAAAGAGATGTCCGGTCTATCAGCACGGGACTTGAGGCGGGAAGAGTCCTTGGCCCCAACAACGTGCCGGATCGGACCTACGCTGCCTCTGCGAGCGGCACAGCCCCTGGCCGCCTGAGTACTTCCGGCACTGGCCCTTCGGCGGCGTCCCGGCGTATTCTGGGCACACATTTTGAGCGCGACAGCTGGACAGAAAATGGCGCCGAAGAAACGAATTGGATCTCGTCTGGCCGCGGCCTTTGGGAGGGTCCTCGGATTCTTTACACTGAGCGCGATCTGCGGTGTTCTGGTCGCCAGTCTGGCGATCCCCGGCGTCGCTGCTGGCGGCGTTGCCGTCAGCAGGTCAATCACCTTCTTCAACAACCTCCCGGCTGAGCTGGCGGTTGATCCGCCGGCGCAGTCAACCAAGGTGCTGAGCGCCGACGGGAAGCCGATCGCCACTTTCTTCGCGGAGAACCGCGTGAAGGTCAGGCTGGACCAGATGTCCCCCTACATCAGGGACGCGATTGTCGCCATCGAGGACAGCCGCTTCTACGAGCACGCCGGCGTCGACCCGCAGGGAATCCTCCGGGCGCTCACATCCAACCTGACCAGCGGCAGCAGACAGGGCGCGTCCACCCTGACCCAGCAGTACGTAACGAACGTGATCAATGAGTCCCTGTTGTCGGCGGACAGGAGCGATCAGGTCATCCTCAGCGGGCAGAAGAGCATCGGCGACAAGGTGCGGGAGATGAAGCTCGCCCTCGAGCTGGAAAAGAAATTCACCAAGGACCAGATCCTTGAGGGCTATCTCAATATCGTGTTCTTCAACCGGGACGCGTACGGCATCGAGGCCGCAGCCCGGCATTTCTTCAGCACCACAGCCAAGGACCTCACCCTGCCGCAGGCTGCCCTGCTCGCCGGCCTGGTCAACAGCCCCAGCTTCTACGATCCCGCCGCCCAGCCGGAAAACTCCATCAAGCGGCGCAACCAGGTCCTGGACAAAATGCTCAGCGATGGGAAAATCCTCCAGGCTGATCATGACGCCGCCGTCGCCAGCGGTGTCGAGCTGAAGATCACGCCTGCAAAGCAGGGGTGCTCGGCGGCGGACATGGCGCCGTACTTCTGCGACTACGTCTCCCACCTGATCCTCAACAACCCGGCGTACGGCGTCGATGCCACGGCCCGTGAGAAAAAGCTGTACCGCGGCGGCCTGACCATCACCACTACGCTGGACAGCAGGCTGCAGGCGGCCGCGCAGGCGCAGGTCGACGCCACCGCCGGGGCCAACCCGGACAAGTGGGGCGCGTCGCTGGTCTCGATCGGACCAGGCACCGGCAAGATCCTCGCGATGGCGCAAAACACCGTGTTTCTTCCCGCTCCCGGAAAATTTGATACCCAGCTGAACTTCAACGTCGATTCCAAGGACGCCGGCGGCAACGACCTGAACGGAGCCGGCGGGTTCCAGCCCGGGTCCACGATGAAACCGTTCACCTTCGCGGAATGGCTCAATGAAGGCAAGTCCATGGTCGCCGAGGTGGACGCCGCCCGGCGGACTTATCCGCTGGACTTCCCGTGGAAGTCCAGCTGTGGAAAGGTCCTCGGGGCCTACAACACGGCCGAAAAGGCTCTCGGCGCCGCGGATGACCTCCAGAACAACGACGAGGGCTACTACCGCAAAATGCCCGTCAATTACGGGCTCTACAACTCCATCAACACTGCTACCTTCGCCGAGGCCGCCGAGCTGGACTTCTGCGGCATCCAGCGAATGGTGGATACCGTGGGACTCCACAGTGGCGTGGATAATGCCCCGGTGAACATGCACCAGCTGGGCAACCTGCTGGGTGCCATTGGTGTGGCGCCGCTGGTGCTGGCCAACGCGTTTGCGACGTTCGCCGCTGACGGCAAGTATTGCACCCCGATCGCCATCACGGACGTGACCGATGCGGCGGGACGGGAGCTTCCGGCCCAGATCAGCGACTGTCGCAGTGCGGTAAAGCCCGAGGTAGCCCGCGGCGTGAACTCCGTGCTCCAGGATGTGATGAAACTGGGGTCCGGAATCTACATCGAACCCAAGGTCCACACCCGCTTCCCGGTCGCGGCCAAGACCGGCACATCCAACAATAACGGCGCCACCTGGGTGGTCGGCTACACCAGCGGCCTGGCCACCGCATCCTTCTTCGGCGACGCGCTGGAAGGACAAAAACGGCCCGGCCAGAACGTCACCATCAACGGCAAGTTCTATAAGAACATTGACGGATACATGCTCGCCGGACCGCAGTGGGCGAACTTCATGCTCGAGGTCGCGGGACTCTATCCCGCAGAAGTATTCCCCCCGCCGCCCGAGTCCATGACCAAGCCCCCTGAACCACCACGCCCGTGAAATGGGGCGCAGCAGGAAGGCGCCCGGCGGACTCCGCATTTGTAGAGGCCTTCGCCGGTGGAGACGCTCAGCTTGCCCTTACCGATGTGAGCGCCCCGGACTCGTCGAAGTGCCGGTACGGCTGTTACTGGGATCAGGCGCCGGAAACTTCGCCTGCCTTCGAACGGATGAACTCATGGTCCTCCTGGGATAGGACCGTCTCGCCGTGCTGCCCGCTGCTAAGATCTTCCCCCGTCTCTTTAGACACAACTGCGGTGAGGGTCCTCGGAAGGATCTGGCATCCGGGGTTGTCAATGAGCCACTTCTGCGTTGCAGGGTCCAAACGGTCCCAATGGTCCTTAATTTGCATCTGACGATGCCGCCTTCCTTCTCGATGTGCGGTTTACGGTGCACCACGGCATTCTGCAAGGGATTTAGTGTTCGCCCCAGCCCACAAGCTAGTGCCTTGCCGAGGAGTAAGGCAAGGGCCAATTTCCTGCAAAACGTGGGTGCCGGACTTCCGACAAGAGACTTCAGGGCTTCGGCGGGGATTATGCTCTCTGGCGGCAAATTCAAACTCCAATTGTGGCCAGCTTGCCCCGTGAAACATCCGGCGAGCCGTGGCGGCTGCGAAGCCTATCCAGGCCGGAGGCAACTGCCTCTTGAAATCCTGGCCATAAGCATGCTTAGTATGGTGTTGTGGCCGGATCGATCGGCTGCCCACCAGAGGAGGAACCATCATGGGACTAGGCGACAAAATTCAGAACGCTGCCGAGAAGGCTGGCGGTAAGGGCAAGGAAGCTGCCGGCAACGCCACGGGCGACGACCGCCTGAAGGCTGAGGGCCAAACTGACCAGAGCAAAGCTGATTTGAAGCAGGCCGGCGAGAAGGTCAAGGACGCCTTCAAAAAGGACTGATCCAAACGCAGGCGAAGGGCGCATCGCAATGGTGCGCCCTTCGTTATGCCCGGACGATGTCGACGGATCCGCGGCACCGTCTCTGGCCCAACCCGCACGAAATTCTCGTGGAATGACGCAACTGTGAACGTCTATCAGCCCACCCCCGGCACGGGTGCAGAGCGTCAGTCGCGCGGTCGCATAAGCGGCGGGTTCAGCACCGCCCTGGTTGGATGACCAGCGGCCGGACGGGCGGCGCCGGCCAGCCGGAACAGCGCCGCCGGGCGGCCTGTCTCCCCCGTTGTCATCCGCCCTGTGTCCTCCAGGAATCCAGGCGTCCCCGTGGCCTTGCGGTGGAAGTTCCGGGCGTCCAGGCGCGTGCCCCACACGGCCTCATACACAGCCCGGAGTTGGGCGACGGTGAACTCCTCGCCGCAAAAGGCCGCCCCCAGCGGCGAGTACTCAAGCTTTGACCTTGCCCGTTCCAAGGCGTCAGCGAGGATCTGCCCATGGTCAAAGGCCAGCTGCAATTCGCCATCCAGAACCTGGCCAACCGGATACCAGGCGGCGTGCTCGGCGTCGCTTCCGGCGGACAGGACAGGAAAGTTCGGTGCGAGCAGCAGGTGGGCCACTGTGAGCACATCCCCGCGCGGGTCCCGCCCGCGCGGGCCGTAGCTCCCCAGCTGCTCCAGATGGCCGGGGACCTGCTCGACGCCGGTTTCCTCCGCCAGTTCCCGGCTCGCCGCGGTCACCAGGTCCTCGCCGGGCAGCACGAAACCGCCCGGCAGCGCGAGCCTGCCGCGGAAGGGCTCGATGAGGCGGGTGACAAGCAGGACGTTCAGGACGTCGTCGAACACGGTCAGGGCGACGACGTCGACCGTCACGGGGAAGCGCGCAGGCGACGGGTGGGATGCAGGCATGAACCCATCGTAGGGATTTATCGTCACCTTGACAATAACTCTTAGTGGGCCTACCGTTTAGTTATCGTCAGTTTGACGACAACCAAGAACGATTGAGGAGAATCCCATGGCCAGCATCAAGCGCTACCCCTGGATCAGCCACTTCCTTGGCAGCCCCACCGGCCACGTCGTCCACCTCCAGAAAGGTCAGGTCAGGCACCAGGGTGTGGGCCAGGCCTTCTGGTTCCGGCCGGCGAAATCCGTGCTGAGCGAGGTTCCGGTGGATGACCAGGAACTGCCCACTCTGTTCCACGCCATCACCCGTGACCACCAGGACGTGAGCGTCCAGGCCAATGTCACCTACCGCTTCATCGACCCGGTGTCCGTCTCCACGCGGCTCGACTTCGGCCTCCAGCCGGCCGGCTCGGCCCAAGCGACCGGCAAGGAGCAGGTGGCCACGATCATAGGCCAGCTGTGCCAGAGCCATGCCATCGACCAGATCGCCACCACTACGCTTGCCGAGGCGCTGGAGCGCGGGGTCAGCCAGCTTCGAAGCGTTCTCACCGAAGCCCTCCGTTCGGACACCCGGCTTCAGTCCACGGGCATCGAGATCCTTGCGGTGCAGGTCCTGGCCGTCCGGCCGGAATCCGACGTCGAAAGGGCACTGCAAACGCCGGTCAGGGAACAGCTCCAGGCCGAAGCGGACCGGGCCGTGTACGAGCGCCGGGCTGTCGCCGTCGAGCGCGAACGGACCATCTCCGAGAATGAAATGGCGAGCCAGATCGAACTGGCCACCCGTCGCGAACACCTGGTCACCCAGGAAGGCGCCAACGCACGGCGCCAGGCCGAGGAAAAGGCCGCCGCCGGACTCATTGAGGCGCAGGCTTCGGCCGAACGCCAGGGCATCAACGCCTCCGCCGAAGCGAACCAGATCCGACTGGTCGGCGAGGCGGCCGCGGCACGCGAGGCAGCGACCATGGAGGTTTACCGGGACATGGAACAAGCCACCCTGCTGGCACTGGCCCTGCGCGACGCAGCCGCCTCACTGCCCAACATCGGGAACCTCACCATCACCCCGGACCTGCTCAGCGGAGCTCTCGCCGGGCTGTTCAGGGCGCCAGCGGGCAACGCGGTTCCAGCTGCTGCGGCCGCTGCGGCCGATCTGGCGGCTAGCGCCGGTGGCCGGGTCGGGAAGTAGGATCCGGTCATGGCAAACCCCCGTCTCGTCATCGTCCATCGGCGGACCGAACTCCAGGAACTCCTGGACCGGCACGCCACCCGAGGCCAGGCCGAATTCTTCCTCCGGACCCGCGGCCGCACGCTCCAGGATGTGCAGGAGCGCCATGACGGACTCACCGCAGCCCTGGCGGCCGTCCGCGCCGCCGTTCCGGCCGAGTGGCGTCACGCCGAGGTGGAGCGCGCCGACCTGAGCCGGTTCCTGCTCACCCCGGAGGACATCATCGCGGTGGTAGGTCAGGACGGACTCGTGGCCAACGCGGCGAAGTATCTCAACGGCCAGCCCGTCATCGGGATCGATCCGGAACCGGGGGCGAATCCGGGTGTCCTGGTCCGGCACACGCCCGACGCCGCGGCGAAGCTGCTCCAGGAGGCGGGCCTTGCCGGCCCGGTGAATCGGCTGCGTTGCCGGGAACTCGCCACAGTGACAGCACGGCTCGACGACGGGCAGGAACTCTCGGGGCTCAACGAAGTTTTCATCGGCCACGCCTCCCACCAGTCCGCCCGATACCACCTCGCGGCCCCGGGAGGCCGGGCCGAACGCCACTCTTCGTCGGGCCTGATCATCTCGACGGGCACGGGCGCCACCGGCTGGTGCGCATCCATCGCCCTGGAACGCGGAGGGCGTGCCTTGCCGGCACCAACGGATCCCCGGCTCGCGTGGTTCGTCCGCGAGGCCTGGCCCTCCCCCATCACCGGAACCTCCCTGACCGAGGGGGTGCTGGCGGCGGGCGAAACACTGCGCGTCACGGTTGCCTCCGACCAGCTCGTGGTGTTCGGCGACGGCATGGAGGACGACCGCCTGACCGCATCATGGGGCCAGGAAATCACGGTGCAACTGGGCGAGCGGCCGCTGCGGCTGGTGGATCCATAACCTGGCTCCCCCGCCCGCAGCGTTGCCGTCGTCGTATTTCCAGTGAAGCATCCCCGGGGTTCGGCGGATCAAGAATTGTCGTAGCCATCTTTTAGTCTGGATTCATGGAAAGCACGGTCTGGAGTGCGGAGGCCAGGGAGGCGCTGGCGGCTGTCGCGGCGTCCGTTGCTGCGCTGGCTGTTTTCGCCTCGGGCGGGGACCGCGCTGATCGGTCCGGCGCCGATCCGCTCCGGGGTGCCGAGTTTGATCCGTTGTGGGCTGATCCGTTGCGGGAGCTGGTGGATGGCTGCCTGGACAGTATGACCGGCGTGGCGCGGGTGGAGGCCGGGATGGCCGCGCTGAAGGTTTGGCTGACCGCGGACTACGCGGAGGCGACCCGGGCCCTGGCCTCCCCGGCGGCGTCCCCGCAGGACCGCGCCGTCCAGGAGATGGCGTTGGTGGCCGAGGTCGCGTGTGTCCTGACCGTCAGCGAACACGCCGCATGCGCCTTCTTGTCCGAGTGCCAGGCCCTGACCACGCGGCTGCCGCTGACCCTGGCGGCCCTGCAGGCCGGGACAATCTCCTGGGCCCACGCCCGGATCATGGTGGACGAAACCAGCAACCTTGACCCGGCCGGGGCAGCGGCGCTGGAGGCGCACTTCCTGGACCCGGACGCCCCGAACCCGGCCCGCGGCTGCCCGGCCGGGGACCTCGTCCCGGGCCGGTTCCGCGCCAAGGCCCGTGTTTGGCGGGAACGCCACCACCCGGTCAGCATCGAGGAACGCCACACCAAGGGTGCCGCGGACCGGCGGGTCGAATACTGCCCGGACCGGGACGGGATGGCCTGGCTCTCCGCCTACCTCCCGGCCGACACCGCCGCGGGAATCTGGGAGCGGACCACCGCCGCCGCCCGCGCCCGGCAGGGCCCGGACGAGGCCCGCACGCTGACCCAGCTCCGCGCCGACGTCGCCGCCACCTGGCTCCTCAGCACTGGACTGGCCGAAGGCGGCACCGGGACCATCGGCGGCACAAGCGAGGGAGGACACGGTCTGGCTGGCGGCGCCGGCACCGGCACGGATGTCAGCGGCCTGGGTGGGGGTGTGCCGGTCCCGCGGGCGCAGGTCCTGGTCACCGTCCCGGTCCTGTCCCTCCTCGGTGCCGGGGAGGAACCGGCCGTCCTGGACGGGTACGGGCCGATCCCGCCGTCGATGGCCCGCCGCCTGGTCGCCGACGGTGCGGGTTCCTTTTACCGGGTCCTGACGGATCCGCGGGACGGTGCCCCGCTGGAAATCGGCCGGACCAGCTACCGCCTCACGACAGCTCAGCGCCACTGGCTCCGGCTCCGCGACGGCAGATGTCCGTTCCCCGGCTGCAACAACCACTCCCTGGACAATGAGGCAGACCATCTCCTGGCCTGGGCCGGCGGAGGCACCACCGGGATCACCAACCTCGGCCAGCCCTGCCCCAAGCACCACCGCCTGAAGCACAGCACGGCCTGGACACCATCCGGGGCAAGCGAACACAGCCCGCCGGGGTGGACCTCACCGTCGGGGCGGCACTATCCCAGCGAACAGCAGGACTGGGAACCACCCGACTGGCCACCCCACCTCCCGGCCCCGGACGCACTCCCGGACCCAGGACTGGACGAAAGTCTGACCGCGGAGCCGGGCTGGGATCCCGATCTGGACCTGCCCGCGGACCCCGGCCGGGATCCCGATTTGAAACTGCCGCCGGACCGCTTCACGGAGTGGCGCCTAATCACCAGAGGCTACGAATTTCCAGTAACAGGCACAGAGGTTCCGCTCTGGCAAACGCCCCTCGACGACAGAATTGGAGCCGTATCAGTGGCGGAATCATTAGTGGCCGCGTTTTTGGCTGCTCATGATGATGCCCGCGCGTGAGCCTGAACCTTCCTACTTGTCGGGCTGTCGGCGCACCATCTCGGTGATCCAAGTGGGCGCGAACGGAGACGTGCAGCCCGGGGAAGTCGGGTAGTCCTTGAGCACCTCCAGGCGCTCACCGATGTCGATTGCACGAGTGCAATGCTCTGCGTGCTCGATCCCGATCTGAGCCAGGCAGTGGTTCATCGCCCACTGCAGTCGATCCGGGGAGTCTTTCATCTCCGCCTCGATGACATCGAGCAGTCCGGCGAGGTCGAGGCCCTCGGGCTTCTTGGTCACGCGTTCGGAGGTCAGCGCCCAGCCGGCACTCGCGACAATTGGATCCGGATCGGCGGACCAGGCCAGGCGCAGTTCTTCGGAGTGAGGGTTCTTCTTCACCACGTAGTTAATTAGCCAGTCATGCACCTTGGGTACTCGCGACTCGCGCAACATGCGGTCCAATTCGTCAGGCTCAAACGCCTTCGGGCGGCAGATCAGGATCGCCAGCAGTCTCGCCGGGGTGTCATTTGTCTCCCATAGCCGGTGCGCGAGTTCCTGTTGTGTCTTCAGCCTCTTAGCCAGAGCGCGCAATTTGCTCAGATTCACACCGTGATCGTCACCGTGCTTCTCGTTCACCTCACGTGCCCTCGGGTCCTCAAGCTGCGCCAGTTCGGCCATCACCTCGGCCACCGTCGTCTCCGTCACTGCGGCCTCCTGTCGTTTAGGTCCGAGATTCAGCCTACGACGGGTCTCGGACAGTAGGGCAGCCGCTGCGCTAGCCAGCTGTCCGCGTTGCTGAGCCCCAGGCACAAGTCGAGTTTGGCAGGAAGCAACACTTATTCTGGGTCGCGTCGGGAGGTCCACGGCCTTCCATTGCTCCACGGACATCGAACTGGCTCCCCGAAAGTCAGAGCTGAATTCTCAGTCGGACTTCCGGGGAGCAGTTCACGGCATAGGCGGGGCTCTTCGGATGTATGTTTGGCGGCAGCGTGTTACTTCCTGGCGATCGAGTACGCGTTGAACGGATCCGATTCGATGTCCTTGGACTCCACGTTCGCGAAGCCGGCGTCGGCGAGCATCGCCTGCGCGAGCTGTTCTCCCCAGACGGTGCCCAGCCCGTCGCCGTCGAGTCCGAGCGAAACGCTCATGCAGTGGAAGGTTGAAATCGCGTACAGGTAGCTGCCCCAGGGGAGCTCAATGTTCTCCTCCACCTTGCTGGAGGCCTTGATATCCACCATCAGGAAGATCCCGTACCGCCGGAGCGCCCGGTGGATGTTGCGCAGCACTGCCGCCGGATGCGCCTGGTCGTGGATGGCGTCGAAAGCCGTCACCGCGTCGAAGCGGGCCTCGACGTCCAGGCCTGCCACATCAACGACCTCGGAGCTGGCGTTCGCCAGTCCCAACCGTGCCGCCTCGCCGCGGGCGGCACGGATGGCTCCCTCGGAGAAGTCGTAGCCGACGAATCTGCTGGCGGGGAAAGCCTGGGCCATAAGGTTGACCGCATGGCCGCTGCCGCAGCCGACGTCGGCGACGTCGATCCCGGCCTTCAGCCGTTCAGGCAGACCGGCTACCAACGGCAGGATCACGTCCACCAGTGCTGCGTCGTGCACCGCCGCGCTGGTCTGGGCCATGTTCCGGTGGAAGTGGGGGTAGTCCTCGTAGGACAGCCCGCTGCCGTGCCGGAAACGATCGATGATCTTCTGTTCAGCTTCGCCCATCATGGAAATGTGCTGCATCAGAATGGCCATATTGTCCGGGCCCGCGGCGCTGGTCAGGACGGCCGCATGCTCGCGGGGCAGCCAGTACGTCCCGGCTGCAGGGTCGTAGTGGACCACGCGCGCCGCGGTCATACCGCCCAGCCATTCGCGCACATAGCGTTCGTTGAGGTCGCTGGCATCGGCTATCTGCTCGCTGGTGGCGGCAGGCAAGCCGGCCAGCGTCTCGAACAGGCCGGTCTGGTGCCCGACGCTGGTCAGCAGGGCGGTCGCGGCATCGTTCAGGATGCCCACGAAGCGTCCGGCAAAAGCTTGGGAGGCCTCGGCGTCGAACTCCGCCAGTGATGTTTCTAGCTCGATGGTCATTGTTGTTCCTTCCTTTGCTACAGGCGTCTGTGCCTGATTGGTTCCAGCGTAGGAATTGGCAGGTACCGCCGGCATCGGGCAAATGATGCGTTCTGTTCTGAGCCCGTGGGGCGAATCATGCAGACGCCGGTCCGGCAGGTGCTGCCCGGCGGTGGCCGGAAGGTTGCGGGAACTAGCGGCGCGGCTGCAGGCCGTGTTCGTGTGCCCAGGCTGCGGCGGCCGTGCGCGAGGAGACGCCGATCTTGGCATAGATGTTTGCCAGGTGCCTGCCGACCGTCTTCTGGCTGATGAACAATGCGTCGGCGGTCTGCTTATTGATGGCCCCCGCAGCGGTGGACGCCAGTACGTCCGCCTCGCGCTCGGTCAGCCCGCCGGGAAGTCGGCCGCCGTCGAGCCGGCGGACATCCGGCAGGGCACCGAGTTCACGATAGATCGCCAGCGCTGTCGCGGAATCCGCGGCGGCGACGCTGGACTGTCCCAGCCCGCGGTGCGCCTGGGCGAGCAGTTCGTAGGCTCTGGCTGTGTCGTATCGGGCGTGCTGGCCCCGGTATTCGTGGACGACTGCCTGCAGCAAGGGCAACGCCTCGGCGTGCTGGGACTGTGCGATCAGTAGGGCGGCCCGGGCCTGCCCGGCCCAGGCGCGGAAGCCGGCGGTGGCGAACACGGCTGCGGTTTCCTCCAGCCGGGCGCAGAGCCGCTCGGCCTCATCAAAGTGCCCGAGAGCGAGGGCGATTTCGACGCCGGACACCAGCAGCCGTGCACATGCCAGGCGGTCCCGCCCGGCCAAGGCGGCACACAGGCCGGCCCACGCCGCCTCGTTCTTCCCGGCGGCATGCTGGAGCAGTGACTTGCCCGGCTGCGGTTCGGTCCCCAGTTCCCATGCCCGGGCGTAAGCTTTCTCAGCGCCACTGATGTCCCCGCGAAGCCGGCGGATTTCGCCCAGCTGGTAATAGGCCTCGCCCGCCACCCAGTTGTTCCGGCCCACGAGCTCCGCCCCACTCTGCTCAATCGCATGCTCCGCCGCGTCCCAGCCGCCTTCGATGCTCAGCAGCTGAAGCCGGTGGACGCGGCAGATACCGGCATACACCACGTCTCCCACGAACTGCTCGCCCCACTGCTCGGTGGCGTCAGTCCAGGCACGCATCCGGTGCAGGTCAGCCAGCTCGTGGCACGCGTGGATCACCGTGCAGTAGATTTCCCCTGCCCATTCCGGCGGCAACCGGCCAGCGAGTACCGGAAGCATCGCCTCGTCCAGCTGGGCAAAGCCGGAGGCGGTGCTGCCGCTGCGGAGGTCTGCCAGGCCGGCGAGCACCAACCCGAGGGATGTGAGTGCGGGGACGCGCAGGCTCCGGCCCAAATCCTGCAACTTGGCCGCGGTCTCCCTCACCGGGCCCAGGTCCGCGAGATCAAGCGTGAGGCTGGCCTCGAGGTAAAGCAGATAGCCGTGCTCCGGACTTTCGGGAAGGCCCTGCAGTAGTCCCCGGGCCCGGCTCACCCAACCGGAAGCGACGACGACATCTCCCCGGATAAACCAGAGCAGCCCGAGGTGCAGGGCTTTCATGGCCGCATCTGATGCATCGCCGTCGTCCTGGAAGCGGTGGTAGACGTCCTCGGAAACCTCAAACGATTCCTTGACCTGCCCGAGCCACCACGCGGCTCTGCCCAGGAGACTCAAGTCCCCCGTCTCCAGTTCCGACAATGCTCGGGCTTGGTTGAGCTGCCCGTAAGCGGCATGCCAGTCGCCGCGGGCGTACGCCATCCGCGCTGTGGCCAGCAACCCGTCGTAGTTGTCCATCCCAGACACCACTTCAACGGTAGCGCCACGGATAGCAGCCCGTCGAGCCACTCTCGATCGAAAGCGCGGGCTTTCCGCTTGTTTCTTGATCTCGTAGCGCAGAAGTACCACGCCGTTTTCGAACGGGGTCGCCTCGACCAACAACAGGTCCTGCCAATCCTCGAAATGCGCGTTCCTCTGTTCCCCGTACCGCTTGGCATGACGATCTGCCGCGCTGATCACGTCGGCGCTGTGGTCCAGGATCTCGCGCGGTACTGCTGCGTGCACGCACCCGACTGCCCCATCAAGGCGCGATCTCCTCAAAGAGTGCGGTCAGCTCGGTGGGAGCCGATGCTTGCCAGGGATGTTTAGGGCAGACTGGTGGCGTGAGCGGAATCCGGTGGGTGCTGCACGTCGATCTCGACCAGTTCATCGCGGCGGTCGAAGTGCTGCGGCGGCCGGAGCTTGCGGGCAAGCCGATCATTGTCGGCGGCCGGGGCGACCCCACGGAACGAGCTGTGGTGTCGACCGCATCCTACGAAGCGAGGGCGTTTGGTGTGGGTTCCGGAATGCCCTTACGCATTGCGGCCCGGAAAGTGCCCGATGCTGTAATCCTGCCCGTCGATCAGGAGGCATACCTCGCGGCGTCTGAAATGGTGATGGGAACCCTGCGTGCGCAGCCCGGCGCCACCGTGCAGGTGCTGGGTTGGGATGAAGCCTTTGTAGGTACTGAGACAGAAAATCCGGAAGCCTACGCCCGGCAGGTGCAGGCCGCTGTCCTGGAGCGAACGCAGCTGCATTGCAGCGTGGGCATCGGCGACACCCTGGTCCGAGCCAAGGTCGCCACTGGTTTCGGCAAGCCGGCCGGCGTCTTCCGTCTCACTGCCGGGAACTGGCTCGACGTCATGGGCAGTCGGCCCACCAAGGACCTGTGGGGCGTCGGAACCAAAGTGTCGGGCCGGCTGGCCAAACTCGGCATCAACACGGTCGCCGAGCTCGCCGCGTCCGACCCCCAAGACCTGGTCCCGGAGTTCGGCCCCAAGATGGGTCCTTGGTACGCGGAGCTCGGACGCGGGGACGGCGCCAGCGTTGTGGACGACACCCCATGGGTTGCCCGCGGGCATAGCCGGGAGACCACCTTCCAGCGGGACCTGACCGAGCCCGCCCAGGTGGACGACGCCGTAAGGGAGCTGACAGCGCGTGTCCTTGAGGATGTTGTGGCCGAAGGACGGCCCGTGGTTGGGCTGACCCTCAAAGTTCGGTACGCGCCGTTCTTCACCAAGACTCATGCGAGGAAGATTCCAGAGACATTCGACCGGAACGAAATCCTCGCGCGGGCCTTGGACCTCACAGCCGGAATCGAGGCGGGCCGTCCCATCCGGCTCCTGGGCCTGCGGGCCGAAATGGCAATGCCCGACGATGCCCGAAAGGGACATACGCCGACGCGCGGCGGTTGGTGACGGGCGTCGGCAGCAACTACATCAAGAACTGTTGAACCGCGTTGGGTATGAATCCAAGAGTGTTGATCAATGCCACTGCAGCTATGCCATATCCAACGACCAGGGCTGCAATGGCTAGCCCACGGCCCCGTTCGCCTCTCAGAGGGATTTGATTGAGGGCAACGTGTCCTGCTCCCACCGCAAAACAGCGAGGACAGCGACGCCGAATACCCAGAATCCGGATGCGGCGATGACGGCGAAAATGATGGCTGCGGCAGCGAGTTTGTTGAGCCGGCCAGCTGAAGTGCGAGCCGGCGTCATAGGCGTACTCATTTTGGTTCCCCCAACCTTGCTGGTCAAAGTGAGTTTAGCTGGGACCCACCCACAGAGGATATGCACCTCGTTGATCCGATCAAGCAGGCGAAAAAGCCCGACGGGCACGGGTCTCAGGACATAGCTTCTAGTTGCGGTTGAGGCCAAACCGTCGAGTGAGCAGAGCCTTCTTGAAGTGGGCTTCGGCAGCATCCACCGCTCCAACGTCCGAGAAAGCGCTCGGCCCCGTCGGCTTTGCCCACGTACAACTGGCCGCCTTTGGTGACGGCGATGAGGTAGATGCCCTGCACGGAACTGAGCGCTGTCCGCGCTGGCTGTAGCGGTCATCCGCGATAATGGCTCGAAGTGCGTTGAAGCTGACAATAAGCGAATCGAATCCGGGGAATGGCTGGGTCAGTGGATCAGCAATCTCGACAACAGGCATCCCAAATGCTTGGGTTCCTGACTTGGCCCAGTTCACGGTATCCGCCGACCACTCGATAACCAGGCGGTGCTCGTGTGCCGAGAATACCGGCGAGGGGCGCACGTCAAAGAACCGGGAAAGGTCGGTACGGATTCCCCGGGGGGCTAACACCGAGTGGGATCGACTTCCACCGGCTAAATGGCTGCAGGGTCGCTGCGGCGAAGAGGTGGCGGTTCTTCCCACAAAGTAGACGCCCCACCCAAAACGAGTGGCCCCTGTGCACTGCACGGGGGCCACTCACTCTCTTGGCGCTCAGAAAAAAGAAGAAGACTAGAAGTCCCAGTCGTCATCCTCAGTATTAACAGCCTTGCCAATCACGTAGCTCGAACCGGACCCGGAGAAGAAGTCGTGGTTCTCGTCAGCATTCGGTGACAGCGCCGACAGGATGGCCGGGTTCACGTCGGTGACGGAGGCCGGGAACATGGCCTCGTAGCCGAGGTTCATCAGGGCCTTGTTGGCGTTGTAGTGCAGGAACTTCTTGACGTCCTCGGCCAGGCCGACGGAGTCGTAGAGGTCATGCGTGTACTGGACTTCGTTCTCGTACAGCTCGAAGAGCAGCTCGAACGTGTAGTCCTTGATCTCCTGCTTGCGCTCCTCGGACAGGCCTTCCAGGCCCTTCTGGAACTTGTAGCCGATGTAGTAGCCGTGCACGGCTTCGTCGCGGATGATCAGGCGGATCAGGTCGGCGGTGTTCGTCAGCTTGGCCCGTGAGGACCAGTACATCGGCAGGTAGAAGCCCGAGTAGAACAGGAAGCTCTCCAGCAGCGTGGAGGCCACCTTGCGCTTCAGGGGATCGTCGCCCTGGTAGTAGTCCATGACGATCTGGGCCTTCTTCTGCAGGTTCACGTTCTCGGTGGACCAGCGGAATGCCTCGTCGATCTCCTTGGTGGAGGCCAGCGTGGAGAAGATGGAGGAGTAGCTTTTGGCGTGCACGGACTCCATGAAGGCGATGTTCGTGTAGACAGCCTCCTCATGCGGGGTGATCGCATCCGGAATCAGCGAGACGGCGCCCACGGTGCCTTGGATGGTGTCCAGCAGCGTCAGGCCGGTGAACACGCGCATGGTGAGCTGCTGCTCGTCCGGAGTCAGCGTCGCCCACGACTGCACGTCGTTGGACAGCGGGATCTTCTCCGGCAGCCAGAAGTTGTTGACCAGGCGGTTCCAGACATCCACGTCCTTGTCGTCCTGGATGCGGTTCCAGTTAATGGCTTCAACGTGGCTAAGCAGCTTGACCTTCTCGGTCATGTCATCCCCTAAAAGTTGGGTTAGTTCTTTAGTTAAAGCGTACGACGGCGGGCGGGCGCCCGCCGTCGTACTGTTGAATTTAGTTGAAGATTAAAGCATGCAGCTGACGCAGCCGTCCACCTCGGTCCCTTCCAGCGCGAGCTGGCGGAGACGGATGTAGTAGATGGTCTTGATGCCCTTCTTCCAGGCGTAGATCTGGGCCTTGTTGATGTCGCGCGTGGTGGCGGTGTCCTTGAAGAACAGCGTCAGGGACAGGCCCTGGTCCACGTGCTGCGTGGCCGCGGCGTAGGTGTCGATGACCTTCTCGTAGCCGATCTCGTACGCGTCCTGGTAGTACTCCAGGTTGTCGTTCGTCAGGTACGGCGCCGGGTAGTACACGCGGCCCAGCTTGCCTTCCTTGCGGATCTCGATCTTGGACGCCACCGGGTGGATCGAGGAGGTGGAGTTGTTGATGTAGGAGATCGAGCCCGTCGGCGGGACGGCCTGCAGGTTCTGGTTGTAGATGCCGTGCTCCATGACGGAAGCCTTCAGCTCGCGCCAGTCATCCTGCGTGGGGATGTGGATGTTCTGGAACAGCTCGGCGACCTTGGCGGTCTGCGGGACCCATTCCCGGTCCGTGTACTTGTCGAAGAACTCGCCCGAGGCGTACTTGGACTTCTCGAAGCCGCCGAAGGTCTGGCCGGTCTGGATGGCCAGCCGGTTGGAGGCGCGGACCGCGTGGAACACCACCGAGTAGAAGTAGATGTTGGTGAAGTCCAGGCCCTCTTCCGAGCCGTAGTGGACCCGCTCGCGGGCCAGGTAGCCGTGCAGGTTCATCTGGCCAAGGCCGATGGCGTGGCTCTGGTCGTTGCCGCGGGCAATCGAGGGCACCGAGGTGATGTTGGACATGTCCGAGACGGCCGAGAGCGAGCGGATGGCCGTCTCGATGGTCAGGCCGAAGTCCGGCGAGTCCATGGTCTTGGCGATGTTCAGCGAGCCCAGGTTGCAGGAGATGTCCTTGCCGGTCTGGTCGTAGGACAGGTCATCGTGGTAGGTCGTGGGCTGGGAGACCTGGAGGATCTCGGAGCACAGGTTGGACATGATGATCTTGCCGTCAATCGGGTTTTCCCGGTTCACGGTGTCCTCGAACATGATGTACGGGTAGCCGGATTCGAACTGGATCTCGGCCAGGGTCTGGAAGAACTCGCGCGCCTTGATCTTGGTCTTTTTGATCCGGGAATCGTCCACCATCTCGTAGTACTTCTCGGTGACCGAGACGTCGGAGAACGGCATGCCGTAGACCTTTTCGACGTCGTACGGCGAGAACAGGTACATGTCCTCGTCCTTCTTGGCCAGCTCGAAGGTGATGTCCGGGATGACGACGCCAAGGGAGAGGGTCTTGATGCGGATCTTCTCGTCCGCGTTCTCGCGCTTGGTATCCAGGAAGCGGTAGATGTCCGGGTGGTGCGCGTGCAGGTACACCGCGCCGGCGCCCTGGCGGGCACCGAGCTGGTTGGCGTAGGAGAAGCTGTCCTCGAGGAGCTTCATCACGGGGATGACGCCGGAGGACTGGTTCTCGATCTGCTTGATCGGCGCGCCGACCTCGCGGATGTTGGTCAGCGCGAAGGCCACGCCGCCGCCGCGCTTGGACAGCTGCAGGGCGGAGTTGATGGAACGGCCGATCGACTCCATGTTGTCTTCAATGCGGAGCAGGAAGCAGGAGACCAGCTCGCCCCGCTGGCGCTTGCCGGCGTTGAGGAAGGTCGGGGTGGCCGGCTGGAAGCGGCCCTCGATGATCTCGTCGACCATCTGCAGTGCGAGCTGCTCGTCGCCGCGGGCCAGGTGCAGGGCCACCATGCAGACACGGTCCTCGTAGCGCTCCAGGAAGCGCTTTCCGTCGAACGTCTTCAGCGTGTAGGAGGTGTAGAACTTGAACGCGCCGAGGAACGTCTCGAAGCGGAACTTCTTCTTGTACGCGCGGTTGTAGAGATCGCGGATGAAGTTCATCGTGTACTGGTCGAGGGTCTCGCGCTCGTAGTACTCGTTCTTCACGAGGTAGTCGAGCTTTTCCTCAAGGTCGTGGAAGAACACGGTGTTGTTGTTGACGTGCTGCAGGAAGTACTGGTGAGCCGCCTCGCGGTCTGCCTCGAACTGGATCTCCCCGTTCGGGCCGTAGAGGTTCAGCATGGCGTTGAGCTCGTGGTAGCCCAGGCCCTGGAAGGCAGCCGGCATGGCCTGCTTCTCACCGGGGACGGTGTGCTTCTCGACGGCGGTGTTCCCAGCCGCGTGTGCGCCCGGCCCGTTCACTTCGGTGTCTGCGACAGTCGTGTCCAAAATTGTTCCAATCCTTGTTGTACTCGGCTGACGTCTTCCGGCGTCCCCATGAGTTCGAATCGATATAGGTGCGGGACCTGGCATTTCGCGGCGATGATGTCGCCGGCCATGCAGTAGTTGTCCCCAAAGTTCGTATTGCCTGCCCCGATCACGCCCCGGAGCTGCTGCCGGTTGCGCGGATCGTTCAGGAAGCGGATGACCTGCTTCGGAACCGATCCTTCTCCCCCGGTGCCGCCGTAGGTGGGAAGCACCAGCACGTAGGGTTCGGTTGCCACGAGTGCGGGTTCCCTCGCATGTAGCGGGATCCGGGCCGCGTCGACACCGAGTTTCCTGATGAAACGTGCGGTGTTCTCCGAGGAGGAGGAGAAGTAGATGAGGTGGCTGCCGGTGGTCCGGACTGCATTTGAGTTCGGAGCGTCTGAGTTCCGGGCGTCTGCCGTCACCGGCCCGGCGCCGGCTGTCGGCGTCGTAGCGGCTGTTGCCAGTGCCATGGAGTCGCTCACCTCATCTGACGTGTCTTCGTTTGAAGCGGTTCAGGCTACGGCGACGGCGGAGGCCTGCGCCAGTTCTTCGATCTTGTCGGGGCGGAAACCGGACCAGTGGTCCTGGTCGGTGACGACTACCGGGGCCTGCATGTAGCCGAGGGCCTTCAGGCGCTCGAGGGCATCCGCATCCTGCGAGATGTCGACGCTCTGATAGGTGATGCCCTTCTTATCCAGCGCGCGGTATGTCGCGTTGCACTGAACACAGGCCGGCTTCGTGTAAACCGTTACGGTCATGGTCCCTGTCCCCTTTGTTGAAGTCTTTGGTACTGCGAAATGTGTACTGCTTTGGAGCTGCGGCTGTTGAGCTGAGTCTCTGTTGCGTCTTTGGTGCCAGTAGTCCGGGTGGGCCGATCCGGGACAGGAATCCTGATCCGTTGCTGGCCTTGCCTGGCGAGCACTGCTGCTCCGCTGGAACTGTATGTCGATACTACATGTAGTGCAAGAGCCCGATGTGGACCCCAAGATGATGTATTACAAGTATGTCATTTAATGCACCGCCAGTCCACAGGCAGGGTCCCTCAAAATGTCCGGATTTCCGCCGTTTTACCGAACGAAATCCACAGGCTGTGGAGTACCTTTGCACAATTAACTCCCCTGCGTGTCGCGTGGCAGACGGCGTGTCGCGGCCGCGGCCCCAGGGGGTCCGGAGTGCGGTTAAGCACTAGATGTGGTGTCCGGAAACACGCCGAAGGCGGGCACCCGGGGGTGCCCGCCTTCTTCGAGCGTGAGGCGCCTAACAGCAGTTGTTATGGGCCCGGCAGTCGCCGCCTACTTGCCGGCCTCCGGCCTGCTGCAGAGGATCTGCTCCACGCCCATCCGCCGCTCGGCGAAACTACGCAGCGCGCCCACGAGGTAGAGCCGCCAGACCCGGGCGATCTCCTCGCCCATCATCGCGACGGCGGCCGCATGGTTTTCCTCGAACTTCGCGTACCAGGCCTCGAGGGTCCGGACGTAGTCCCGGCGCATGCTCTGCACGCCCTCGATCTCCAGTCCGGCGTCCTCCAGGAAGCCCAGCGTCTCCCCCACCGGACGCATGTGCATGTCCGGGGCGATAAAGGATTCGATGAACGGTCCGCCGCCGGGGTGTTTGCCGTGCCGGGACATCTGCTGGACCAGCACCCGGCCGCCGGGCGTGACGTTGTGGAACAGCGCGGCGGCGTAGACGGGGTAGTTCCGCTGGCCGACGTGTTCGCCCATCTCCAGGGAGGCGACGGCGTCGAACGGCCCGTCCGGGATTTCCCGGTAGTCCTGGATCCGGATCTCCACGTGCCCTTCGAGGCCACGCTCGCGGACGCGGGCGTCGATGAACGCCTTCTGCTCCCCGGACAGGGTGACGCCGACCACCTCGGCGCCGTAGTGCTGCGCGGCGTGCAGGCTCAGCGAGCCCCAGCCGCAGCCGACGTCCAGCAGCCGCATCCCCGGTTTGAGCCCGATCTTGCGGCAGACCAGGTCTAGCTTGTCCCGCTGCGCGTCCTCCAGCCCGTAGCTTCCTGTATTATCCGCAGACGGGCCTGTCCAGTACCCGCTGGAATAGGCCATCTGCGGATCCAGGATCAGCGCGTAGAAGTCGTTGCTGAGGTCGTAGTGGTGGCTGATCGCGGCGCGGTCCCGGATCAGGCTGTGCAGCCTGCCCTTGACCCTGGCCTGGCTGGCCGGCGGCGGGGGCGGCGCTCCGAGCGCGCCAGCGGCGCGGGCAATCCGTGCGGCGCCGGCCAGCACCGCGGGGGTGGGGCGGACGCCGGAGAGGCCCCGGTCGCGGACCACTTTCCAGAGGTGCTCGAGGGCGGAGTTGAGGTCGCCGTCGACGTCCAGCTCCCCGGTGACGTAGGCCTGGGCGGCGCCGAGTTCGCCGGGCGCCCAGAGCAGCCGCCGGATGGAGTCCGGTGAGTTCAGCCGGACCACCGGGGCGCCGGCCGGTCCGGCCTCGCTGCCGTCCCAGACCACGAGCCGGACCGGGAGGTCCCCGCCGGCCAGCGGGCGCAGGACCTCCTCGATCAGTGCCGCGAGCGGCGCCGTCATGCGGCGGGTCCCCTGCTGGCCTCGCCCACTGTACGGCGGTCCAGGACGATCTGCTGCACGTCGAGGTAGCCGGACTCGAAGCCGGCGCGGGAGTAGCAGAGGTAGAACAGCCACATGCGCTGGAAGATCTCGTCGAAGCCCAGTCCCTGAACCTCGGCGGAGCGGGCCATGAAGCGCTCCTCCCAGAGCCGTAGCGTCTGCGCGTAGTGCTCCCCCAGGGCGAGGCGTTCGCGCACCCGCAGTCCGGTCTGCTTCTCCGTGATGTCCTCGATGGCCCGCACGGACGGAATGACGCCGCCCGGGAAGATGTACTTGTGCACCCAGGTGTAGCTGGAGCGGGTGGCCAGCAACCGGTCGTGCGCGATGGTGATGGCCTGGATGGCGACCTTCCCGCGCGGGGCCAGGACCCGTTCGATCGTCTGGAAGTACGTGGCCCAGTACTCGAAGCCCACGGCCTCGATCATCTCCACGGACACGACGGCGTCGTACTCGCCCTCGACCGCGCGGTAGTCCTTGAGCTCGATCGTGACGGCGTCGGTGTACCCGGCGTCGGCGACGCGCTTGCGGGCCAGTTCCTGCTGCTCGCTGGAGAGTGTGACCGAGTAGACGGTGGCGCCGCGCTGGGCGGCCCGGAGGGCGAGCTCGCCCCAGCCGGTGCCGATTTCCAGCACCCGGGTGCCCTGCCCGACGCCGGCCTTGTCCAGCAGCCGGTCGATCTTGGCCTGCTGCGCGCCGGCCAGGCCCTTCCAGGTGACGGCTTTCAGCGCCTCGCCGGACTCCGGGAAGATCGCGCTGGAGTAGGTCATGGTCTCGTCCAGGAAGGTGCCGAACAGTTCGTTGGAGAGGTCGTAGTGCCGGGAGATGTTCGAGCGGGTGTTCTGCTCGGTGTTGCGTTCCTTCCGCGGCTGGCGCGGCAGGTAGAGCGCACGGAGTTTCTGCAGCGGCTCGGGCACCAGCGTGCCCACACGGGCGGCAAAGACCTCCATGACGGCGGTGAGGTCGTCGGCGTCCCAGTCCCCGGCCATGAACGACTCACCCAGGCCGATCAGCCCGCCGTCGCCGAGCCGGGCCGCGAATGCTTCGGGACGGTTCAGGGTCATGACGGGGTGGGTCTGCCCGGGTTTGGCCGCTTTGCCCAGGACGGTGCCGTCCGGGTAGCGGACCTCCAGCGGCAGGTGGCGGACCGCGGCTTTGAAGATGGCCTCGGCAACGCGGCCGGCCACCGCGACCTTCACTCCGGAGGGGACGGCGGCGATGCTGGGCCAGATGCCGGCGTCGACCACCGCGGGCGGCTGCGGGACGGTGTAGGGGGCGGCGGCCTCATTGGTCCGGCGCGCAGCGCCTGATCCGGTCGCTTCGGTCATAGTCACTGAACTGCCTCCTGTGAAGGGTGGTGTGGTCGTTTGATGATGGGCAGCCGACGTGCCCAAAGCTTGATTCCCTGCCAGCGGATCTGCGCCGAGACGCGCAGGGGTGCCAGCGGAACCGCGAGCGCCGTGGCGAGGATGTTCCGCACGGTGGCGTCGCGCCGTTCGCCGTCCACGCTGGCGACGAAGGGCTGCTGCCCCTCGCGCTCGAGGACGATCGAGACGGCCAGCCGTTCGCCGGGTTCCGGGAGTTTCATCCGGTACTGGCCTTCGACGTCGTTGAAGGGTGAGACGTAGAACGCCTTGGGGACGCTGGCCCGGCCGGCGTCGTCCGTTTCGAGGAGATAGCAGTGCCGTTCGCCGTAGGTGTTGTGGACCTCGGCGAGGACGCAGCGCAACTCCCCGGCGGCATCGTGGCACCAGAAGAGGCTCAGTGGATTGAACACGTGCCCGAACACGCGGGCGCTGGCGAGCATTGTGATCCGGCCGCCGTTGAGGTCAATCCCCCGGGTGGCCAGGAACGCCTCGACGTTGCCGCGGAGTGTGCCGTCCGGGTCGCCCAGGTGGTCCGCGACGCTGAAGCCGGCGAGCGGGCGGAGCATGCGGGGCAGCGCGGGCATCCGGTCGACGTCGACATACCAGCTGTAGCTGCGGTAGGTGAAGGCGTTCTTTAGCGGGGTGCGCCGCACATGCGCAATGGAGGTGCGGTAGATGGCAGCAGTGGCGCTCATGAGCCCTCCGCGGGAACGGTGTGCAGGTCCGGGTCTAGGGAGACAGTACCAAGCGCGACGCCGGCGTCGTCCCACTCGCGTCCGAGCCGCGCCGCGGCCCGGACCCCGGAGAGGGCGCCGTCCTCGTGGAAACCCCACCCGTGGTAGGCGCCGGCGAAGGCCAGCCGCCCGTCGCCGAGTGCCAGGATCCGCTGCTGCGCCTGGAGCGAATCGGGGGTGTACTGCGGGTGCTCGTAGACCATGCGCTCGATCACGGTGTTGTCCGCGATCAGCCCGGATTCGCCCAGGCTGACGATGTAGCGCCCGCCGTCCGCGGGTGCCAGCCGCTGCAGCCGGGTCATGTCGTAGCTGACCAGGACCTTGTCCGGCCGGGCGTCGCAGGAGGGCAGCCGGTAGTTCCAGGACGCCCTGGCGTTGTCGCTGGACGGCAGGACGGCCGCGTCGCGGTGGAAGACGGTGTGGTTGACCGAGTAGGGCATTCCGCCGAGCGCGTCCCGTTCGGCAGCCGAGGCGTCGGTGAGCATGCCCAGTGCCTGGGCCGGGTGGGTGGCGATCACGACGGCGTCGAAGGTCTCGGTGCTGACCGTGCCGTTGCCGCGCGTGACGGTCAGTTCCACGCCCTGACCGTGGCGGCGCACTCCGGTGACCGGGCTGGAGAGGCGGATGTCCGGCAGTGTCGCCGCGAGCTGGTCCACGTACGTGCGCGAGCCGCCGGTGACGGTACGCCACTGCGGTGAGCCCGAGACGCCGAGCAGGCCGTGGTGGCCCAGGAAGGTGAAGAGGTAGCGGGCCGGGTAGGCCAGCGCGGTGGTGGGGTCGCAGGACCAGACCGCGCTGACGATCGGGGTCATGAAGTGCGAGATGAAGTAGCTGCTGAACTTCTCCCGCGCCAGGAACTCACCCAGGGTCAGCTCCGGCCCGCCTGGACCATTCTCCTCGGCGAGCAGGGCGCGGGCCTTGCGGTAGAAGCGCATCACCTCGAGCAGCATCAGCAGGTAGCGTCCGCGCAGCAGGGTGGACGGGCGGGGAAGGATGCCGCGGCCCTTGGCCCGGGCGCCGGCGTATTCCAGGCCGCAGCCGTCGCAGCGGACGGACATGCTCATTTCCGAGTCCTGGGTCTCGATGCCCAGTTCCGCGAAGAGCCGCAGCAGCGTGGGGTAGGTGCGTTCGTTGTGGACGATGAAGCCGGTGTCGATCTCCAGCATGGGCCCGCCGGACTGCGGCACTTCGTGGGTGTGGGCGTGGCCGCCGAGCCTGGAGTCGGCTTCGAAGAGGGTCACAGTGTCCTGCCGGTTCAGGACGTACGCGGCGGTCAGTCCCGCCACACCGCTGCCAATCACGGCTACTCGCCGGCCCTCGGGAATCCCTGCTGCATCTGACACTGATCTGCTCCTGTTAGCTGGTACATCGATTGCTTGGATCGTCCGGGTGAATCGTCTTATGGGCAATTCGTCGCCGAAGGGCGGACGGATGAGTGCGACTTTCCAGCTTTTCGCTTCGAACCAATGTGCCAGAATGAAGCGGGATTGCGGTCCCGCCTCACCGGAAACTGCGAAGGGCAGCCCCTTGATTAACCCCGTCCATCTGCGGACCCTCGTCGAAGTGACCCGGCTGGGATCCTTCGCGGCGGCCGCCACCCGGCTGGGCTACACGGCGTCGGCCGTTTCCCAGCAGATGTCCGCGCTGGAACGTGACACCGGCGTCGAACTGTTCCAGCGCTCGGCCCGCAGCATCCAGCCCACCGAAGCGGCCCTGGTCATGACCCGGCACGCGGCCAAGGTCCTCACGGACATCGACGCGCTCATGGCGGCGGCCTCCCGCACCGGGGACACCACCCGGCAGGAGCTCCGGCTGGGCATCTTCCCCAGCCTGGCGACCTTTGTGCTGCCGCGGATCCTGGCGAACCCGGCCTGGAAGAAACTCGGCATCGACCTGCGGGTCTCCGTGGCCGAGCCCGCCCAGACCATCCAGGGCCTGCGCACCGGCGGTGAACTCGACGTCGCCCTGGTCTACCAGGTGGGGCAGTCAGGCCTCGCGTGGCCGCACACCGTGAACCGGCAGTGGATCGGCGACGACGACTTCCGGGTGGTGCTGCCGGCGGCCTGGGGCATCGGCACGGAGTCGAAGGTCGCGGCGGACCACCTCTCCGACATGCCGTGGATTGTGCACCACCCGGGCACGTCCGACGCCACGGTGATCGAGCGGCTCTTCGCCAGCTGCAACCTGCACCCCCGGGTGGTGGCGTACAGCGATGACTTCCATGCGAGCCTCGAGATGGCCGCGGCCGGGCTGGGCGCGGCGCTGGTTCCCGAGCTTGCCCTGCTGCACCGCCCGGCCGGGGTGGTGGTGCTGGACGTTCCCGAGATCCGGCTGGCCCGCAACGTCTTTGCCCTGCTGATCAATGAGAAGCAGACCGCCCAGGTCCAGCTCTTCGTCGAACTGCTGGCCGACACCTTCAACTCCCCGGCCCTGAAGCGGGCGGTCCCGCGCCAGGGCTGAGGCAGGGCTGAGGCAGGGCTGAGTCAGCGCTGGCGGAAACGCCTGCGGAGCCCGGTCCCCATGCCGGCGAGGGCGCTGATGATCCGGTGCTTGGTCTTTGTGTACGGCGGGTAGATCAGCTCCAGGGTGTCCGGCCGGAACGTTTTGGCCAGGGTGGACCGATCGTGCGAGAACGTCCGCAGCGAATGCTCCCCGTGGTAGGCGCCCATGCCGCTGCCGCCGACACCGCCGAAGGGCAGCCCCGGAACCATCAGGTGCGCCGCCGGGACATCGAAGCACAGCGCCCCCGAGGAGGTGCGTTCGGCGAACGCCCGGCGGGTGCCGGCGTCGTTGCTGAACACGTACAGCGCCAGTGGCTTGGCGCCGTCGTTGATCATCCGGATGGCCTCATCCCGCCCGGCGACCGGAACCAGCGGCAGCAGCGGGCCGAAGATCTCCTCCCCCATCACGGTGTCTCCGGGGGCGGGGCGCAGCAGGGTCGGGGCGAAGTGCCGGCTGGCGGCGTCCCGTTCGCCACCGTGCACGACCGTGCTGCCGTCGGCGAGCGCCGCGATCCGGGCGAAGTGCCGGTCGTTGACAATCCGGCCGTAAGACTCGCTGCGGGAGGAGTCCGTGCCGAAGAGCCCGCCGATGGCCGTGACCAGCTCGCGCTCCAGTGGAACCAGCACGTCCTCGGTCGCCAGAATGTAGTCCGGCGCCACGCAGGTCTGACCGGCGTTCATGAACCGGCCCCACGCGAGCCGCTTGGCCGCCTTCGCCAGGTCGGTGGTGGAGTCGACGTAGGCCGGGGACTTGCCGCCCAGTTCCAGGGTCACCGGCGTCAGGTGCTCCGCCGCGGCGCGCAGCACCACCTTGGCGGCCGCTTCCCCTCCGGTGAAGAAGATGTGGTCGAAGCGCATTGCCAGCAGGGCCGTGGTTTCCGGGATGCCGCCTTCGACCACCTCCGCCGCGCCGGCCAGGTATTCCGGGATCCAGCGGGCCAGCGCCGCCGAGGTGGCGGGGGCGTGTTCGCTCGGTTTGAGCACCACGGTGTTGCCGGCGGCGAGGGCGCCGGCCAGCGGGGCGAGCAACAGCTGCAGCGGATAGTTCCACGGGCCGATGACCAGCACCACCCCGAGCGGTGTGAGTTCGGTCCAGGCTTTGGCGGGCTGGACGGCGAGCGGCACGGCGACGGGGCGCGGCCGCAGCCACGCCTCGAGGTTCTTCTCCAGGTGCGCGGCTTCGGCGGTGACAAAGCCGATTTCTGTCAGCAGGGATTCCGTGGCGTGCTTGCCCAGGTCGCTGGCCAGCGCTTCGGCGAATTCCGTCCGGCGCTCGGCCAGCATCCGGCGCAGGCTGCCGAGGCGCTCCAGCCGCCAGGCCAGCGGGCGGGTGGCGCCGCTGTCGAAAAATGCTCGGGCGCGGGCGACGGCGGGGGCAACAGTTTGCATCCGCTTAATGTACCGGCACCGGGCCCGATATCCGACAGTCTGAAAAAGACTGTCCGCTGCCCCTTCGCTTCGGCGCGTAGCCTTGAGGAATGGCTGACCACACAAAGACACGCATAGTCCAAGCCTGGGTCTTTTGGCCGGCAGCCGTGACTGTGACGCTCTTTGCGGCGTTTGCCCTTGTGGCTCCCGCAACCGCCGAAGCGATGTTTGGTGCCATCCAGGCCAACATCGTCAATTCCTTCAACTGGTATTACGTCCTCATCACCACCTTTTTCGTGGCCTTCAGTCTGTTTCTGGGATTCAGCCGTTTCGGAGACATCAAACTGGGCCATGACGACGACAGGCCCGAGTTCTCGCTGATGGCCTGGTTCGCGCTGCTGTTTGCCGCCGGCATGGGAATCGGCCTCGTCTTCTATGGCGTCGGCGAGCCGCTCAGCCACTTCGCCTCTCCGCGCCCGGGGGTCTCCGGGACTCCCGCGCAGCTCGCGCAGCAGGCGCTGAGCCAGACCTACCTGCACTGGGGCGTGCATGCGTGGTCGATTTACGTGGTGATCGGACTCGCCCTCGCCTACGCCATCCACCGGCGCAAGCGCCCGGTGTCCATCCGCTGGGCCCTGGAACCGCTCCTGGGCAAACGCGTACAGGGCGCGTGGGGCAACGTGATCGATGTTATCGCCCTCGTCGGCACCCTTTTTGGCGTGGCAACATCCCTGGGCCTGGGCGTCCTGCAAATCAGCGCCGGGCTGGAGAGCATCAACCTGCTGCAGCCCAGCCAGGGGTCCGAAATCATCATCATCATCGTGATTTCCTTCTTCGTGCTGCTCTCTGTGCTCTCGGGAGTGACCAAAGGCATGAAATGGCTTTCCAGCATCAACTTGGTGCTCGCCGGAATGCTGGTGATGTACCTGCTGGTCTTCGGACCGTCCACGTTCCTGCTCCGCGAATTCGTGCAGTCCATGGGCGCGTACATCCAGAACTTCGTCAGTCTTTCCTTCAATGTCAATGCGTTCAGCGGAGAAGCCGGGGAGGCCTGGCAGGCCTCCTGGACGTCCTTCTATTGGGGTTGGTGGATCTCATGGGCCCCGTTTGTGGGCATCTTCATCGCGCGGATTTCCCGCGGCCGGACGGTGCGCCAGTTCGTCGCAGGAGTCATCCTGGTGCCCACCCTGATCGGCGTTCTCTGGTTCAGCGTGCTCGGCGGAACGGCCCTGGCCGTGCAGCTCAGCGGGAGCGGCAACCTCCTGGAACCCGACGGCAGCGTCAACGTGTCCAGCGCATTGTTCAGCATGCTCTCCTATGTGCCGGGCACCCCGGTCCTGACCGTCGGCGTGATCCTGCTGATTGCCGTCTTCTTCATCACTTCCTCGGATTCCGGCGCCCTGGTGATGGGCATGATCGCCACCGGCGGGCAGGTCAACCCGAAGAAGCGGGTACGTACGTTCTTTGTCCTCATCACCGCCATACTGGCCATTTCGCTGCTGATATCCGGTGGGCTGGTGGCGCTCCAGACGGCGGCGATCATCATCGCCCTGCCGTTCAGCGTCATCATGCTGCTGATTTGCTGGGCCACCATCATCGCCTTCAGCAGGGAGCGCCGGGCCTACGAACGGGCCCGACGCGCCCAGTTGGTCGATCACATCGGCGACTTCTACAACCTGGAGGTTGAGGAGCTCGCCGACCACGGCATCCTTGGCAGCAGTCCCCGCTGGATGCAGATGCTCCGCCGCCGGGGCGCCCCGACCGGTACCGCCGTACCCGAGGAGTTCATGCCAAGCCCCGAGCCGTCCACCGCCGCGGTGGACACCGTCATGGCCTCCGCGCACAGGCCCAGGCACGCCTCCGAGCGGGCGCTGCAGGTTGAGAACGCTGAAGCGGACGGCGTCTTGATCGCCGACGTTGACAACGTTGTGGACCATGATCCCCGGGCGTCCCAGGACGTCCAGGACGTCCCGGATCGCGGCGACACAACGCCGAGCCGGTGGTAAGCCAGCCAGACAAAGACCGCCGGAATGCTGGAATGGGCCGGTTTTGAGGACTATGTTGAAGGTATGAACAAGGTAGCGAGCAAGCACTTCGGAGAGGTTGAACTCAACCACGGAAGGGACCACAGTTTCACCGCCAAGCATGAACTGGCGGGCCAGACCGTGGAGCTTGACCTGAATGTCAACGCGCATGACCACTTCGACGAAGCGGCTATGCACAAAGTTGACTACCGGCTGCGCTTCCTGCCCGAACTCGTGGACCAGGTCAGGGAAATGATCGCCGAGGAACTGGAGCAGGACGGCACCAGCCCGCAGGAGTACCGGCACTTCCACTGCAACGCGATCAAGGACGAACACCTGAAGAAAGTCTTCGGCGTCGAGGACAAGAGCCAGCTCACCGACGCGGTCTTCCTCAAGGCGCTGAAGCTGGGCCACGTGGGCATCTTCCCCGGCCAGCCGGAGCGCTACTTCGTCCTGGACTTCACGCTCGGCCAGCATTTCTCCGACGAGGTCCTGGTGGCGTCCGCGGACGAGGACGGCGTCGTGGACGACGAGATTCTCTGGGAATCCTGAATCGACTGCTCCGCAACGGCCCTTCTGAGCGTTCAAAAGGGCCGCTGCTCAGCAATCGGTGAGTAGAACGCACGACGGCGGCCGGTCACCCTTGAGGGGGGCCGGCCGCCGTCGTTGGTGCAGCTCGTTGGCTGAGCTGATCCTCAGGTCAGCTGTGGGCTACTTGGCCGCTTCCAGCAGTTCGGCGCGGACCGTCTTCGTGGCGTGGACCAGGTTGCGCAGGGACTCTTCGGTCTCGGCGTAGCCGCGGGTCTTCAGTCCGCAGTCCGGGTTGACCCAGAGCTGGCGGGACGGGACGTGCTTGACGGCGGTGCTGAGCAGTTCGGTGACTTCCTGCTCCCCCGGGACGCGCGGGGAGTGGATGTCGTAGACGCCCGGGCCCACGCCGCGGCCGAAGCCGTGGGATTCCAGGTCGTGGACGACCTCCATGCGGGAGCGGGCGGCCTCGATCGAGGTGACGTCTGCGTCGAGGCCGTCGATCGCATCGATGATGGCGCCGAACTCGGAGTAGCACAGGTGCGTGTGGACCTGCGTGGCGTCCCCGGCGCCGGCGGTGGCAAGGCGGAAGGACTTCACGGACCAGTCCAGGTACGCGGCCTGGTCGGCTTTGCGCAGCGGAAGGAGCTCGCGCAGGGCAGGCTCGTCCACCTGGATGACCTTGATGCCGGCAGCTTCGAGGTCGGCGATTTCGTCGCGGAGGGCCAGGGCCACCTGGTTGGCGGTCTCGCCGAGCGGCTGGTCATCGCGGACGAAGGACCAGGCGAGGATCGTGACCGGGCCGGTGAGCATGCCCTTCATCGGCTTGTTGGTCAGGGACTGCGCGTACCTGGCCCATTCCACCGTGATGGGGGCGCTGCGGGTGACGTCGCCCCAGAGGATCGAGGGGCGGGTGCAGCGGGAGCCGTAGGACTGGACCCAGCCGTGCACCGTGACGTCGAAGCCTTCGAGGTTCTCGGCGAAGTACTGGACCATGTCGTTGCGCTCGGGCTCGCCGTGGACGAGGACGTCGAAGCCGAGCTCTTCCTGCAGCTCCACAACGCGCTTGATCTCATCCTTCATGAGCTGTCCGTACTGTTCGGTGCTGAGCTCGCCCTTGTTGGCGCGGGCCCGGGCGGTGCGGATTTCGCCGGTCTGCGGGAAGGAGCCGATGGTGGTGGTGGGCAGCGGCGGCAGGTGCAGGGCCTCGGTCTGCGCGGCTTCGCGGACTCCGTAGTCGGAGCGGCTGAAGTCGGCGGCGGTGAGGGCGGCGGTGCGGTTCCGGACCTCGGCGCGGCGGACGCCGTCGGCTGCGGCGCGGTCGGCGATGATGCGCGTGGCCTCATCGATGGCCGGCTGGACGGCCGCCCGGTCCGTCAGGAGGCCGGCGAGGGTAACGACCTCGGTGGCCTTCTGGTCGGCGAAGGCCAGCCAGCTGCGCAGCTGCGCGGAGAGCTGGGTCTCCTCATCGACGTCGTGCGGGACGTGCGCGGTGGTGGTGGAGGTGCTGACCGCCAGCTTGGCAACCGACTTCTGCAGCTCGGCGATCTTCTCCGCGGAGGCGGCGAGATCGTTGCGCCAGATGTTGTGGCCGTCCACGACGCCGGCAACCAGGGTCTTGTTGCCCAGGGCGGCCAGCGCCGGTGCGGACGGAACCGCGCCCTTGAAGACGTCCAGGTGCAGCGCGTCGATGTCCGTCGCGGCGAGCGTGCCGAGCTGGCCGTTGAGCGCACCGTAGGGGGTGGAGACGAACAGTTGCGGGCGGTTGGCGGCGGCGGAGAGCACCTCGTAGGAGCGGGCGACGGCGGCCTGGATCTGGGCGGCGGGGGTGTCCTGGTCCACCACGAGGGCGGGCTCGTCGAGCTGGACCCAGCCGGCGCCGGCGGCGGCCAGTTTCTCCAGCAGTGCGGTGTAGACCGGCAGCACGTCCTCGAGGCGGGACAGCGGGCTGAACCCGGCCGGGGCGTCGTCGGAGGCCTTGCTCAGCAGCAGGAAAGTGACGGGGCCGACGATGTACGGGCGGGTCTGGACCCCGTTGGCGAGGGCGTAGTCGAACTCCTCGACGATGCGGTTGGAGGTCAGCGAGAAGCTGGTCTCCGGGCCGATTTCGGGGACGAGGTAGTGGTAGTTGGTGTCGAACCACTTGGTCATTTCCAGCGGTTGCTGGTCCTTGGTGCCGCGGGCCAGGGTGAAGTAGCCGTCGATGTCGAGCTGGCCCTCAGCGTTCAGGAGGTTGCCGAAGCGGGCGGGCACGGCGCCGAGGTGGGCGGCGGCGTCGAGCACCTGGTCGTAGAAGGAGAACGTGCCGGGAACGGCGGCGGCTTCGGTCAGGCCCAGGCCCTGGAGGCGGCGGGCGGTGCCGAGCTGGATCTCCTTGGCGGCGGCGTCGAGGGCGGCGGCGTCGATCTTGCCGGCCCAGTAGGCCTCCACGGCCTTCTTGAGTTCGCGGCGGCGGCCGATGCGCGGGTAGCCGAGGATCGAGGCAGCCGGGAAGGGGGTGTTCTTTACAGTCATGGGAAAGTCCTAAGCGTTTCGTGGGTGGTTAGCTGGCGAGCTGGCGGCGGCCGGCCGAGCGCTGATGGCTGCGGCGCGGTCGGGGCAGGGCGAGCTTGTCCAGTACGTCGAGGGCGGCGCTGTGTTCGTTGAAGGTGTAGAGGTGCAGTCCCGGGGCGCCGGCGTCCAGGGCCGCGTTGGCCAGGTCCACGGTGGCGCTGATCCCGATCCGGGTGCGGTCGGCGTCGGTCTCCGCGGCGGCGAGCCGTTCGATCAGGACCGGGTCCGGTTCGACGCCGGTCAGCTCGCTGAGCCGGGCGAGCCGGCGGAGGCTGGTGAGCGGCATAACGCCCGGGATGATCGGGATGGTGACCCCGGCCCGGCGTGCCCGGGTCAGCAGGTCCGCGTACTGCTCGGTGTGGAAGAAGACCTGGGTGATGGCGAAGTCGGCGCCGGAGCGCTGCTTGGCCAGCAGCACCTCGACGTCGTGCGCCTCACTCGGGGATTCCGGGTGCCGGGTGGGGTAGGCGGCGACGCCGACCGCGACCTTGCCGGCGCAGAGCAGCGCCGAGCGGCGCTGTTCGACGCGGCGGATGAGCTCGATCAGATCCTGGGCGTAGCGCAGCGAACCCTCGGGAGGGGCCACACCGTCCTTGGGCTGGTCGCCGCGCAGGGCCAGGATGCCGCGCACGCCGACGTCGAGCAGCTCGCCGATGATCTCGGCGAGTTCCTCCGGGGAGTTCCCCACGCAGGTCAGGTGCGCCAGCGGCCGCAGGGTGGTTTCCTGGACGAGGCGGTTGATGAGCTCGACGGCGGTGTTCCGGTTGGAGCCGCTGGCGCCGTAGGTCACGGACACGTAGTCCGGGTCTGTGGCTTCCAGTTCGCCGATGGTGGTCCACAGCGATTCGGCGGCAGCGGGCGACCGCGGCGGGAACAGTTCATAGGACAGCGCGACAGGGGCCGTGCCGGCAAGATTTGGATGGGTGTCAATAAGGCTTGGTGGAGACATTTGCGTCCTTGGCTGTGAACACTGACAGCTGTGCCCGAAAACGGAGGCCGTCGGTGAATTGAGTTTGGGGAACACGGAGGAAACTCCAGCAGGACGCAGCCGCGACTGTTACGCCTGATACGAAGTTGTCCGTGAGCAAATGTCAGGCCCACATGGGGGCACCCACACCCTCCTGGGCCGCCGTGGGGCTGGCCGTGAACGGAGGATCGCTGACACGTTACTGAGGTAACTTGGATAGAACTCTACGGTCCACCCGGGAGGCGGTTCAAGTTGTCCCCCGAATTAAGACGCAGCTTTACGGCATATTTCATTCCGGCACAGAATATTCTTCGCCCGGCTGGTCACCAGGGCCTGTCCGTGAGCGGTCCGGAGCTGGTGCCGTTGAGATACTCCTCCCGTTGCAGGCCGCGGTTGCGCTCCCGCTGGGCGGACAGTGCGGCCTCGCGGAGTTGCTCCAGCTTCGGGTCGAGAGCGTTCCCCGACTCGTCGCCGCCCTCTTCTTCGGGTCCGGCTTCCGGTCCGGGTTCGGCGGCGTCGCCCGGTTCAGCCTCGCCGCGCAACCGCTCGATTTTTTCCTCCAGCCGCTGCCCGGCCTGCTGCAGCCTCTCCCCCGCTTCGCTGTCGGCGCTGTCGGCGCCGAAGCAGCCGGCGGGCGCGGCCCTGACCACGGCCAGGGCTTCCTCCAGCAGGCGGACGCCCTCGCCCGCGCCGTCACCGCCGCTGCCGTCGCCGTCGCCGTCGGTGCCAGCTGTGACTCCGCCGCTGCCGGTGTCGCCCAGCCGTTCGATGCTGAGCGCCAGGTTGGCCCGCACCCGGCATTCGTCGGCCGGCGGGGCCACATCGAGGGCCGCCTCGAATGCGGTGCGCGCGGCGGTGTAGTCGCCGCGGAGCGCCAGGGCGTCCCCGGCCGCGAACGGTGCCTTGTGCGGCTCGAGGAAGTTCGCGATGCCCAGGACCGCGGCGGCCGACTCCACTGCCGGGGCGTCACCCCGGGCAAAGGCGCCGCCCGCCTGACCGGAAAACCAGGCGGCGCTGAGCAGTTTCGCGGCGAGCAACAGTGCCAGCAGCACGGGAAGCGCGGACCACAGCAGCAGCCGGCTCCGGCGTCGGACGCTCATGTGCCTTGCCCCCGGCGGGCGGCCGGCAGCGCCTCCGGTAGTGCCTCCGGTGGCGCCTTGGGGGATGCCCGGCGGACGGGGCGAAGGACGGGCCGGCTGGCGGGCCGGAGCTCCCTGAGCTGGCCGGACACCAGCAGGGTTTCGCGCAGCGCCAGCAGGAACGCGGCGAAGGCCGGCAGCCAGTAGAGTTCGGTCCTGCCGTCCAGTGCAACACCTGTGCGCACCAGGGTGCCGGGCGTGGCCTGCTGGAGCATCGGGGCCGCCGCATCCCCGGCCGCGCGGTGCAGATAGGGCACCGCGAGCTGGCGTGCCAGGTCCCGCAGGCGGTCCTCGTCCAGGCGGGAGACGGCATCGGCGCCGGTGGTCGGGTCCCGGATGTACGTCCCGGCAGGCCGGCTGGGGTCTCCGCTGTTTTCCTTCATCCGGCCGCCGTCCGGCGTGCCGTAGCCGAGGACGGCGCCGCCGCTCACGAGGGCGCCGTCAATCCCCAGGGCCTGGGGTGGGGCGGCGCTGGTCTGTTCGCCGTCGCCGAAGTAGAACACCAGCCGGGGGCGTTCCGGGTGGCGGTCCCGGGCGGTCGCGAGCCGTTCGGCGAGGACCAGCCGGGCCGCAGTGACGCTGCTGCCCTGCGAGTAGTCGGTGACCTCGGGACCCAGCACGGCAACCGCGGTCTCCAGCGCGGACGTGTCGGCGGTCAGGGGCATCCGCACTGTGGCGCCGGAATCGAAACTGATGAGCGAATAGCGGGCACCGCCGAGTTCCCGGGCGATGGCCCGGACGTCCTCCCGGACGCCGTCGAGCCGTGGCACGCCGGCTGCCTGGCCCGCTCCTGTCTGGCCCCCGGCGGACGTGTGGTCCTCGGCGGCGATGCTGCTGCTCGTGTCCACCACAAAAAACACGTTCAGGTCCGTGGCAGCGGCCTGCACGGTGCCGCCGGGAATGCCGGGCCGGCAGGCGGCGAGGAGCAGTAGCAGCACGAGGCCGCCGCGGAAGAGCCAGCCGCGGATCCCTGCGTCCCCGGAAGGCGCGTGCTGCTGCCGGGCGCGGAACAGGACCCAGCCGAGGCCCAGGACGATGGCGGCGGCCAGCGGGCCCATGACCCACCAGGACAGTATGGGGTTGAACGTCATCGCCGGGGCCTCCACGATGCTCCGGCGAGGACCAGTCCCGCCAGCAGGGCCACGGCGAGCGGAACCTCGGCGCGGTCGGACACCACGGCCCGGGGTGCGCCCCGGAACGCCGCGGCCTGGGTGGCCTCGATCCCGGTGACAATGCCGGGAACCGCGTCCGGGCTGTCGAGGGCGTAGTACGCGCCGCCGCTGCCCTCCGCCAGGCTGCGCAGCCGGGCGCCGGGTTGTTCCGCGCCGGCGTCCGGGCCGAAGTCGTAGTCCCCCGGGTTCAAGGCGAAGACCCGCACGTCCCGGTCCTTAGCCAGGGCCCCGGCTTCTGGGAGGGTGACGAGCGGGGTGCCGGACAGGAAGTTGTCCGTGGCCAGGATGACCGAACGGGCGCGGTGCCCGGCTTCCTCCCCTTCGCGCGCCGCCGGGAAGCCCTGGAGGCAGGATGTCAGGCCGTCGCCGATCAGCGAGGAGCCCTCGCCGTTCCACGTCCCGTCGAGGAAGCTGCCGCTGCCGGCTCCGTCGAAGGCGCTCTTGGCCTGCTGCAGCTGGTCCTGGACATAGGCGTAGTCGTCGGTCAGCGGGAACACCTGGACGGCACTGCTGTCGAAGACCGTGAGGCCGATCCGCTCGCCGTCGAACTCCTGGGCGAGCCGGCCGAAGACGTCCACCACGGCGGCATCGGCGCTGTTCATGGAGCCGGAGGCGTCCAGGCACAAGATGATGTCCCGTTTGTGTTGTTCGGGCCGGACGGTGCTGCGTTCTGCCGGGCGGGCGGCGGCGACGACCGCGGCCACCATCAGCACGGTGCCGGCGGCAGCGAGCAGCCGCAGCCGGTTCCGGTGATTCCGCAGCGCCGCCTGGTACTCCGGCAGCGCCGTAAGGCGGTCGCTGTGGGCGACCGGACGGCGCCGGGCAGCGCGGGCCAGGTGGCGCCGCCGCCCGAGGAACCAGACCGCGGGGACCGCCACGGCGGCGGCCGGCAGGATCCACCAGAAGATCAGTTCCATGAACGGACCACTTCCCGCGCGGTCCGCGCTGCATCTGTAGCGCCCGACGCCGGTCCGGCGGCGAACGCCGCCGGGTACAGGGCCGCGATGGCGTCGGCCGCGGCCGGGACGCCGTGCGCCGCCGTGCCTGCCGCGCCTACCGGGACCATCGCGCCCGCCGCCCGGAGCTCGGCCAGGGTCATCCGCGTCGCGTCCATCCCGGAGGCGTCGCGGACGAAGCTGCGGATCAGCAAACTGAGTTCCTGGTGCGCGGAACGGCTGGAACGGGCGCCGGCCGCGGCCTCACGGTCGACGGCGTCGATGCGCTCCAGGTACTCCCGCCGGAGCCGGGCCAGATCCGGCGCGGCAACGGCGGCGGGAGGCGCCGGGGCTTCCACGGCCTGCCGTCCGGCGGGCCGGCGCCGGGTGCTGCGGAAGACGTAGCCGTACCAGGCCGCGACGAGGACCAGCAGTCCCAGGGCCGCCCACGGGAACCAGACGCTGTACTCCAGCGGCCCGAAGAAGTCACCGTCCATCCCAGTCACCGGCCCCGCCGGTGCCGTGCCAGGAGGGCGAAGACGGCGGGGATCACGTCGCGGGTGCTGCCGGCGTCGGCTTCGGCAATCCCCAACCGGCGCAGCATCGATTGCCGCGCCGCGTCGCGTTCGTCCCGGGCCCGCGCGTACGCCCCGGCGATGGCCGCGGACTCCGCCAGCCCGCCCGGCAGCAGCCCGGACCGCGCTCCCGCGGGATTCCCCGCGCGCGGTTCCGCAGGGGTGCCGGCGACGTCGTAGGAGTCGGCGCGGGCGGTGGCGCCGAGCAGTTCGGCGTCACGGACCGTCAGCCACAGGATCTCGTGCTGGGCACGCAGCCGGCGGAGCAGCCGGTCCGTCTCCGCATCCGGCAGGAGTTCATCGGCCACCACCAGGAGCAGCATCCGCCGGGAGAAGTTCCGGGCCACGTAGTCCAGCTGGGTTTCGAGCCGGCTCGGCGCTGCGTCCAGGGAGGTGGTGTCATGGACTTCGCTGAGCAGCCGTTCCAGGTGCGCTTCGCCGGCCTTGCCCGGCAGCGCACGGGATCCGCCGGAGTCGCCGCAGACCAGCCCGACGGCGTCGCCATGGCGGTGCGCGAGATAACCAACGACGCCCAGGGCGAGCACTGCGATGTCCTTTTTCGGCTCGCCGTCCCGGGACTCGGCGGCCATGTTGCGGCCGGTGTCGGTGACCAGCAGCAGGGTCTGCCGGCGGACCGCGAGGTAGCGCCGGACCAAGGGCGAACCATGCCGGGCGGTTGCCTTCCAGTCGATGTCGCGGACCTCGTCGCCGGGCACATAGGCGCGGAGGTCCTCGAAGTCCAGGCTGCGGCCGTGGGAGACGGAGCCGTACTGGCCCTCGAGCAGGCCGCGGGCCTTGCGGTGGGCGAAGATCGACAGCTTGGACTTTACGCGCTGGAGGTGGCTCGCCATTCTCAGGGAGTCTGGACGGCGCCGACGATGGCGTCAATCACGGTCTCCACCGGAACCTGCTCGGCGACGGCCTCGAAGCCGAGGATGAGCCGGTGGCGCAGGACGCGGTGGGCCAGCGATTTCACGTCCTCGGGGATCACGTGGTCCCGTCCTTGCAGCAGTGCCACCGCGCGGGCCGCCTGGCTGAAGGCGATGCTGGCGCGGGGGCTGGCGCCGAACTCGATGAAGCCGGCCAGCCGCGCGTCGATGTACTCGGCGGCGTTGCGGGTGGCGAGGGCCAGGCCCACGATGTAGCGGACGATCGCCGGGTCGAGGTAGACCCGCCGGACGGCGCCCTGAAGTTCACTGACGTCGTGGAGCGAGGCAGCCGCGGCGGGTTTTTGCTCCGGAGTGAACACGCCGGCGTCGATCCGGCGGATGATCTCCGCTTCTTCGTCCGGGGTGGGGTAATCCAGCACGTCCTTGAGCATAAAGCGGTCCATCTGGGCCTCGGGCAGCAGATAGGTCCCTTCCTGCTCGATCGGGTTCTGCGTGGCCAGCACCAGGAATGGGGCGGGCAGCGGGTGCACCACTCCCCCGATGGAAGTCTGGCGTTCCTGCATGGCCTCGAGCATGGCGCTCTGGGTCTTCGCGCTGGAGCGGTTGATCTCGTCCAGGAGGACGATGTTGGCGTGGACCGGGCCAAGCTGGGTTACGAAGATACCCTTCGCGGCGTCGTAGAGCTGGGTCCCGACGATGTCGCTCGGGAGCAGGTCCGGGGTGCACTGGATCCGGCGGAAGTCCGCGCTGATGGCCTCGGCCACGGTCTGTGCGGCGGTGGTTTTCGCCAGCCCGGGGACGCTTTCCAGCAGGATGTGCCCGCCGGTCATGAGTCCGATCAGGAGGGATTCGCGGAGCCTGGCCTGGCCCACCACCTTGGCGTCGAAGCTGCGGGAGATGGCCGCCAGGGTCTGCTGCGCCCGCGCCAGTTCCGCCGGTTCAAGCCGTGCGGCGGCCATAGTCTGAAGCACTCAAAATCCCCCTATAGCTGGTCTGCGGCGGCGGCCTGCCTCAGCGGCAGCCAACGGCCATCCTATCCAAGCCCGCGCCGGGAAACCCGGCAACGGCGAGCACTCCCCATTGTTCCCGCGCAGGACTATCCTTTTGCCATGATCCAGCTTCCAGCCAGCTACCAGGAGTATCTCGCCGGCAAAAGCGAGAGTTTCATCAACACCGTCCGGCCCATACTGATGCAGTCCGCAGCAGACAAGTCGCACGGTGTCCGGGTGGTGGTGCACCCTCATGACCACCAGGCGCACCTGGACGAGTCGATCCCGTTCGGCACAGTCATCGAGGACATCGACTGACGCCTTGGCCCCGGGACCGGCCCGCCGGCCGGCTCTAGCCCTCCAGCAGGAGGCGCTGTGAGCGGGGTGCCAGCGTGTGTTCCAGCACGAGGCAGGCGGCCCCGATCGCGCCGACATCCTCGCCGACACCGGTGCCGACCACCTCGATTTCATGGATCTTCCGGGTGGCGCTGCCTTCCCGCACCAGCTCCGGGATCCGTTCGAGATACCGCTGCGAGAGGCAGGTCCAGAACGGTCCGCCGAACACCACACGGTCCACGTCCAGGGCATTGGTGACGGTCGAGACGGCGCGGGCAACGAGAACGGCGGAGTGGTCGATGATCTCCTCCGCCCTCGCGTCGCCGGCGGAGGCGGCGGCACACAGTGCGGCGAAGCTCTCCTGGATGGCGGGCCCCGTCGCTGCTTCGACGGGGCCGTCCAGGACCCCGGCTTCGACGGCCCGGGCCACCAGCACCTGGGGAATGCAGGTGGATTTGACGCAGCCGCGCAGCCCGCAGTCGCAGGGTGCGCCGTCCGGATCAACGATAATATGCCCGATCTCCCCGGCGTTGCCCGAGGTGCCGCGCACCACCTCGTCGTTGAGCACGATCCCGCAGCCGATTCCGGTGCCCATGTACATAAAAACGAAACTGCCGGCGCCGCTCGGACCGCCCGCCCAGGTCTCCGCCACGGCGGCACTCGTCACGTCCTTGTCCACGATGGTGGACAGCCCGGTGGCCGCGGCCAGGGCGTCGCGGAGCGGCACGCGGTCCCAGCCGAGCAGCAGCGGAGGGTCGACGACGGTGCCCTCCTCGAGGTCGATCGGTCCGGGCGAGGCGATCCCCAGGCCGGCGATCCGGGCCGGGTCCACGCCGGACTCCGAAACGAGTTGCTTGATTTCGGCGGCGATGGTGTCGATGACGGCCCCTGGATCGCTGCCTCCCGGGGTCTTGATCCGGGTATGCCTCACCACGGCTCCAACCAGGTCCAGCACCACGAACGTTGTCACGGCCGGATCCAGGTGGACGCCCACGGCGTACATTCCGGAGGACTTGAGCCTGAGCATGGTCCGCGGCTTGCCCGGTCCGGTGCCTTCCTTGCCGGCCTCATAGATCAGGTCCTGGTCCAGAAGCCGGCGGGAGATATTGGAGATCGTCTGCGGGGACAGCCCGACGATCTGGGCCAGCTCCACCCGGCTGAGGCCGGCCGGGGAACGCCGGATGGCATCGAGGATTACCGTGAGGTTGAAGTCCCCCATACGGGGCAAATTGGTTCCGCGCCTCGGCGATGGCTGGCGGATCTCAGTCACTGATACCCCTAAACGTCTTTGGCTGCACTGCTTATCTCAGAATCGTACGTTACGCTCCTGTGACCGCCCACACGCCCCGCTTCACACTTCGTGGGTTTTTCGGATGCTGGCGGTCACCGTGAATTTCGGGTTTCGGCCGACCTCGCGGGTCGGGCCGATCAACCGCTGCAGCGCGGGCTGGTAGTGCAGGTGGCTGTTGAACACCGTCCAGAGTTCCCCGCCCGGCGCGAGGACCCGCCCCGCCGCCTCGATCAGTTTCAGGCCGGCCCCGGCGTGCACCGCGGCTCCGACGTGGAAGGGCGGGTTGAGCAGGATCAGATCGGCACTGGCATCCGGCAGCGCGGCCATGGCATCGTCCTGGAGGACGCTGACCTGGCCCGCGAGGCCGTTGGCTTCCGCTGTCGCCCTGGCGGAGTCGACGGCGGCCGCTGACTGGTCGGTGGCCGTGACCCGGGACCCGGGGTTGCCGCGGGCGTACATGGCGGCGAGGATCCCGGTGCCGCAGCCGAGGTCGATCGCGTGCCGCGCCGAAGGCATCCGGGGCAGGAACTCCAGCAGGAACCGGGTGCCGATGTCCAGCCCGGTGCCGGCAAACACGGCGCCGCGGGCGCACACGGTCAAGCCCAGCTCGGCGTTGACCCCGGTGACCGGGAACGGCGGGGCGCCGGTGGCGGGCCTGGGTCCACGGACCAGCAGGATCCGGGACTTTTGCCGGGCCCGCTGGGGCTGGACCTCGCTGAAGTGGCGCTCCAGCACGGTGTTCATGCCCAGGCTCATGTGCTTGACCCGGCCACCGGCCAGCAGCACAACGTCGGGTGCGGCGTGGCGGGCGATGGCGTCGGCAATCTCCTCCAGCTCCGCCAGCGACTTGGGCAGCTGAAGGAGCACCACACCGGCCCCGGACAGGAGCCCGGCTCCCAGGGGGAGCTGTTCGAAGCCGCCGGCGACGCCGATCATCCCGGCGTTGCGGCGGAGGGCGTGCTCACCGGTGATGAGGTCCTGGTGCACCCGGACCGGAGCGGCCCAGCTGACGGAGCCGCCAGCGACGGAGCCGTCAGAGGCGGCGTCGCCGAGTGACGGCGCCCCGGGGCTGGCGTCGCCGAGTGCGAGGGCGCCAAGGGTCAGCGCACCGTAACGGTCCCCCACAACGGCCAGGCGGCTTCCGGGATGCAGGACACCGGCAGCCAGCAGGTCGGCGGCGGTGTCCAGGAGGAGCCTGTCCGTGGCGTCCCAGGCCTGCAGGTTGGCCGCCTCCACGTCCGGGTACCTGCCCAGCCGGGAGAAGAGGGAATCAAGATTGGTGTCCGCCACGCGCGAGCTGCCGCCTTTTGTGAGTCAGGTTGTTCGGACCTCGGAAATGAAGACCCCTGCAAACTTATCCTGATCCGCACTGAATCCCGGTGCCGCTGCGGGGCCGGAAAGGAGGATCGGTGCAGCGGCCGAGTCTATTCAGCGTTCTGGGATTCCTTGAGCCTCGCTGCTCTTGCCTCCAGCTAGCCATCTTCCTCTATAGCGCGGCCGGGGGCTGCTACCATCCATCCGGTAATGCCGCCGAGCGCTCCCCACAGCCGCCGCCGGTGTCCCCGCCTGCCCGGTCCTGGGGACGGTGACTTATTCATGGCCCTCCTGAGGTCAAAAACGGGTAGCCGGAACCATCGCGCGGGCGGCGGCCGCTGAGGAACCAGTGAGCACCCGCGCCCATCAGCGCGAAGCCGACAACGCCTATGATCGTGAACTGCGTGATGATCCCCGCGATGATCAGCGCGAAACCGGCCAACGCGGCCAAAATACCGAACACCGCGCGCGCATCCATACCGCGGGGGTGTCCGGACTGCAGTTCGAGGTTCAGGTCCGGATCGCTGGCGGCCAGGTCCTGTTCGAGCATTTCAAGGCGTCTGCGCTCTTCGTCGGACAGTGGCACAGGACCTTTTCCTCCCCCGGAAGTGCGGCAGGGAACCCCGAACCGGTAAGGGCGCCGATTCCCCGGCCATGGGCACCGGCCGGGTACGGCACGGTGCTTGCCTTTATTATCTGCCTGTTCCCGGACACTATCCATAGGCCCGTCTTGCGGCTGTGCAGGGGCCAGGGGGCGTCCCGGTTGCGAGAAGAACAAGGAGCCCCGCATCCCCGGGGTCGCTTGCCGGATTGCCTGGGCACGGGAACACTGAGGCTATGACACCCCTGGTACGAATGGGAGGTGCTCGTGGTGGACCAGGCGGAGGGGCCGCGCCCGCAGGGATTCATGATCGATTTCTTCGGCCCCGGGTGGCAGGCAGCGGTCAGCCTGGGCATCATCCCCCGGCTCCGTGAACTTGGCTACCAGATCCAGAGGCTGGACTACGTTGGCCGGAATGGTGAGGCTCGGGCGAGCCTGCCGTTCTCCCGGTTCGCCGAGGTTGTCAGGGGCGAGCTGACCAGCATCCTCCGCCCGGACCTGGAACTGGCCATCCGCGAAAAACTGCCCGCCGCCGTCGATCTTCACTACGGCCGTACCGTTGCCGCCGTCCGGCAGAGCCGTGACGCGGTGACAGTAGCCTTCGATGACGGACAGGTCCAGGACGTGGATCTGCTCATCGGCGCGGACGGTATCCACTCCGCAGTCCGGGCGATCGTTTTCGGCCCGGAGGAAGAGTTCTTCCACTACCTTGGCTTCCAGGTTGGCGCCTACTCCTTCAGCGACCCGGAACTCGCCGAGCGCATCGGAGCACGGTTCGCCGTCACCGACACCCGCAATGAGGCCATGTTCTTCTACCGGCTGCGTGACGGCAGAATCACCGTGATGGCCGTGCACCGCACAGACGACCCCGCCCTCCCGGATGACCCTCGGGCCCTGCTGAGATCCAGATACCGCGACCTCGGCTGGATCTGTCCCGCTGCACTTGACCGCTGCCCCGACGATGTCTACTACGACCAGGTCGCCCAGATCAGGATGCCCCGCTGGCACACGGGCCGGGTGGTCCTGCTCGGCGATGCCGCCGCAGCGGTGTCCCTCCTGGCGGGCCAGGGCGCTTCCCTGGGGATGGCCGCTGGCTATCTCCTTGCTGAGGAACTGAAACAACACTCCGGGATCAGCAGCGCCCTCACGTCCTTCGAAACACGGCTGCGCCCCATCGTGGCGGAACGCCAGAAAGCCGGCGTATCGGCCGCCCAATGGTTCGTGCCGGCGAGAGACACGCCGAGGAAACTCAGCCGGAGGGCCGGGTGGAGCCCACTGCAGATGCCAGGTCCAGCAGATGCTGCCGTTCGGCTGGTGAATATTTTCCAGCGTATATGGCCGCGCGCATCCGTCCCCGGTGCTCCAGGATTTCCGTCCGGTACCGGCCGTTCCGGTCGCACCAGGAAAGCTCCTGAAGAAGACCCAGGAGACGCGCGGCGACGTCGGGGTCCGCTGCACCGTAGAGCCGGGGCTGGTTCATGGCCATATCCAGGAGGTCCTCGAACCTGGGCAGTGCGAGGACCACCCTTACCCGCCCCTCGTCGTCGGCAAGGTGCTCGGGGCCGGGGTTTCTCTCCGCCAGCCGGCAGAGCAGCGCGGAGAGGTGCCCGATGATGTGCACTGCCGTGGTGGGGTCGTTGATGCCCGGGGAAAGTGCCCGCGCGGCGACGTCGACCAGTTGGCGGAAACCGAATCCGACATCCTGGACGTTGGTGCGTTCAAACCCGGTGGCGACGGCGGCGTTGACGCTGGTGCCCAGATCGTCCCGGATGGCAGGTGTGAAGGTTGCCCCGGCCGTGTCCGGCCATGCGGTCGCGAAGGGTACGCCTTTGACCAGGGAGCTTCCCGGTTCACGGTCCAGCCGAATGACTGCCCCCGCGTCGGCTGCCGCCTTCACGAGCGATGCTTTGTCCACTGACGTCAGGAATCCGGAGTGGGCGGACTCGATAAGGATCGCCGCTGGAACAGGTTCCGGTTCTGCCCCCGGGCCCGGGCGGTCCTGGGGAAAGACGCGGTCCATGGTGTCCTGCGTTTCGACGTTGACCCGACGCATCATGGTCTCCACACGGATTTCCCGGGTGAGGTGTGCCAGGAAGAGCACCAGGCCGATAACGCTGGCAATGGCCAGCACGAATGCTATGGTGACGGAGATTTCAGGGACAAATGCCTCGTCCCCGGTGCCCTCATCCCGGACGCTTCGAAGGACGGTCAGGGAGAACGAGAACGCAGCCAAAAACAGGGCCAGCGTAACGTGGACGAACCGGTCCGAGGTGAAGGTCCGCAGCAACCGTGGCGAGAACTGGCTGCTGGCCAGCTGCAGCGTGACCACTGTCAGGGAGAACGTCAGGGACGTAACGGTGATGAGCGAGCCGGCGATGGCCTGCAGGACCGCCCTGGCCGCCTCGGGTCCACCGCTGAAGAGGAGTACGGCGATACCCTCAGGCAACTGGCCGTCAACAGCCGCATCCAACGCGGGCACCATCGTTCCCAGGGCAACGGCCAGGGCGACTGCTGCCGCCGGGAGGGGCCATAGCTGGGTGCGCAGCGCATCTTTCCATCGTGCGGCACGCCCGTTCATCGGCTGCAGCCGGGGGGCATCCAAGGCGTTTCAGCCATAAGTTCCTACTCGCGTGGGAGGACTGGGTCTGAGCCATGTCTAACACGCTCCGCACCCGAGGCCAAACGACCGCCCGTGGCACATGAGACCCGGCCATGCCAGCGGACGTGCCGGCCAGGACCCGGTCAGATCTTCTTGACCACGCTGGATTTGAGCTGCATGGGACCAACGCCGTCCACCTTGCAGTCGATGTCGTGGTCGCCCACGCCGTTCACAAGCCGGATTCCGCGGACCTTGGTGCCGACCTTGATCACGGTGGAACTGCCCTTGATTTTGAGGTCCTTGATGACCGTGACGGTGTCCCCGTCGGCGAGGATGTTGCCGACGGCGTCCTTGATCGGCTGGGGTTCCTGGTCTTCCGGCTCCGGCTCCGCCGCCGGGGACCACTCATGCGCGCACTCCGGGCAGACCAGGAGCGCCCCCATCTCATACGTGTATTCGCTGGAGCACTCAGGGCAGGGAGGCAGGGTCTCATTCACGTGCGCAACTTTAGTCGAGCAGGCGGAACGAAGGCCGCCCAGGCCGGATTGCTAAGCTAATTCTCCCAGAGTGAAGGTGGCGCCGCATGGCCAACAATCCAGTTCAGTCCCCCGGTCCGGTTCCACCGCACCATCCGGTGCCGCCCCGGGCCGCGGATTCCCGGCTGCACTCGGGGCTGCGGAGCGCCGGCAGGCTGCTGCTGGGCGGGTTCCTGGTCCTGGCCGGTGTCAGCCATCTGGGTTGGAGCCGTGAGTCGTTCTACGCCCAGGTGCCCCCCTGGCTGCCGCTGGACGTGGACTTCGTCGTGGTCGCTTCCGGCCTGCTGGAGATCGGTCTGGGGCTGGGCCTGCTGCTGCTCAGTCGTTGGCGGCTGGCTCTCGGCTGGATAGTCGCAGCCTTCTTCGTCGCGGTCTTCCCGGGCAACATCTCCCAGTTCGCCACGGGCACCGATTCGTTCGGACTCAATTCGGACCTGAGCCGGGGAATCCGCCTGCTGTTCCAGCCTCTTCTGGTGCTGTGGGCCCTGTGGTCCACGGGCGCCTGGCGGGCCTGGCGGGAGAGCCGGAACTCCGGCAAGCACAACGGCTGAGCACGCGGACGGTTCCCGCCATCCACGCAATCCACTTGTCGGCATTCCGCAAAACAAAGGAGGCCCTGCTCAATGAGCAGGACCACTTCGGTGGAGCTGAGGGGACTCGAACCCCTGACCCCCTGCATGCCATGCAGGTGCGCTACCAGCTGCGCCACAGCCCCGAAATTGCCTGGAAAACCGTTCCCGCGAAGGACCATCTTCCCTGAAGCAACCTGATTATCTTAAACCACATTTCCGGTTCACGCGAATCGACACGCCGCCGGTGCCTGCTCCCGGAAACTTCCGATGGCCTGCCGTGCCGCAGGCCCGGCCACCAGATCAGCGGATAAAAAAATCCGCCGGGATCTGGCGATCCCGGCGGATTATCCGGTGGAGCTGAGGGGACTCGAACCCCTGACCCCCTGCATGCCATGCAGGTGCGCTACCAGCTGCGCCACAGCCCCGAATTTTCGTTGCCCCGGACCCGTCAGCAAGACTTTGGGTTCCGGATGTTTGGTCCGGATCTCTCCGAAGCAACTCAAATATCTTAGAACAGCCTTTCGGAAAATTCCAAATCGGGCATATTCCGTTGTACTCCCGCAGCTACTCCGCTTCGGAGGCTGCAGCGGCCTTGGCGGAGGCGTCGTCCCCGAGCTGCAGGTCCACGACAGGGCAGTCCTTCCAGAGACGCTCCAGGGCGTAGAACACCCGGTCTTCCTCGTGCTGGACGTGGATGACGATGTCGCCGTAGTCCAGCAGGACCCAGCGGCCGCCGGAGCGTCCTTCACGGCGGATCGGCTTGAGCTCGAACTTGGAAAGTTCGTCTTCAATGCCGTCCACGATGGCGTTGACCTGGCGCTCGGACGGCGCGGAGGCGATCAGGAAGATATCGGCCAGGGCCAGCCGTTCGCTGACGTCCATTGCGATAATGTCCTCGGCGAGTTTCTCCGCGGCAGCTCGGGCTGCGTGGCGGGCTGTGGTGATGGCTGAATCTGTTGCAGTCACGGGACTCCTTGTTGGCGAAAAGCTTGTTATGAGAAAGCTTGTTGGGTGAAAAAGCGTGTATAGCGGAAATGCGCGGGGCCGCCAGTTGGAACGGTGGGGCCAGGAACGAAGGTGGCTAGCCGGAGAGGCCGGTGATGATCAGCATGATGCCGGCGATCAGCGCCATGACGCCAAGGACCAGCACCGCGAGCTGCACGAGGCGCAGACGCCGGGCCCGGCCAAGGCCGGCCGTGTCCGCGTCGAGGGGGTCGAGCCCGTATGCGGTGTTCGCGGCGACGGGCGAGCCGCCGGCGAAGTCCCCGTCAGACTGGGGTGGGGCAGGGATTCCGGCTACGGGGGACGATGCCTGAGGTGAGGAGGCAGCCTGGGCGGCGGCCTCGGCTCGGGCCAGCACTCCGGCGCGGCTGGTTGTGCTGCCCGCACTCCGTTGGCGGGAAGGACCCGGACGGCGATTGCCGGACTTCCGGGGCTGCTCAACCCGCGAACCCGGGTTGGTGACGACCGGCACGTGGGACGTGGCAGGGCGCTTCAAGACTGGCCGCTCCACGCCGGGGACCTGGACAAATTCCAGGGGTGTGACCATAGCCAGGTTGTTGGCCGTGGTCGGGTCATTCCGCACCGGTTCGGGCTTGCTGTTCTGCTCGGCCAGTTTTAGTTTCGCGGCCGCCCGGCGGTTCAGCACGGCGGCCCGCTCAGCCAGGGCAATTTGCTCCGCCAGCACATCAGGGTCGACGGCGTCCGGGTCGGTGGCGTTGATGTGTTCCATTTTGGCCAGCTGGTTTTGTGCCTGCTGGGCCAGGAGCTCCCGCGCGGCGAGGGCCTGTTCCACGGTCATGCCCGCGGGCCCTTGGCCGCCCCGGCCGGCAGCGCCGGCGTCGTCGGTCTTCTGCCCGGGGGCTTTGGCGCCATCAGCGACAGAGCGGTCAACGCCGGGCTGCGCACCCGCCGTTTCCGGTCCGGCAGGGGTTTCCGGTGCGGCATCGGCTTCCTGTGCACCCGCGGCGCCGGGCTGACGGACGACCGGGGTCGCCCGGGTCCGTGGCGAGGCGGGGACAATCAGGTTGGCGGAAGTTGCCGGGGCTGTTTCGGCCGCCAGCTGCAGCAGCCGGAGCTGGCGCCGCGTGGGCGGCCCGCCACCGGCGAGATTGCCTTCTTTTTCGGCGAGTTCCTTGATGGTGCGCAGGGTGGCGCGGTCCCGGGCGCGGACCTGCGAGGACCGCTCCGAGCCGGCGGACGTGCGGACTGAGTCCACGGGGCCAGGATTCCGGCGGCGGCCGGTGACCTCCGCCTCCGTGGGCTCGCCGGGGGCAGCACCGCCGGGGGCAACACCGCCGGGGGCAACACCGCCGGGGGCAACAGCATTGCCAGGCCTCGGGGTGGCGGGGCTATTCGAGCCAGGGATCTTTGAGGCAGGGGAAACCGCTCCGGGACCTGGGGTACCGGGCTCCTGGTTCGCTTCCAGGCGTTCATCTCTGGCCTGCCGCAGTTCGCGGCGGCTGCGGATTGGTGGCTGTTCCTGACTCATTGCAAACTCATTCGGTGCTGGCGGGTTGGGCTATCTCGGTGCTTCGGTCATAGCGGGCGGCGCCATTGCCGGCGGAGGTGTCCCCGGTGTCCGGGTCCCCGCCGTACAGTCCGTACTTGGCGATGTACTGGACCACGCCGTCGGGGACGAGGTACCACACGGGGTTCCCTGCCGCGACCCTGGTGCGGCAGTCGGTCGAGGAGATCGCCATGGCGGGAACCTCGAGCAGGCTGACGTCCTTGCGGCCCATCCCGTCCAGGACATGGCCGGGCCGGGTGACGCCGACGAAGTGCGCGAGGGACCAGAGTTCGTCGATGTCCTTCCAGGACAGAATCTGGGCCAGGGCGTCGGCGCCGGTGATGAAGAAGAGGTCCGCGTCCGGACGCAGGGTGTGCAGGTCCCGAAGCGTGTCGATCGTGTACGTGGGTCCGGGCCGGTCCACGTCCACCCGGCTGACGGTGAAGCGCGGGTTCGAGGCCGTGGCGATGACGGTCATCAGGTAGCGGTGCTCGGCCTCGCTGACCAACTTGTTCATCTTCTGCCACGGCTGGCCCGTGGGCACGAAGACCACTTCGTCCAAGTCGAACTTGGCCGCGACCTCACTGGCCGCGACAAGGTGCCCGTGGTGGATGGGATCGAACGTGCCGCCCATCACACCCAGACGCAGGCGGCGCTTGGCGCCGCGCTGCTCCCCGATGGCGGAAATATTAGTGCCCTTGGCCGTGATCGTGCTTGTTCGGGTGCTGGCGGTGCGGGTCCGCGTGCTCCTCGACGGCTTCGTGGCGCCTGCCCAGGTTGGAGTAGGACAGCGTGACGAACAGCATGACCATGAGCAGGGCGAACATCACGGCGCCAACGACCAGCGGCGGAGCAATGAGCGGCGCGAGTTCCTCGTGGCCCGATTCGCCAGCGGCGGTGACGATTGTGGCGATCTGCTGCAACAGCATGTTCTCCCCTAGTGAGTTCAAGATTTGACGACGGCGGGTATCCCCGCCATTCCGGACTTCTGTTCCATGTTACAGCGTTGCTAGGCCCTGATCTGGCCCTCGCCCTGGACGATCCACTTGGTGGTCGTCAGTTCCGTCAGTCCCATCGGCCCGCGGGCGTGCAGCTTCTGGGTGGAAATGCCGACCTCGGCGCCCAGGCCCAGTTCGCCGCCGTCCGTGAAGCGGGTGGACGCGTTGACGATCACGGCGGCCGAATCCACCTCCGCGATGAATCGTTCGGCGTTGCCGAGGTCATTGGTCAGGATGGCTTCGGTGTGGCCGGTGGACCAGGTGCGGATGTGCTTGACGGCGTCGTCCAGGCTGTCCACCATGGCCACGGCGAGGTCCAGGTCCATGTACTCGGTGGCCCAGTCCTCCTCGGTGGCTGGGACCGAGTCGACCGTGGCCGGCAGCGCGGCGCGGATCCGTTCGTCGGCGTGCAGGGTGACACCGGCGGCGCGGAGGGCCCCGGCGACGGCGGGCAGCACGGTCGACGCCGAGTGGACCAGCAGGGTTTCCACGGTGTTGCACACGCTGGGCCGCTGGGTCTTGGCGTTCAGCAGGATCTCTACGGCCATCTCCTCGTTGGCGGAGGCGTCCAGGAAGATGTGCACGTTGCCTTCGCCGGTCTCGATCACGGGGACCTTGGCGTTGGTCACGACGGACTGGATCAATTCCCGTCCGCCGCGGGGAATGAGGACGTCGACGCGGCCGCGGGCGCGCATCAGGACGTTGGCGCCTTCACGGCCATACTCGTCGACGCTCTGCACGGCGTCGGCGGGCAGGCCGACCGATTCGAGGGCGTCCCGGAGCACGGCGACGAGGGCGGCGTTGGTGGCCGCAGCGGCGGTCCCGCCGCGCAGGATGACGGCGTTGCCGCTTTTCAGGCCCAGTCCGGCGATGTCCACGGTGACGTTGGGGCGGGCTTCGTAAATGGCGGCGACGACGCCCATGGGAACGTTGACCTGGCGCAGCCGGAGCCCGTTGGGCAGGGTCTGTCCGCGGACCACGTTGCCGACAGGATCGGGCAGGGTGGCGAGGTTCTCCAGCGCGGCGGCGAGGCCCTGGATGCGGGCGTCCGTGAGGGTGAGCCGGTCCAGCAGTGCAGCGGAGGTGCCGTTGGCTTTGCCGGCGGCTACATCCTTGGTGTTGGCGGCGAGGATCCGGGGCTGACTTTCCAGCAATGCGGCCGCGATGGCGCGGAGTCCGCGGTCCTTCCAGGCCCGGTTGGCGCGGGCCATTCTGCGGGCGGCCTGGCGCGAACGGTCGGCGATGGCGTGGACGGCTGCCTCGACGTCGGCCGACGAGGGACGCGCCTTCTCTGTTGCGGGGCTCGGGGTTGCCTGCCGGGCATCGTTGGATTTCTCAGCGGCTTTGGGAATCAGTGCCTCAGTCATCCTTCAAGTCTAGGCGGGCCCGCTCGCTAAACCAGAACCAGATCGTCAACGTGAACAACCTCGCGGTCAAATCCACGTCCCAGGGACTCACCGAGCTCCACCGTGGAACGGCCCAGCATCTGCGGCAACTCAGCCGCTGAATAGTTGACCAGACCGCGCGCAATGACGGTTCCGTCGGCAGCGACCATTTCGACGGCGTCGCCTGCTTCGAAATGACCTTCAACCGCCGAGATCCCGGCCGGGAGCAGCGAGGTGTGGCGGTCGCGCACGGCCTTGACCGCGCCGTCGTCGAGGATCAGCCGGCCCTCCACGTGCGCGAGGTGGGCGAGCCACATCATCCGAACCGGCTTACGTGCCCCGTTCACGGTGAACCAGGTTCCAACGTCCTCGCCAGCCAAGGCTGCCAGCACATTCGCGGTCGACGTGACCATCGCGGGGATACCGGAGTCGGCCGCCATAATGGCCGCCTCGACCTTGGTCTGCATTCCGCCGGTACCGACTCCGGCCTTGCCGGGCGCGCCAATCGTCACGCCCTTGAGGTCCTGGGGGCCGTCGACACGGGGAATCCGCTTGGCGCCCTTCGCCGGAGGGCCGTCATAGAGCGAATCAACGTCGGACAGCAGCACGAGCGCATCCGCACGGACCAGATGGGCCACCAGGGCCGACAGGCGATCGTTGTCGCCGAAGCGGATCTTGTGCGTGGCCACGGTGTCGTTTTCGTTGACCACCGGCACCACCCCAAGGTTAAGCAGCCTGTTCAGGGCGCGAAAGGCGTTCGTATGGTGGCTGCGCCTCATGAGGTCGTCGGCCGTGAGCAACACCTGGCTGACAGTCACGCCGTGGGCTCCAAACGCCTGCGTGTAGCGCGCCATCAAGAGTCCCTGACCCACACTGGCCGCTGCCTGCTGGGTAGCCAGGTCCCGGGGACGCTTGGCCAGTCCCAGCGGCGCCAGGCCGGCAGCGATGGCCCCGGACGACACCAGGATGATTTCCATACCCGCATTGCTCTTGACGGCAAGGGCATCCGAGAGTGAGATGAGCGCTTCTTCGGAAATGCCGCCCTTGATGCTGGTGAGCGAGGACGATCCCACCTTGACCACGATGCGACGCGCCCTGGCAAGCACGCTCCTGTCATCGCAGGGTTCCTCGATTAGTACTGCGGAACTGGCACTCACGTCTGCGGGTTCACTCCCCATTTTCTTCGCCCAGTCCACTCTCCTTGAGCGGCTTGGGCCGGCGTCCGCTGACGGACTCGGTCCAGATCCCGGCCTTGCGCTCGGCTTCGAGCTCTGCGCGGGCCGCGGCCTTGGCCTCGCGGCGTTCGACCTGCTCGTCGCGCTTCTGTCCGCGGGTGGGGCGGTCGCCGATGTCGGCGAAGCGCACGTCCGTGCCGCGCGGCGCGGCCAGCAGTTCGGCGCCGGCCATCATGGTCGGCTCCCAGTCGAAGACAACGCCGTCGTCCTCGCCGATGACGACCATGTCGCCGGGCTTGGCGCCCTGCTTGAAGAGTTCGTTTTCGACGCCGAGCTTGGCCAGGCGGTCGGCGAGGTAGCCGATGGCTTCCTCGTTGGTGAAGTCGGTCTGCTTGACCCAACGCACCGGCTTGTCACCCAGGACGCGGAACAGCGGCTCGAGGTTCTTCTCCTCGCGGCGGATCTTGAAGCCTGATTCGTTGACGGCGCGGGGCTTGAGCACCGGGGCGTGGACCTTCGGCGGGGCGGCGGCGACGGCGTCGCGGGCGGCCTTGACGATTTCGGCCATGGCGAAGCCAAGCTGGCGGAGGCCCTCGTGGCTGGTCGCCGAGATTTCGAAGACCCTGTAGCCCCGGGATTCGAGTTCAGGGCGGACGAATTCGGCCATGTCCTTGCCGTCGGGCAGGTCCACCTTGTTCAGGGCGATCAGGCGCGGGCGGTGGTTCAGCGGGACGACTTCACCGTCGGAACCGGCGAAGCTCATGTCCACGGCGTACTTTTCCAGCTCGGCTTCGATGACGGCGAGGTCCGAGAGCGGGTCGCGGTCCGATTCGAGCGTGCCGCAGTCCAGGACGTGCACCAGGGCGGCGCAGCGCTCGACGTGGCGCAGGAAGTGGTGGCCGAGGCCCTTGCCTTCGCTGGCGCCTTCGATGAGTCCCGGGACATCGGCGATGGTGAAGCGGACCTCGCCGGCCTGGACCACACCGAGGTTCGGGATCAGGGTGGTGAAGGGGTAATCGGCGATCTTGGGCCGCGCGGCGGACATGGCGGCGATCAGGCTGGACTTACCGGCGGAGGGGAAGCCGACGAGGGCGATGTCGGCGATGGACTTCAGTTCCAGGACGACGTCGCTGGATTCGCCTTCGATGCCGAGCAGCGCGAAGCCGGGGGCGCGGCGCTTCTGCGAGGAGAGCGAGGCATTGCCCAGGCCGCCTATGCCGCCGGCGGCCGCGATGTATTCCGTGCCTTCGCCGACGAGGTCCGCGAGGACCGTGCCGTCCTTGGACTTGACCACGGTGCCCTCGGGGACCGGGAGGATCAGGGTTTCGCCGTGTTTGCCGGCGCGCCAGTCGCCCATGCCGGGGCCGCCGTTGGTGGCGTGGCGGTGCGGGGCGTGGTGGTAGTCAAGCAGGGTGGTGGTCTGGGGGTCGACGCGCAGGATGACGTCCCCGCCGTTGCCGCCGTTGCCGCCGTCGGGACCACCGAGCGGCTTGAACTTCTCGCGGTGAACGGAGACACAGCCGTGGCCGCCGGTACCGCCGGATACGTGCAGTACTACCCGGTCTACAAAGCTAGCCACGTGGATCTCCTCAGTGCTGTTCCCCGGGTGTCCAAAGACTCCCAAGATGATTGTAATGCGGTTAAAACACCGGTGGAGCGGACCTAATGGTCCGCCCCACCGACTTAAGACTTGTTGTTACTCTGCAGCTGCTGCAGCCACAATGTTCACAACGCGACGACCGCGGCGGGTGCCGAACTCGACAGCGCCGGGGGTCAGGGCGAACAGGGTGTCGTCGCCGCCACGGCCAACGCCGGCGCCCGGGTGGAAGTGGGTGCCACGCTGGCGGACGATGATCTCGCCTGCGGAAACTACCTGGCCGCCGAAGCGCTTGACGCCGAGGTACTGGGCGTTCGAGTCACGACCGTTGCGAGTGGAACTCGCGCCTTTTTTATGTGCCATTTGGAAATGCCTGCCTTAAAATTCTGGGGAATCTGCTGAAAACCTGAACAGTAACGATTAGTTACTTGATACCGGTGATCTTGACCTTGGTCAATTCCTGACGGTGACCCTGGCGCTTCTTGTAACCGGTCTTGTTCTTGAACTTCTGGATGACGATCTTGGGACCGCGAAGGTCCTCAAGGATCTCAGCCGTAACCTTTACCTTGGCCAGGTCCGAAGCTGCAGACGTGACCTTGTCACCGTCTACCAGGAGCAGTGCGGGCAACTCAAAGGTGCTGCCGGCTCCACCGGGGACGCGGTTCAGGGTAACGAAGTCTCCAACGGAAACCTTCTCTTGGCGGCCGCCTGCGCGGACAATCGCGTACACCACTGGGGAACTCACTTCTCTCGACGTTTATTACTAGATTTGCGTGCGGAACCTGGGTCCAAAGTTTTTGGTCCGGCTCACGCTGTGCCTCTACGCCGGTGGGTTCCCCGGGGGGACCCATGAGCTATCCCGTGGACAATCGCACTCGGAATTCAAGTGGAGCGTCCTCAAGGTCATAACCCAAGTGTTGGCGTAAGCACCGAAGATCTAGACTACGCTAATTTTGCCTTCGGCCGCAAATGAGGCTGGTTCCGAAGGGAGGTACGTGGTAGGCGCCACTCTGTATGGACAGGGTGTTGCCGCAACGACTTCCGGAACCGTGCCCACCTATCGTACAGGCTCCGCCCGGCGCCCTAGGTCAGGCGTGCAGCCGCGGCGCGTCGAAGAATTCGACCTCATACCGGGCGGACTGCCGGAAGGCCGTCGTCATGGCCTGCCGTTCGCTCTCCGAGGCCGCCAGTCCCGCCGCGTCGGCGTAGGCGACCGCCTGCCGGGTGGCGGCGGCGAACTCCTCATCCGCGTAGGTGCGCAGCCACGCCGCATAGGGGTGCGCGTCCGGGGCGCCGGTGGCGAGGAACTGTGCGTGCAGGGTCTCCCCTACCTCGGCGTAGAGCCAGAAGCACGGCAGTACAGCGGCCACCAGGACCCCGTAGCTGCCGGAGACCGAGGCCGCCAGCAGATGGTCCACATAGGTCTTCGTGACCGGCCCCGGCGTCACCCCGGCCGAGCGGGTGCCCAGCCAGGTGCGGTGCAGCTCGGACTCGACTTCGAGGCAGTTCTGTGCGGAACGGGCCCAGAAGAGCTGCTCGGCCTCCGTGGGCGCGATCGCCGCGGCGCGGGCCAGGACGCGGGAGTAGCCGTTCAGGTACAGGGCGTCCTGGGCGAGGTAGTAGGCAAACTCCTTCTCCGGCAGCGACCCGTCGGCCAGGGCCTTGATGAAGTCCAGTCCGTAGATCGCCGCCAGGTCCCCGGTGGCCGCTTCCCGGAGCGCGGCGGCGAAGGTACCCGCGGCCAGGACGCGCCCGGTCCTGCCATGGTCCTGGGTGTGCTGCTGGACGTGGTGGAAATGATGGACCGGGCCGTTGCCGGTTCCGACGTCGAGGTCCGCCGAGCTGCGCAGGGCCTCCTGCAGCCAGGGCTTGACCTGGCGGAGCGCGGCCTCCCAGTCCCCCGGCCCGGCTTGTCCCATGATTCTGGCCTGCACGGTCGCCATCGCCGAGGACAACGAGCATCCGGTGCCGTGGCTGTTGCGGGTAGGCACCCGCTCCCCCGGCACCACAACGACGTCCTGGACCAGCAGTCCTCCGGTGTTCACCAGCGCATCCGGACAGCCGAAGACGACGTCCGGATGGCCCTCGTTGCCCGGATCGCCCTGGCTGTCCCCGGCGCCGCTGCCGCCGTCGAGGTGGCCGCCCTTCACCAGGACCGTCGCTCCGGTCTGGGCCGCAAGCCGTTTGCCCTGCTGCAGGGCCACGGTCCAGTTCCCGGCGACGGGCTCGTGGAGCAGGAGGGCGAGTTCGGCAAGGTTGGGGGTGACCAGGTCCGCGTACGGCAGCAGCTCCTGCAACGCCGTCTCGGCGGACTCCTGGAGCAGCCGGTCGCCGCTCGTCGCCACCATCACCGGGTCCAGGACGACGACGGCGGGCCGGACCTTCTCCAGCCAGCTGCGGACGGCGTCGATCACGGCCGCATCCCCCAGCATCCCGATTTTAACGGCGTCGATGCCGATGTCCTGGCTGACGGCGTCCAGCTGTGCCGTGAGGAACGCTGCCGGCGGGACATGGACGGCGCTGACGCCTCGGGTGTTCTGCGCGGTCAGGGCGGTGATGGCCGCCATGCCGTAGCCGCCGTGCGCGGCGATGCTTTTCAGGTCGGCCTGGATCCCGGCGCCGCCGGAGGGGTCGGAACCGGCGATCGCGAGCACCCGCGGGATCCGGGGCGCCGAAGGGGCAGGGACACACGGAAGAAACGTGGAGGTGGTGGTCAAGAGAGACATCCCTTCGCCGGTGCTAACCGGACAGGTTCAACGGGTCTGGATCTCAGCCGGCTCGATGCGCGGCACCCCGTGTCAGGGATCCAGCCTAGCCGCATCCCTTAACGAAGTCGCGGGTGCGGCCCGGACCTGGTCGTATTGCTACGCCGTCCGGACCGCACCCGCGGCCCTGCTGAACTGTTCCGGTGCTAGAGCTCCGAGGCCGGAACCCCGACTCCGAGGATGATCGGTTCGCTCGCGGCAGGCTTGGCCGCCGGCGTGGTGGCCGCCGGGACCTTGGCCTCATGCACCGAAACGGCGGCGGACTGCCGGGTTTCCTGGCGCTGTTCCACCGAGGTCTCGTTGGCTGCGCCCTGGGCGCGGCTGGCGCTCCGGTTGCGGCGTCCGCGGCGTGCCCGGGAGGTGCCGGCCTCGGCTTCCGCTTCGGTCTGGGAACCAGGCGCCTGGGCGCGTCCCGGTCCGGTTCCGCCCGTGCGCGCCGGAGCGGCCGTTGCGGTCCGGGCTGCCGGAGCCTTCGTTGCCGGCGCATTCCCGGTCGGGGCGGCCGGTTCCTGCGCGGCCGGAGCCGTGGCTGCCGGTGCTGCCTCGACTTCACCCAGGTGGGCGAAGGCCTCGGTCAGGAGGTCCAGGGTGAGCGCGGGCGCGCTGGTCTCGTCGGCGTGTTCCACGAACGGCAGGGCGACCTGCTCGCCGCCGAACGTCAGCACGGCGGCGGGACGACCGGCAGCTTCCTCCGTGGCGGCCAGCTCGACGGCTGCCTCGATGGCGGCCTGGCGGGTCCCGGCGTCGGCAGCGGTGGCTGCTTCCCCGTCATGAAGGTGGGCGGCGTGCGCCGCTGCGGCGATGTTCGCCAGCGCGGCGCGGGTGGCCTCGGCCTTGGCGTGGCGCTCGGCCTCGGTGGGCTCGGCGTGGACTGCTGCCGGGGCGGACTGCTCGTCCGTGCCCTGGCTGCCCCTGCCGCGGCGGCGGCCCTTGCGTTCGGTCCGCGCGGCGGCGGGCTGGTGCTCAGTCCGCGGAACGTGGTGCTCGGCCGCCACGACGTTGGCGCGGCGGTGCTCCACCGGCTCGTCGTGGGTGACGATGCCGCGGCCGGCGCAGGTTTCGCACTGTTCGCCGAAGACTTCCAGCAGCCCGGTGCCCATCCGCTTGCGCGTCATCTGCACGAGGCCCAGCGAGGTCACTTCGGCGACCTGGTGCTTGGTCCGGTCCCGGCCCAGGCACTCCACCATGCGGCGCAGCACCAGGTCGCGGTTCGATTCGAGCACCATGTCGATGAAGTCGATCACGATGATGCCGCCGATGTCGCGGAGCCGGAGCTGCCGCACGACTTCCTCGGCTGCTTCGAGGTTGTTCTTGGTGACGGTTTCTTCGAGGTTGCCGCCGCTGCCGGTGAATTTGCCGGTGTTGACGTCCACCACGGTCATGGCTTCGGTGCGGTCGATCACGAGGGAGCCGCCGGAGGGCAGGAAGACCTTGCGGTCCAGGGCCTTGTGGATCTGCTCGTCGATGCGCCACGCGGCGAAGATGTCAGTGTCCTTGGTCCACTTCTCCAGCCGGCCCACGAGGTCCGGGGCCACGTAGGTGACGTAGGCCTCGATGGTGTCCCAGGCTTCCTCGCCGGAGACGATCAGCTTGGAGAAGTCCTCATTGAAGACGTCACGGACCACCTTGATCGTCAGATCGGGTTCGCCGTAGAGCAGTTCGGGAGCGAGGATCTTGGTCGAGGTCGACTGTCCCTCGATGCCCTCCCACTGGGCGCGGAGGCGGTTGATGTCGTGCGTGAGCTCTTCCTCCGACGCACCCTCGGCGGCGGTGCGGACGATGACACCCGCATCTTCCGGCAGGCGGTCCTTGAGGATCCGCTTCAGTCGGTTGCGTTCGACGTCGGGCAGCTTGCGGGAGATTCCGGTCATGGAACCGCCGGGAACGTACACGAGGTAGCGGCCGGGCAGCGAGATCTGGCTCGTGAGGCGGGCGCCCTTGTGCCCGACCGGGTCCTTGGTGACCTGGACCAGCACGGAGTCGCCGGACTTCAGCGCGTTCTCGATCCGGCGCTGCTTGCCCTCGAGGTTGACGGATTCCCAGTTGACTTCACCGGCGTAGAGCACGGCGTTGCGGCCGCGTCCAATGTCGACGAAGGCTGCTTCCATGGACGGCAGCACATTCTGGACCTTGCCCAGGTAGACGTTGCCGATCAGGGAATCCTGCTGGGTCTTCGACACGAAGTGCTCGGCCAGGACGCCGTCCTCGAGGACGCCGATCTGGATTCTGTCGTCGCGCTGGCGGACGATCATCTGGCGGTCGACCGATTCGCGCCGGGCCAGGAACTCGGCCTCGGTGATGACGGTGCGGCGGCGGCCGGTGTCGCGGGATTCGCGGCGGCGCTGCTTCTTCGCTTCAAGCCGGGTGGACCCCTTCAGGGACGTGACGCGGTTGTTGACGGGCGCCTCGGTGGCTGCGCGGGGTGCACGGACGCGGGTCACCGTGTTGGGCGGATCGTTGTCGTCCCCGCCGGTCAGTTCCAGGTCCTGGTCACCACGGCGGCGGCGACGGCGGCGGCGCGAGGTCACGCCGTCTTCGAGCTGCTCCTCGGCGCCCTCTTCTGCTTCTTCTCCGGCGTCTTCGGTTTCGCTTTCGGCACCGGCCTCGCTGTCGGATCCGCGGCTGCTGCGTCCACGGCGTCCGCGGCTGCGGCGGCGCCGGCGGCTTCCGGCGTCCTCGCCTTCAGCGTCCTCGCCCTCTTCTTCGTCGGCTTCTGCCACAGCGGCGGCCGCCGGGGCCGGGCGAACGGCGGCGGCCAGGTCGGGTGCCTGGAAAATCATCGAGGTGACCGCTCCCGGCTCAAGGAAAAGCGAGGAGGCGGCGGAGGGTGCCTCGGCCGGCGTTTCTGCTGCTGCCACGGGGGCTGCGGCGGGTGCCTCGACGGTGGCGGAGACGGCGGCTGCTGCCTCCGCGGTGACGACGGTGTCCTCCGCGGCCGGAGTCTCGTCGACGGTTGCGGCTGCCGGGGTCTGGGCGGAGGGGGCTTCCACGGCAGGGGCAGCAGCCTTGGCGCGGCGCCGGACCGGCTTCTCGGCCGGAGCTGCGACGGCCTCGGCGGCCGGGGCGGCGGCGTCATCCGCGAAAACCGGGAGGGGTTCGGCGACCTTGCGGGCACGGGAACGCCGGGCGGGTGCTTTGGCCTTGGCTTCGGCGGCCGGAGCCTCTGCCGCGTCGGTCACCTGTGCGGGGACCGCATCGAGGGCGGGGACTGCTGCGTCCTCGGGAGCGGCCGCCGCGTCCGCGGGGGCTTCCTTCTTCGGAAGGGCCTTGCGGCGGGTCCGGACGGGCCGCTTCGGCGGCGTTGCCACAGAGGCGGCTTCTGCTGAATCGTCGGCGCCGAGGGCGTTGTCATTAACCGTTACAACCTGGTCATTATCCATATGTGGCGACACTCCTGCCCCTGACGTGCCGCCACATCCGGCACCCGTTGGGGCAAATATTTGTCAACACCCGCAGGCATTGACAGAAGTCAATTGGATACCCTCAGGTTCGCACCGGCAGTGGGGTGCGGCAGCCCTGGAGGGCCGGCGGAATTGTTCTGAAACCCGTTGATCTACACGTCACAACCAGGTGCCGTCCAATGGCATTGCGGGACAGCCGGGATCAGAGGATCCGTGGCTCCCTGCTCATCATTGGCGGTCTTGGGAACAAAGTCGCCGGACCGGAATCCGGATGTGGATCGGGTTCCAGCCACGATCATTGTCTCACAGGACCCGCCAAATCAGGCGTAAGCGAGGCATCCGGCCCGCACCGTGGACCGAATCACTGGCGACGGCACGACGCTTCCCGGACTTCATCCAGCCTCCGGCGATAGAATCGGGCTAGCAGCACCCGACCCGAAGGACTTTCATTCCATGCCCACCATTTCCAGCGCTACCAACGAGGCAGCCGCCCAGCAGCAAGGCTCCAGCACGTCGGTCGCGGAACGGCCCTTGCCTCCGATGACCCGCGACCGCCCGTTCGCATGGCTCCTGCTGATCACCGGCGTCGTGGGCTGGGCTGCCTCCGGGGCCCTGGTGCTGGAGAAGCTAGAGGTCCTCAAGGATCCCAGCCACGTGACCGTGTGCGATGTAAACCCCTGGATTTCCTGCGGGCAGGTCATGCAGACCTGGCAGGGTTCGGTGTTCGGCTTCCCGAACATGTTCATGGGCATCGTGGCGTTCGCGGTCGTCATCACCACGGCCATGGGCATGCTCGCGGGAGCCACGTTTGCCCGCTGGTACTGGCTGGGCCTGCAGGCCGGCGTGACCCTGGGCTTCGCGTTCGTGGTGTGGCTGTGGTCGCAGGCGCTGTACTCCATCCACATCCTGTGCCCGTTCTGCATGGTCGTCTGGGCTGCGATGATTCCCCTGTTCGTCTGGGTCACCGTCCGCAACGTGACCCACGGCGTGATCCGCCTGCCCGCGGGCGCCACGAGGATCCTGGGCGACTCCGGCTGGATCATCACGGCGCTGCTCTACGTCGCCGTGATCGCCACCATTTTCTTCGCCTTCATCCAGGTCTTCATCGGGACGTCCGGCTACTGAGCAGATGAACCCGCGCTAAGCACCGCGAGGTGACAGCTGAGGCCAATGAGCGCATGCGCTCATTGGCCTCAGCTGTCACCTCGGTGAGGCAGGGGCTAGCCCTGGAACCAGATATTGATCTCGCGCTCCGCGGACTCCACGGAGTCGGAGCCGTGGACCAGGTTCTGCTGCACCTTCAGGCCCCAGTCGCGGCCGAAGTCGCCGCGGATGGTGCCGGGAGCCGCCGTCGTCGGGTCCGTGGTGCCGGCGAGCGAGCGGAAGCCCTCGATCACGCGGTGGCCCTCGAAGATCGCCGCGACGACCGGTCCGCTGAGCATGAACTCGACGAGCGGCTCGTAGAACGGCTTGCCCACGTGCTCCTCGTAGTGCTGCTCCAGCAGCTCGCGGCTCGCGTCGACCTTCTTGAGTTCGGCCAGGGTGTAACCCTTGGCTTCGATGCGGGCGATGATGCTGCCGGTCAGGTTGCGGGTGACGCCGTCGGGCTTGATCAGGACGAGGGTGCGCTCAAGGCTCACAGCTGCTCCTATGTGTTGGGGGTCGGATTCGGAAATAAGTCTAGTGGCTTTGACCTTCGGGGTGCGCTGCGTCCCAGGCGGCCTGTTCGCGGTCCCGCTGGGCGGACTCCCGGTCGATCCGGATGCCGGTGCGGATCCCGTACCACCAGGCCACCGCGAAGAGGCCGCCGACCAGGAACATGGCCGGCTCGAGGATGCCGGTCAGGATCAGCACGATCTGCAGGATCCAGCCCAGTCCCACTCCCCACGGCCTGGTCAGCACCGCGCAGGTGAAGGCGTATACGAGGCTCAGCGTGATCCCGACCGAGAAGATCAGGACCGGCGGGAAATCATCCCGCCGCAGCCCGAAGACGGTGAGGGTGCCGAAAAGCACCACGAAGGACTCCAGCAGCAGCACCGTCGAGGCGAACATGACCTTGGTGGAGCGGCGCTTCTTGGGCATGCCCGGGCGCCATTCGCGCTGGGCTTTGGTGAGTTTCGCCATGGTCTAGGCGTCCGCCTTTCCGAGCAGGATCCGGGCTTCCGCGACGAGGGTGATGGACCCGGTGACGAGGACGCCGCCGGCGAGGTCATCGTTGGCTTCGGCACGTTCCACGGCCCATTCGAGGGCGTCGTCGAGCTTTTCGGACACATGGATGTTGTCCTCGCCGAACCCGAGCTCCACCGCGAGCTCCGCGAGGTCCTCGGCCGGCACGGCGCGGGGCGAGTTGGACTGCGTAAAGCAGTACTCGGCGGCCAGGTCGCCGAGGGATTCCTTGAGCTGCCGGAGGATTTCCTCGGCGTCCTTTTCCCGCAGGATGCCGACCACCACGACGAGCTTGGTGAAGCTGAAGGCCTCGTGGATGGCCTCGGCGGAGACCCGGATGCCTTCGGGGTTGTGCGCGGCGTCTACGATGATGGTCGGGGCGGTGCGCACCACCTCCAGGCGGCCGGGCGAGGTGACGGAGGCGAAGGCCTCCTGCACGAGCCCGGCGTCGAGCGGCTTTTCAGCGCCGAAGAAGGCCTCCAGCGCGGCGATCGCGACGGCGGCGTTCTCGGCCTGGTGCGCGCCGTGCAACGGCACCAGCAGGTCCTCGTAGCGGCCCGCGATGCCCTGGATGGTGACCATCTGGCCGCCGACGGCCACGGTGCGGGATTCGACGCCGAATTCGACGCCCTCGAAGCGGAACGGGACGCTGGTTTCCTTGGCTTTTTCCAGCAGCACCTGGGCCGCGTCGCGGGGCTGTGCGGCGCTGACCAGGAAGCCGCCGGGCTTGATGATGCCGGCCTTTTCGTACGCGATGTCCTCGGTGGTGTCGCCCAGGAGCTCCGTGTGGTCCAGCGAGATCGGGGTGACCACAAAAACCTGGCCGTCGCCGACGTTGGTCGCGTCGGTGATCCCGCCGAGGCCAACCTCGATGACCGCGACGTTGACCGGCTGGTCCGCGAACACGGCGAAGCCCAGGATGGTGAGGCATTCGAAGTAGGTCAGCCGCGGCTGGCCGTCGGCTTCGAGTTCGCTGTCCACGATGGCCAGGTACGGGCGGATCTCGTCCCAGATCCGGACGAAGGTCTCGTCCGGCACCGGGGCACCGTCGATGCTGATCCGCTCGGTGACCTTGGACAGGTGCGGGCTCGTGTACCGCCCGGTGCTCAGACCGTGCGCGCGCAGCCCGGCCTCGATCATGCGGGCCGTGGAGGTCTTGCCGTTGGTGCCGGTGACATGGATGATCGGGAAGGCCTTGTTCGGCTCCCCCAGAATATCCATGGCCCGGCGCAGCGGGGCCAGCCGCGGTTCCATCTTGTTTTCCGGCGCCCGGCCCAGCAGCTCGGCGTAGACGCTTTCAACGGAGAATTCATCGGTCATGGATTAGGCCTCTACTTTTTCTGCGGCGGTCTTAACAACGCTGACCTGGGGTTCCTTGACGTCTGCCGCAACAGTTTCCAGCTCGACGGTCAGGGTTTCGGTCTTGACGAGCTCCGCGTTGGCCAGCAGGGCGTCGACGACGTCCTGCCGTGCGGTGACGGTGGTGCGGATCCGGTCGCTGACGTTGAGTCCGGCGTCCTTGCGGGCCTGCTGGATGGCGCGGACCATGTCGCGGGCAGCACCTTCGGCTTCGAGCTCCGGGGTGACCTCGGTGTTGAGGACCACGAAGCCGCCGCCGGGCAGCACGGCCGCCGCGCGTGAGCCGGCACCCTCCGCAGCTTCCGCCACGACGGTTTCCAGGGTGTACTCCTGCGGTTCGAGCTCGAGGCCGCCGGCGGTGACCGTGCCGGCCTCGTCCACGGACCAGTCGCCGGACTTGGCACCCTTGATGGCCTGCTGGACGTTCTTGCCCAGCCGCGGGCCTGCGGCCCGGGCGTTCACCACGAGCTTCTGCTCGATGCCGAACTCCTCCGGGGAGGCGCTCCCGGCGTCGAGCAGGCGGACGGAGCGCAGGTTCAGCTCATCGGCGACGACGGCGGCGAAGCCTTCCAGCGCATCCGCGCCGGGTGCCACGACGGTGAGCTCCTGCAGCGGCAGGCGGACGCGCAGGTTGGCGGCCTTGCGCAGCGAGGATCCGGTGGAGCAGATCTGCTGGACCCGGTCCATGGCCTCGACCAGGCCCGGGTTGGCCGGGAACAGTTCGGCGTCCGGCCAGTCGGCCAGGTGCACGGAGCGCCCGCCGGTGAGGCCGCGCCAGATCTCCTCGGAGACCAGCGGCAGCAGGGAGGCCGACACGCGGCAGACCGTCTCCAGCGCGGTGTAGAGCGCGTCGAAAGCGTCCACGTTCTCGTCGAAGAAGCGCTGGCGGCTGCGGCGGACGTACCAGTTGGTGAGCATGTCCAGGTAGCTGCGCAGCTCATCGCAGGCGCCGGAGATGTCGTAGCTGTCCAGCTGTGCGGTCATGTTCCGGACCAGGTCCCCGGTGTTGGCCATCAGGTACTGGTCCAGGGTGTCGGCGTAGCCGTCGTAGCGCAGCTTCGCGTCATACCCGGCAGCTGTTCCGTCAACTGCGTTGGAGGCGTTGGTGTACAGCGTGAAGAAGCTGTACACGTTCCACAGCGGCAGGATGACCTGGCGGACGCCGTCGCGGATTCCCTGCTCGGTGACCACGAGGTTGCCGCCGCGCAGGATCGGGCTGGACATCAGGAACCAGCGCATCGCGTCGGAGCCGTCACGGTCCAGGACTTCGGAGACGTCCGGGTAGTTGCGCAGGCTCTTGGACATCTTCTGCCCATCCGAGCCCAGGACGATGCCGTGGCTGATGACATTCCGGAAGGCCGGCCGGTCGAACAGCGCGGTGGACAGGATGTGCAGCATGTAGAACCAGCCGCGGGTCTGGCCGATGTACTCGACGATGAAGTCCGCCGGGTTGTGCGTGTCGAACCATTCCTCGTTCTGGAAAGGGTAGTGGACCTGGCCATACGGCATGGAGCCCGAATCGAACCAGACGTCCAGGACGTCCTCGACGCGGCGCATGACGGACTGTCCTTCCGCCGGGGTGCGGGGGTCGTCCGGGTTCGGGCGGGTCAGTTCGTCGATGAACGGCCGGTGCAGGTCCACCTCGCCGGCCTTGTTCAGCGGCAGGCGGCCGAAGTCGGCCTCGATCTCGGCGAGCGAACCGTAGACGTCGGTCCGCGGGTAGTCCGGGTCGCTGGACTGCCAGACCGGGATGGGGCTGCCCCAGTAACGGTTCCGGCTGATCGACCAGTCGCGGGCGTTGGCGAGCCACTTGCCGAACTGGCCGTCCTTGACGTTGCCCGGGATCCAGTTGATGTCCTGGTTGAGCTCGGACATGCGGTCCTTGAACTTGGTGACCTCGACGTACCAGGAGGACACGGCGCGGTAGATCAGCGGGTTCCGGCAGCGCCAGCAGTGCGGGTAGCTGTGCTCGTAGCTGGCCTGGCGGACCAGGCGGCCCTGGGCGCGGAGCACCTGGGTGATCGGCTTGTTCGCATCGAAGACCTGCAGCCCGGCGATTTCGGCGAGGTCGCCATGGCCGAACAGGGGCAGGAACCTGGCGCCTTCGTCCACCGAGAGGACGACGGGGATGCCGGCTTCTTCACAGACCTTCTGGTCGTCTTCACCGTAGGCGGGGGCCTGGTGGACGATGCCGGTGCCGTCGGTGGTGGTGACGTAGTCGGCCGCGAGGAAACGCCAGGCGTTCTCGGTTCCGTACTTTTCGACGTCGTGGAAGTAGTCCCAGAGCGGCTCGTAGCTGAGGCCCTCAAGCTCGGCGCCGGTGTGGCGGGACGTCACTGCGGCTTCGGCGGCCGCTGCGCCCTCGGCGCCGTCGCCATAGCCGAGGTCCTTGGCGTAGGCGCCCAGGAGGTCCGCGGCGAGCAGGAAGCTGCCGGTGACGGGTGCCTCGGCCGAGGCCGCCTTGATTCCGTGGGGGCCGGCCGGCAGGACAACGTAGGTGATGGCGGGCCCGACGGCGAGCGCCAGGTTGGTGGGCAGCGTCCAGGGGGTGGTGGTCCAGGCGAGCGCCTGCACGCCGGCGAGCTGCCGGGACAGTTCCGTCTCCCCTGCCGTGATCGGGAAGGTGACGGTGACGGTCTGGTCCTGGCGGTTCTTGTACACGTCGTCATCCATGCGCAGTTCATGGTTGGACAGCGGCGTCTCGTCCTTCCAGCAGTACGGCAGCACGCGGTAGCCGTTGTAGGTGAGGCCCTTCTCATGCAGCTGCTTGAAGGCCCAGAGCACGGACTCCATGTATTCGACGTTGAGCGTCTTGTAGTCGTTCTCGAAGTCGACCCAGCGCGCCTGGCGGGTGACGTAGCTCTGCCACTCGTCGGCGTACTTCATCACGGAGGCCCGGCAGGCGTCGTTGAACTTGTCGATGCCCATGGCCTCGATCTGGGTCTTGTCCGTCATGCCCAGCTGCTTCATGGCTTCCAGCTCGGCGGGCAGCCCGTGGGTGTCCCAGCCGAAGCGGCGCTCGACGCGGCGTCCGCGCTGTGTCTGGTAGCGGCCCACGAGGTCCTTGGCGTAGCCGGTCAGCAGGTGGCCGTAGTGCGGCAGGCCGTTGGCGAAGGGGGGACCGTCGTAGAAGACGAATTCGTTGCTGCCACGCTTTCCCCCGGGAAGATCAGAGGGGCGCTGGTCAATGCTGGCCTGGAAGGTGCCGTCCGCGTCCCAGTACTTGAGGATGCGTTCTTCGATCTCCGGGAACTTCACGGAGGCGGTCACGCCGGAGCGGGTGGCGCCTGCGCCGGAGGGTGCGGCGGAGGCCTTCGGGTAATAAGTCATCTCGACATCCTGGGTTGAGCTAGTGAACAAATGGATTCATTCAGGATGCGAGGACGGCACCTGCACTGTCTTGTCGACAACACCGGCACCGCGGTACCACCTCACTTACCGGCACCGGTACCGCTCCCCCGTGGGGAAGCACCGGCGTCGGCCGCTCATTACTGCTGTGACGGGCTTACCCGTCCGGTTCTACCGGCCCTGGCGCACCATGTTGCAGGAAAGTCGTGGCGCCGGGGCGTTCTTCCGGAAGCTCACCGGTGATGGCCGGGTCATAGCTGCTACCAGAAGTCTAACAACTATGACGGCTCCGCAATGCCTACACTGAATCCCATGATGTTCCGGACCCGGGGCCGCGCCGCCCCGCGAACGCCTGCGGGCCGGGCTGCCTCCGGCTGGCGGTGGCTGGCAGGGCTGGCGGCCGCACCCGTTGTGGTGGTCTCCGTCTTCCGGGCCGTACCGCGGGAATGGCCCACCACCGCGGTCCAGCTGGTGTCCTTTACACCGTGGCTGGTCCTGCCTGCCAGCGCCTCGCTGCTGTTCGCGGTGCTGGGCCGGCGGCGATGGATGGCGGGCGCCGCAGCCGGCCTCGTGGCCGTGCAGCTCTTCTGGCTGGTCCCGCTGGATTACGCCCGGGCCGCGCCCGTCGCCGCGGAGGGCTCCGCGCCGGATTCCGTGGCGGATTCCGGCACGGGTACTGTGGCGCTGCGGACGATGAGCATCAACGCCAAACTCGGCAAAGCGGACGCCGCGGACATCGTCAGGCTGGTCCGCGAGCACCGCGTCGCCCTGCTGACGATCCAGGAGTACACCCAGTCGCTCGAAGACCGGCTGGCTGCTGCCGGCCTGGCCACCCTGCTGCCGAACCGGATCAGCGATCCCGCGGGCCGCGCCACCGGGAATGCTGTCTTCTCGATCCACGAGCTGGCGGCCACCGGTGAAGTCCCCGACTCCCATTTCCCGATGCCCGTGATCCGGCTCACCGCCGAGGCCTACGGGCAGCGGGCCGTCGTCGAAGTGACCAACGTCCACGCACGTGCGCCTGTGGGCGTTGGCCTGCCGAAGTGGCGCAGCGACCTCGCGGCACTTGGCCGGCTGGCATCTCGGCCCGGGACCATGGTGCTGGCCGGTGACTTCAACGCCAGCTACGACCATGCCGAGTACCGGGAGTTCCTGCAGGGCGACGGCCGGAAACTGGTGGATGTGGGTCTGGCCCAGGGCTCGCGCCTGGTCCCCACCTGGCCGATGGAGGACATGTTCCTCCCCGGCATCACGATTGACCACCTGGTGACCAGCCCGTCGGTGCGCAGCGCGGACTACGCCGTGCACCGCGTGGCCGGGACGGACCACGCCGCTATCCTGGCGACGCTGACCGTCCCGGCCGCCGGTGCAGCAGCCAGCCCGTAACGCCTGGCCCTGAGCCGTCGGCCCGGTGCCTTTAGCCCTTGCGGATCAGCTTGTAGTTGGCGGCCTGCGCCACCGGGCGGATCACGATCTGGTCCAGGTTGACGTGGTGCGGTGCCACAACGGCGTACCGGACGACGTCGGCGACATCCGCGGCGGTGAGGGGCTTCTCGACGCCCTGGTACACCTTGGCGGCGGCCGACTGGTCGCCGAGGCGGTTCAGCGCGAACTCCTCCGTCTGGACCAGGCCTGGAGCCACCTCGATCACGCGGAGGTTGTGCTCCGCCTCTTCGAGGCGCAGGGCGCCGGTGAGCGCGTGCTGCGCGAACTTCGCCGCGTTGTAGCCGCCGCCGCCCTCATAGGCGGACAGCCCCGCCGTCGACGTCAGGTTCAGGACGGTGCCCTCACCGCAGGCGCGCAGCATGGGCAGGAACGCCCGGGTGAGCTTCATGGTGCCCAGGACGTTGACCTCGAACATCCATTCCCAGTCCTCGGTCTTGGCCTCGGCCACCTTGTCCGCGCCGCGGGCGCCGCCGGCGACGTTGATGAGCGTGTCGATGCCGCCGGCACGGGTCACCTCGTCCAGGAGCCGGGCGACATCGCCGTCGTCGGTCACGTCGGCTGGCAGCGCGACGGCGCCGGTTTCCGCGGCGAGCGCCTCCAGCCGGTCCGCGCGGCGGGCGACGGCGTACACGGTCCACCCTTCGGTCCGGAGCGCACGCACGGTGGCCTCGCCGATTCCGGTGCTGGCGCCCGTAACTACTGCTGCCTTGTGCTGCATTCCCTCATTCATGGCACCACCCTAGTGGATCAGGGCAGGGTGCTCGGTTCCAGATCCTCGTCTTCGAGACCCAGGACCTTGAGCTTGCCGCTCTTCCGGTCGGCCAGGTACTCCTGCATTTCCCGTTTGATCACCGGCAGCAGCAGGTAGACGCCGAGCAGGTTCACGAACGCGCAGACGAACAGGGCCGCATCGGCGAAGCTCAACACCTGGGTGAAGGTCAGGACGGTTCCGACCACTGGAGAAGGCGAACAGCGAGACGGCCACGGCCAGCACCGCCGGGAACCACGGGAGCACCGTGGCGAAGGCATCGGAGGTCAGGATGACGCCGTCGGGGGCGCCGCTCCCGGCCTGCACTGAGTCAATGCCGGCCTGCAGGCTCGGCGCACCGGCGATGATGATCGCGAGCGCTGTCATGGTGCAGATGACCACGTGTCGATGAGGGGCTCGAACATGGCCACGAAACCCTCGCTCACGGGCCGGTGGGTCTTGACGGCCGCGTGCGCAATGGCGGCTGAACCCAGGCCCGCCTCGTTGGAGAACGCCGCACGCTGGAAGCCCACGATCATGACACCAACGACGCCGCCGGTCAGGCCTTCCGCCTGGAAGGCCCCGGCCATGATCGATGCCAGGGCCGCGGGCACGTGGTCCAGGTTGGCGAGGATAACGAACAGGCAGGCAGCCACGTAGATGATTCCCATGGCCGGGTCGAGCTTGCTGGTGGTGGCACCGATCGACTTGATCCCGCCAAGGATCACGGCGGCCACGAGCGCGGCCAGGATGACCCCGAAGATCACCGCGGCTCCGGCGCTGCCGAGAGGACCGTCCTCGCCTCCCGTGACGTTTTGCACCTGGGCGAACGTCTGGTTCGCCTGGAACATGTTGCCGCCGGCAATACCGAAGATCAGGATGGAGACGGCGAAGATGCCGGTGAGTGTCTTCGCCGGGATCCGACCGAACTTTTTGAACGCGACGGGCAGGTACTTGAACGGACCGCCGGTCACCGTCCCGTCGGCGTGGACTTCCCGGTACTTCACCCCGAGGGTGCACTCGGCGAACTTCGTGGCCATGCCGAGCAGACCGGCCAGGATCATCCAGAACGTGGCACCGGGGCCACCGAGCGCCATGGCGGCGCCGACGCCGGCGATGTTGCCCAGCCCGACCGTACCGGACAGCGCTGAGGTCAACGCATGGAAGTGCGGCACCTCACCGGGGTCTGATTTGGACGAGTAGTGTCCGCGGATTACCTCGTGGGAGGTCTTGAGGCCGCGGAACTGAATGAAGCCGAAGTAGATCGTGAAGATCACACCGGCGGCGATGAGCCAGGCCACGACGGCCGGAAAGCTCACCTCGCCGATGGTGATGGGAAAAAAGACAATGCTTGAAAAGATTTCGGCGACGGGCTGGACGACCGTATCGGCGGCGTTTTCGACGGCGGCCAGCCAGCCAATCTCGTCGGAAGCGGCTTGGGCTGGCATCGCTAGGTAGATAGACATCCCTACTAGAGCGTCCAAGGGACGTGATGGCAATCACACAGCGAATACCCTACAGACGCAGGGGCCCCGCTCTGGAGGGTTCCTCCATGGGCAGTTTTGACGGAATTGTGCATCGGTCCCCCGGAGGCCGCGCGGGTGCGGTTCGCGGCCTCCCCGCCGTCCCTGCGCGGCGGGGTCCGCCGGCCGTGAAAGAATTGGGCCCATGGCTGAAGACACGCAGGGTACAGACACGCCCACCACCGCCCCCATCAATGTTCCGGACAAGCCCGCCCTGGAAGGGCTGGAAGACGCCCTCACCCGGCGCTGGCTTGACGCCGGGACCTACAAGTTCAACCCGGACACCACACGGGAGCAGGTGTACTCGATCGACACTCCCCCGCCCACGGCGTCGGGGTCACTGCACGTCGGTCACATGTTCTCGTACACCCAGACCGACGTCCTGGCGCGCTATCAGCGCATGACCGGCAAGAACGTCTTCTACCCCATGGGCTGGGACGACAACGGCCTGCCCACCGAGCGCCGGGTGCAGAACTACTACGGTGTGCGCTGCGATCCGACCACCGCCTACGACGCCGGCTACCGGCCCCCGGCCGAGCCCGCCAAGAACCAGCGCGACTTCGACGTCGTCTCGCGCCGGAACTTCATCGAACTCTGCGAGGAACTCGCCGTCGAGGACGAGTTGGTCTTCGAGAACCTGTTCCAGAAGCTCGGCCTGTCCGTGGACTGGGACCTGACCTACCGCACCATCGATGACAAGTCCCGCGCCATCTCCCAGCGCGCCTTCCTGGCGAACCTCGCCGCCGGCGACGCCTACATGGCCGAGGCACCCACCCTGTGGGATGTCACCTTCCGCACGGCGGTGGCCCAGGCCGAACTCGAGGACCGCGAGGTCGCTGGCGCGTACTACCGCTACCCCTTCTTCACCGAAGACGGCGAGAAGATCTACATCGAGACCACCCGCCCGGAACTGCTGGGCGCGTGTGCCGCCCTGGTCGCGAATCCCGACGACGAACGGTACCAGCCGCTGTTCGGCAAGAAGGTCACCTCCCCCCTGTTCGGGGTTGAGGTGGAGGTCAAGGCCCATCCGCTCGCCAAGGCCGACAAGGGCTCCGGCATCGCCATGGTCTGCACCTTCGGCGACCTCACCGACGTCACCTGGTGGCGCGAACTCCAGCTGCCCACCCGCGCGATCGTGGGCCGCGACGGCCGCATCATCGGCGAGACCCCGGAGTGGATCACCACCGCCGAAGGCCGCGCCAGTTTCGAGGCGATTGCCGGCAAGACGGTCTTCAGCGCCAAGGAAGGCGTGGTGGAGCTCCTGGCCGCTGCCGGCCTCCTCGACGGGGAGCCGAAGAAGATCATGCACCCGGTGAACTTCTTCGAAAAGGGCGACAAGCCCCTGGAGGTCGTGACCTCCCGCCAGTGGTACATCCGCAACGGCGGACGGGACGCGGAACGCCGTGAGCAGCTCATTGCCCGCGGCCACGAGATCGATTTCCACCCGGCCTTCATGCGCTCACGCTACGAGAACTGGATCTCCGGGCTGAACGGCGACTGGCTCGTTTCGCGCCAGCGGTTCTTCGGCGTGCCCGTACCCGTCTGGTACCCGCTGGACGCCGACGGCAACCCGGACTTCGCAGCTCCCGTCGTCCCGTCCGACGCGCAACTGCCGGTGGACCCCGCCGCGGACGCGGCCCCCGGTTATGAGGAAGCCCAGCGCGATGTGCCCGGCGGCTTCACCGGCGACGCCGATGTGCTCGACACCTGGGCCACGTCCTCGCTGACCCCGCAGATCGTGGGCGGCTGGAGCACCGACGAGGCGCTCTTCGCCAAGGTCTATCCCTTCGATGTGCGCCCGCAGGGTCACGACATCATCCGGACCTGGCTGTTCTCCTCCGCGGTGCGCGCCGACGCCCTGCAGGACTCCGCGCCGTGGAAGCACGCCGCCATCTCCGGCTGGATCCTGGATCCGGACCGCAAGAAGATGTCCAAGTCCAAGGGCAACGTGATCGTCCCCACCGATGTGCTGGAGGAGTACGGCTCCGACGCCGTCCGCTACTGGGCGGCCTCGGCCAAGCTCGGCGCGGACACGGCCTACGAGATCGCGCAGATGAAGATCGGCCGCCGGCTGGCGATCAAGCTGCTCAACGCCTCCAAGTTCGTCCTGAACCTGGGCGCCACGGAGGACTCGGTGGTTTCCGCTGACCTGTCCGTGCTGGGCAACCCCCTGGACCGGGCCGTGCTCGCGCAGCTCTCCGATGTGGTCCAGCAGGCCACGAAGGCGTTCGAAAACTACGACTACGCCCGGGCCCTGCAGATCACGGAGAGCTTCTTCTGGCACTTCACCGATGACTACGTGGAGCTCATCAAGGACCGCGCCTACGGTGCCGCCGGCGAAGCCGAACAGGCCTCCGTCCTCGCGGCGCTGGCGACGAGCCTGGACACGCTGCTGCGCCTCTTCGCCCCGTTCCTGCCCTTCGCCACGGAAGAAGTCTGGAGCTGGTGGCGCACCGGTTCGGTGCACCGCGCCCAGTGGCCGGCCGCCGTCGAGATCGACGGGGACACCAACCTGCTGGCCACCGTCGGGACCGCGCTCAGCGGCATCCGCAAGGCCAAGTCGGAGGCCAAGGTCAAGCAGCGCACCGAGGTGCTGTCCGCGACCATCACGGCTCCGGATTCCCTCACCATGCAGCTGAAAGCCGGCCTGGCGGATCTCAAGGCCGCGGCCAACGCGCGGGAGCTGACCCTGGTGGGCGGCAACGGCGAACTGACCGTCAGCGACGTGGTCCTGGCGCCGGCGGAGGCGCCCGCCCAGGCATAAGGGCCGCCGTAGCGGCGCCGCCGGGCTTGTTCCTTCGGATCTGCTCAGCGGGCCGGTTTTTGGGCAAAGGGGAAGCCCCATCAGCGTTTTGCCGTTGGTGGGGCTTCGACTTTTCGATTGTCACGTGACGTCTTAGACAATCTGGCAGAATCCTTGGATTTTCAGGTCTTCCTACCTCGTCACTGGTAGCCATCATCTGACTTTGCCGAAGGCTGCGTCGAAAGTGTCACTGAATCTTTGGTTCCTGCGTCCCGCTTCTTTCGGAGTGGGTAAGTTCTATTGTGATCCGGTCCTGGCGGATGCACAAGAGCCCCGGAAGAACTACATCAGAGTAGTTCTTCCGGGGCTCTTTGCTGCCCTCCGGGCGGCGTTCCTTGCCCGTCCGGGCCTTAGTTGAAGACCGGGTCTTCGGTGCGGCTGCGCTTGATTTCAAAGAAGTACGGGAACGAGGCCAGGGCCACCGAGGCATCCCACAGGCGCCCGGCTTCCTCGCCCCGCGGGATGCGCGTGAGCACGGGACCGAAGAAGGCGGTTCCGTTGAACGCAACGATGGGTGTGCCCACGTCCTGGCCCACCAGCGAGATTCCAGCTTCGTGGCTCGTCCGCAGCGCGGCGTCGAAGGCATCGTCCTGGCCGGCTGCTGCCAGTTCCGCGGGCAGGCCGACTTCGGCGAGGGACTTCGAGATGACCTCGGCGATGTCCTTGTTGCCCTCGTTGTGGATCTTGGTGCCCATGGCGTCGTAAAGGGCCTTGATGTGCTCGGTGCCATGCTGCTCGGCGGCAGCCGTGATGACCCGCACCGGCGCCCAGGCCTTGACCAGGAACGCCTTGTACTCCTCCGGGAGCTCCTCGCGGCCGTCGTTGAGCATGGCCAGGCTCATGACGTGCCATTCGGTGCTGATGTCGCGGACGTCTTCCACCTCGCTGATCCAGCGGGAGGTCACCCAGGCAAACGGGCACATCGGGTCAAACCAGAAGTCAGCTTTGTTGGTTTCAGGCACAGGTGTTCTCCTTGGGAAGTCTGCGGGGGAAAAGGGTGCACGGCGCCAGCCCAAAGACTGGACGCGTCACAGGCGACAGCGAACGGTGCGGCTTGTTTATTCCGGATCAGGCGGACTTGCGTCGCTTGACGTCGTGGGCGATCATCGTCGGCGCGGCCTTCTTGGAGACGACGTCTTCCGTGATGACGACCGTGGCGATGTCGTCGCGGCTGGGCAGGTCGAACATCACCGGGAGCAGGACTTCCTCCATGATGGCGCGGAGCCCGCGGGCGCCGGTGCCGCGTTCGAGCGCCTGGTCCGCGATCGTGTTCAGCGCCTCCTCGTCGAAGACCAACTCGACACCGTCGAGCTGGAACATCTTCTGGTACTGCTTTACCAGCGCGTTCTTCGGCGTGGACAGGATCTGGATGAGCGCAGCCCGGTCCAGGTTGGAGACCGTGGTGATGACCGGGAGGCGGCCAATGAATTCCGGAATGAGCCCGAACTTCAGCAGGTCCTCGGGCATGACCTCGCCGTAGGAATCGGTGTTGTTTTTGACCTCATTGAGCGGAGCGCCGAACCCGATGCCCTTGCGCCCGGACCGCGAACCGATGATTTCCTCGAGGCCGGCAAAGGCGCCGGCGACGATGAAGAGCACATTCGTGGTGTCGATCTGGATGAATTCCTGGTGCGGGTGCTTGCGGCCGCCCTGCGGCGGTACCGAGGCGACGGTGCCCTCGAGGATCTTCAGCAGGGCCTGCTGCACCCCCTCGCCCGAGACGTCACGGGTGATGGAGGGGTTCTCGCTCTTACGCGAGATTTTGTCGATCTCATCGATGTAGATGATGCCCTGCTCGGCCTTCTTGACGTCGTAGTCGGCGGCCTGGATGAGCTTCAGCAGGATGTTCTCGACGTCCTCGCCGACATAGCCGGCTTCAGTCAGCGCGGTGGCGTCGGCGACGGCGAAGGGGACGTTGAGGCGGCGGGCCAGGGTCTGCGCGAGGTAGGTCTTGCCGCAGCCGGTCGGGCCGATGAGCAGGATGTTGGACTTGGCGATCTCGACGTCGTCGTGATGGACGCCTTCGGCGAGGCTGCCGCTCTTGGGCGCGTGCCCGGCCTGGATGCGCTTGTAGTGGTTGTAGACCGCGACGGCGAGCGAGCGTTTGGCGGGCTCCTGGCCAATGACATATTCCTGAAGGAAATCAAAGATCTCGCGGGGCTTGGGCAGTTCGAAACTGCCCAGGTCAGCTACTTCGGCGAGTTCTTCTTCAATGATCTCGTTGCAGAGTTCAATGCACTCGTCGCAGATGTAGACGCCGGGCCCGGCAATGAGCTTCCGAACCTGCTTCTGGCTCTTTCCGCAGAAAGAACACTTCAGCAGATCCGTGCTCTCGCCAATCCGAGCCATATGTGAACCCCTTTTAGAATCTTGCTGCTGGCCGTGTTCTTCTCCTGCGCAGCGCTGCACCCGTTACTGGAATCACGGGCGTGCCTTGGGAGACGCCAGCCGTGACATGTTCCACTCTAGGTCACTTTGGGCCTGTTGGGTGGAAAGCCGACGCCGGTGCGGCCACTTAAAATGGGCCGCACCGGCGTCGGGTACTGCTTGTTACCTGATGCCCTGCTACTTGGTGATTGCCTGGGGCTTCATCTTGCGGGAATCCAGCACCTGGTCAATCAGGCCGTACTGCATGGCCTCGGCGGCGGTGAGGATCTTGTCGCGCTCGATATCGTTGTTGACCTGCTCCGGCGTCCGGCCGGAGTGCTTCGCCAGCGTGTCCTCGAGCCAGGCCCGCATGCGCATGACCTCAGCAGCCTGGATCTCCAGGTCGGAAGCCTGGCCACCCTGGCCACCGGACAGCGAGGGCTGGTGGATCAGGACCCGGGCGTTCGGCAAGGCCAGGCGCTTGCCCGGCGTACCGGCCGCGAGGAGCACGGCAGCGGCACTGGCGGCCTGGCCGAGGCAGACGGTCTGGATCTCCGGGCGGATGTACGTCATGGTGTCGTAGATCGCCGTCATGGCGGTGAAGGAGCCGCCCGGGGAGTTGATGTAGAGCGTGATGTCGCGGTCCGGGTCGGTGGACTCGAGCACGAGCAGCTGCGCCATCACGTCATCGGCCGACGCGTCGTCCACCTGGACGCCGAGGAAGATGATGCGATCCTCGAACAGCTTGGTGTACGGGTCCTGGCGCTTGAAGCCATAGGGGGTGCGCTCTTCGAACTGCGGCAGCACATAGCGGCTGCTCGGGAGGTTACCGGCAGTCGAACCGAAGTTGTAGTTCATGTTCATTGCTCCTGAATTCATTGCTGTCTACGTGCCGGTCAGTTCTCGGGGGCATCGTCGGTTGAGTCGGTGACTGAGCCATTGGAGTCGGCGTTGGTTCCGCCGCCGCCGGCCACGGATCCCGCGTGCGCCGCGATCTTGTCGAAGAAGCCGTATTCAAGGGCTTCCTTGGCCGTGAACCACTTGTCGCGGTCGTTGTCCCTGAGGATGGTCTCGACCGACTGCCCGGTCTGGTCGGCCGTCAGTTCGGCCATGACCTTCTTCATGTGCAAGATGAGCTCGGCCTGGATCTTGATGTCCGAGGCCGTGCCGCCGATGCCGCCGGAGGGCTGGTGCATCAGGATACGGGCGTTGGGGGTGGCGTAGCGCTTGCCCTTGGTGCCGGAGGAGAGCAGGAACTGTCCCATCGAGGCGGCGAGGCCGGTGGCGACGGTGACGACGTCGTTCGGGATGAATTGCATCGTGTCGTAGATGGCCATGCCGGCCGTGACGGAGCCGCCCGGTGAGTTGATGTAGAGGTAGATATCCTTCTCGGGGTTCTCGGCCGAGAGCAGCAGCAGCTGCGAGCAGATCGCGTTGGCGTTCTCGTCGCGGACCTCGGAGCCGAGCCAGATGATGCGCTCTTTCAGCAGGCGGTTGTAAATGTAGTTATCCTGGGCTGCCGGATCGACAGTAGCCATCCGGGGTGCCCCTGCTTGCTGTGACATATGTACTTACCTCTCGCTGGCGACGGTGACGCCACTGGACGACATCACTGAACTTTCCTACATGGACACTAACGGTTTTCCCGGCACCAGTGTGCTCAGGCGCCGGGCTGTTCGCTGACGGCGCACGATTGCCCGGGAGGGTTCATCCCCGGCTTAAAAGGCCGCACCCCCGGATTGAGGATCCGGGGGTGCGGCAGGAACTGCGGGAACAGAAAAGTCTTAGAACTTCACTGCTGCCGGATCATCGTTCTTCGCGGTCTCGGCTGCTGCTTCGTCGGAAGCGGCGTCCTCGACGTCGGCTTCGGTCTCGCCTGCTGCCTCAACCGGTGCCTCTTCGCCGCCGGGGCGGACGAAGTCGCTGAGGTCAACCTTGTTGCCCTCGGTGTCGGTGACCTCGGCCTGGCCCAGGACTACGGCCAGCGCCTTGCGGCGGCGGACCTCGGAAACCATCATGGGTACCTGGCCGCTCTGATCAATGATCTGGGCGAACTGGTTCGGGTCCATGCCGTACTGGCCGGCGGTGGTGACGATGTAGTCGATCAGCTCGTTCTGGCTGACGTTGACTTCTTCCTTTTCGGCGATGGCGTCAAGGATGATCTCGTTCTGGAAGGCGCGCTCGGTGTTGGCCTTGACCTCGGCGCGGTGCTCCTCGGTGTCGTGCTCGCCTTCACCGTGGGCGTTCTCGGCGTTGAAGTGCTGCTCGAGCTGCTCTTCGACGACGGATTCCGGAACGGGAACCGCTACGAGCTCAACGAGCTTGTCGAGGACCTTGTCGCGGGCCTCAACGCCCTGCTCGACGACCTTGGACTCTGCGGCCTGCTTGGCGAGGTCCTCGCGCAGTTCGGCAAGGGTGTCAAATTCGGAGGCCAGCTGGGCGAAGTCATCGTCAGCCTCGGGAAGCTCGCGCTCCTTGACGGACTTGACGACAACCTTGACCTGGGCGGACTCGCCGGCGTGCTCGCCACCTACAAGGGTGGTGTCGAAGATGGCGTCCTCGTCGGCGCTGAGGCCGGCGACTGCTTCGTCGAGGCCTTCGAGCATGGTGCCGGCGCCGACCTGGTAGGACAGGCCGGTGGCGGAATCAACCTCGGCGCCGTCGATGGAGGCAGTGATGTCGATCGTCAGGAAGTCCTTATCGGCGGCCGGACGGTCCACGGACTTCAGCGTGCCGAAGCGGCCGCGGAGTTCGTCAAGGGCCTTGTCGACGTCGGCGTCGGTGGACTCAGCCGCGGCAACCTCAACCTTGATGCCGGCGTAGTCGGGCAGTTCGATTTCGGGGCGGACGTCAACCTCGGCGTGGAACTTCAGTTCACCGTCGGTGGCGGACGGGTCCGGAACCTCGGTGATTTCGACCTCGGGACGGCTCAGCGGGCGGATGCCGGTTTCCTGAACTGCTGCCTGGTACCAGCCGTTGAGGCCTTCGTTGATGGCGGTCTCCAACACGTAGCCACGGCCAACGCGCTGGTCAATGAGCTTGGAGGGGACCTTGCCCTTGCGGAAGCCGGGGACCTGGATCTGCGAAGCAACAGTCTTGTATGCCTCTGCGATGCTGGGCTTCAATTCCTCAAAGGGGACCTCAACATTGAGCTTGACCCGCGTGGGGGTGAGGTTCTCGACAGCGCTCTTCACAGTCTAAGTACTCCTGGTTTTAGGGGGTGGGGTTCTGCACCGCCAAGGGTCTGGCTGTACCTGCAGAGTCGGGGTGACAGGATTTGAACCTGCGACTTCCTGCTCCCAAAGCAGGTGCTCTAGCCAAGCTGAGCTACACCCCGTAAGTGCACAGAACAGTCTACGGTCATTCTGCGCCCATTTGCACATTTGACACCGGGGCCCTGAATTAGGTTTAGTTGTATCCGGCTTCAACAGCCGCCCGGAAGATTTGCAGAAAGTTCCTGCACAGTCCCGGGGACGTAGCTTAATGGTAAAGCCTCAGTCTTCCAAACTGATTACGCGGGTTCGATTCCCGTCGTCCCCTCCAGAATATGACGAAAAAGCCCCTCTTCGGAGGGGCTTTTGTTGTGCCGGTGGGTGCGCCGCTCACGCCTGGCAGGACGGGCACCAGTAGAGCTTGCGGGCGCCGAGCTCGGTCAGCGCAACCGGCGTTCCGCAGTTCCGGCAGTCGAGACCCTGCCGCCGGTAGACGAAGTGGGACTCTTCCGGGGCGGGGAGGCCGCGGGATGGGCCGCCCAGCGAGGCACCACCGTCGGGCCCGCTCCAATAGCGCGGGGGTGTGGTGATGATCCGGCCGTCGCGGACGCCGTCGGACATCATCGCGACGGTGTCGTCCCAGAGCCGGCCGGCCGCCTCCGCGGACAGCTCCTTTCCCGGCAGCCAGGGGTCCAGGCCCTGGCGGAAGAGCAGCTCGGCGCGGTACACGTTGCCGACGCCGGCAATGACCTTCTGGTCCATCAGCAGGGCCGCGAGCGGCGTGCGTTTGGCCAGCCCTGCGGCGAAGGAGTCCCTGTCGCCCGGAAGGTTCCGCAGCGGGTCGGGGCCGAGCCGTGCCAGGACAGCTGCCGCCTCCGCTTCCGTGACCGTCTCGCAGGTTGTCGCGCCGCGGAGGTCGGCCCAGCCGTGGGCGCTGGCGAGTCGGACGCGGACGGCACCGATCGGGGCGGGCGGGCCCCCGTACCCGGCGGGCCCGGCCGCTGCGCCGTCGTCGTAGACCTCCCGCTCCCCCACTTTGCGGGGCGCGCCGATGCTGGACGCGCCCCGGAAGCCGGCGTCGCCGCCGAAGTCCCAGGCGCCGTAGAGGCCCAGGTGGACGTGCAGCAGCAGTCCGTGCTCGAACTCCAGGAAGAGGTGTTTCCCGTGCGCCGCGGAGCCTGTGAGGGTGTGGCCGTCCAACAGCGCCGCGCCGTGAACGAAGCGCCCCTGCGGGCTGGACACGGCGAGCCTCTCCCCCGTGAAGACGTCCCCGAACTGGCGGGCCAGCCGGTGGACGGAATGCCCTTCCGGCACTAGGCGATGACCTCGCCGGTGCGCTCGTAGGCGGCAATCTTGCCGATCCGGCGGACGTGGCGCTCGTCGTTGCTGAAGGGCTCGGCCAGGAAGGCCTCGATGATTTCCGTGGCCTCGCCGACGCTGTGCTGGCGGCCGCCGACGGCGACGACGTTGGCGTCGTTGTGCTCGCGGGCCAGCTTCGCGGTGGACAGGTTCCAGGCCAGCGCGGCGCGGACGCCCTTGACCTTGTTGGCCGCGATCTGCTCGCCGTTGCCGGACCCGCCGAGGACAATTCCAAGGGCGTTGGTGCCGGCTTCCTGGTCCGCCACCACCGCGAGCGCGGCATTGATGCAGAACGAGGGGTAGTCGTCGAGGGCGTCGTAGACGTCGGGTCCGTGGTCGAGGACCTCGTAGCCCTTCGCGCCGAGGTGGCTGACGAGGTGGGCGCTGAGTTCCATGCCGGCGTGGTCCGTGGCGATGTGCACGCGCGGGAGGTCAGAGGGGGTCACGGCGTATCCGTTCAGTTCGGCAGATCAGTGGAGTCACATGGCCTGCGGGTGCGGAGAAAGAGGCTGTTCCCAGCCTACTAGGGCACGGGCCGGCGGGCCTGTTCGGCCGCCGGGGACGACTTCACACACCGGCCGCCCCGCCGGGCCGGTGCGCCCGAGCCGCCACCCGTGAGATCACCTGCGCGACGTTGTCCGCCGTCGTGGCACTCCCGCCGCTGACGGTCAGGGTCCGGCCGTCGGAACGGTCGACGACGACTGCCGGTCCGCTGCTGACGAGCAGCGCCGTCGTGGTGCCGTGGCTGCGGTATCCCCAGCCGCCGTAGTCGGCTGCCTTGACCTCTTTCGGCGTCGCCGCCTCGATGGCAGCGGCCGGCACGTCCATCACCCTGACGAATCCGGCGGCAAAGACCCGCAGCCCGCTCCGGTCCACCCGGATGCGGGCGAACAGGCACGCGGCAGCCAGCAGGGCCACGGCGACGAGGAGCGCAGCGAGCCAGGGTACGGCGATGGTGAGGAGCGCGGCGGGAAGCAAGGTGGCGATCCCGAGCATCACAAAGACCGAACTGCGGGCGTGGACCCACAGGCTAACCGAGTCCCGAGCCAGGTCGGGGTCGAGCTCGCGGGCCAGGGCTTCGGCCATGGCCCGGTCGTCGTCCGTGGACCAGCGTTCGTCGGCTTTGAAGACGAAGCCCATAACCACGCCCAGGCCCAGGGCGGCCCCGCTGCCCATGGCGAGCACGGCGACATCCACCTGCGCCTCCCCCGCATCCGCCAGGCCGAGCTGTCCAACCAGCACGGCGGCGAGGACGGTGGTGATGAACAGGCTCACGAACAGCCCGGTGCCCATCATGATCCGGCGCATGATGGCCGGACGGGACAGCGGCACGGCCTGCACCAGCACGGCCCCGCCGAACAGGACGATCATGGCCGCACCGACGCCAACGACCGCCCCGAACGGCGCGAAGTCCGCGGCAACGCCCTCGGCCCAACGGACGGCCAGCGGCTCGGGCAGATCGGACCGGAGGAGGAGGGCACACACTACAAACGCTGCGGCCAGCACCAGCGGAAACCCCACGGCGAAGCGCAGCGCCCTAACGTCAACGGAATCCCGAAACTTTCCCATATCCCCAACGCTACTCCCGGCGATTCGGCCTTAGGTACCTTGGTGTGACCCAGGCAACTTGCCAAGCGCCGCAGAAGTGAAAGAATAATTTCACAGTAACGAGTTCTCCCATCCCCACGCATCCCTGGAGGCCCAACTTTGCCCGGAATGAACCTGACGCGCGCCGAAGCACGCGAGCGCGCCGAACTGATCGCCGTCGACTCCTACGAGGTCGAGCTTGACCTGACCCGCGGGGAGAAAGTCTTCGGCACCACCACCGCCGTGAAGTTCACGGCCAAGCCGGGGTCCTCGACGTTCATCGACGCCGTCACCGACGCCGTGCAGAGTGTGACCCTGAACGGGCGCGAGCTCGACCCGGCCGAGGTGTCTGACGGCATCCGCATCCAGCTGCCGGATCTGGCGGCGGACAACGAGCTGCTGGTCGTCGCCGAGGCCCCGTACATGAACACGGGCGAAGGCCTGCACCGCTTCGTTGATCCGGTGGACCATGAGGTGTACCTCTACACCCAGTTCGAGGTTCCGGATTCCCGGCGGGTGTTCGCCGTGTTTGAACAGCCCGACCTCAAGGCCAGCTTCACCTTCACGGTGATTGCCCCCTCGCACTGGGACATCGTGTCCAATTCCCCCACCCCGGAGCCGGTCGAGACCATCCCCGGCACCGACGGCGGAGCCCGCTCGGTCTGGGAGTTCACCCCCACGCCGCGGCTCTCCTCCTACGTCACGGCCCTGATCGCGGGGCCGTACCAGTGCGTCCGCAGTGAAGTGGTCTCCGCTGACGGGAAGGTCACCCCGCTGGGGGTCTTCGCGCGCAAATCCCTGATGCAGTACCTCGATGCGGACAACATCTTCGAACTCACCCGCCAGGGCTTCGAGTTCTTCGAGGCGCAGTTCGGCTGCCCGTACCCGTTCGAGAAGTACGACCAGCTCTTCGTGCCGGAGTTCAACGCCGGAGCCATGGAAAACGCCGGGGCCGTGACCATCCTGGAAGGCTATGTCTTCCGGAGCAAGGTCACGGACGCACAGGTGGAGCGCCGTGCCATAACCGTGCTCCACGAGCTCGCCCACATGTGGTTCGGGGACCTCGTGACGATGCGCTGGTGGAACGACCTCTGGCTCAACGAGTCCTTCGCCGAGTACATGTCCCACCTGGCCGCCGTGGAAAACACCCGGTTCGACCGCGCGTGGACCACCTTCGCCTCAGTGGAGAAGTCCTGGGCCTACCGCCAGGACCAACTCCCCACTACCCACCCGATCTTCGCCGAGATCAATGACCTGGAGGACGTCGAGGTGAACTTCGACGGCATCACCTATGCCAAGGGGGCCTCGGTGCTCCGCCAGCTGGTGGCGTGGGTGGGCCCGGAGGAGTTCATGGCCGGTGTCCGCGAGTACTTCCGCAAGCATGCCTGGCGGAACACCGAGCTCAGCGACCTGATGGCTGAGCTCGAGAAGGCCAGCGGCCGTGACCTGGACCAGTGGGGGCAGCTCTGGCTGGAGACTGCCGGCGTCAACACGCTCAAGCCCGAGCTCGCCGTGGGTGAGGACGGGACGATCTCCTCGTTCGCGATCCTGCAGTCCGCTACGGAGGCCCAGCCCACCATCCGCCCGCACCGGCTCGCCGTCGGCTTCTACAACCTCACCGCCGCCGGGAAGCTGGAACGCGTCCACCGCGAGGAGCTCGACGTCGACGGCGGGCGCACCGAAGTTCCGTCGCTGGCCGGATTGGCCCGTCCGGACCTGATCCTGCTCAACGACGACGACCTCGCCTACGCCAAGGTCCGCCTCGATCCGAAGTCCCTCGCCACGGCCACGGCCCACCTCAAGGACTTCAGCCAGAGCCTTCCCCGGACCCTGGTGTGGGGGTCGGCCTGGGATGCGGCCCGCGACGGCGAAACGCCCGCCCGCGGCTACGTGGAACTCATCCTGGCCAACATCGCCGAGGAATCCGACTCCTCGGTGATCCTGGTCCAGCTGCGCCAGCTGGCCACGACACTGAATTTCTATGTGGCTCCGGAACACAAGGAAGCCACCGCGGTTGCCGCCGCCGACCGGCTCTGGGCGCTGGCTTCCGGTGTCCCGGCGGGCTCCGACGCCCAGCTGCAGTTCGTCAAGTCCTATGCCCTGCTGGCCCGCAGCACCGGACAACTGGACACTGTCGCCGGTCTGCTGGAGGGCAGCCTGACGCTGGAGGGTCTCACCGTGGACCAGGACCTCCGCTGGGAATTGATCACCTCCCTCGTCGCCGGCGGCCGCGCCGGGCAGGAGACGATCGACGCCGAACTCGGGCACGACAACACCGCCACCGGGCAGAACGCGGCAGCCCTCGCCAAGGCGGCCATTCCGACTCCTGAGGCGAAGGCCGCGGCCTGGGACTCGATAGTGGTCAAGGGCGAGCTGTCCAACGCACTCCAGGGTTCAGCCGTCAGCGGCTTCACCCGGGTGCTGGACACCTCCCTGCTGGAGCCGTACGCCGAGAAGTACTTCGACGCGGTCCCGGGCATCGTCAGGGAGCGCACGCACGCGCTGGCCCAGCAGATCGTCGTCGGGCTCTACCCGGCGCAGCTGACCACCCAGGCGACCGTGGACCGCACGGATGAGTTCCTGGCCTCGCTGCCGGAGGACAGCGCGGCCCTCCGGCGGATGATGCTGGAGAACCGCGACGGTGTGGCACGCGCGCTGCGGGCCCGCGAGGCCGACGTCGGGTAGCCACCTGACCCCAGGACTCCGGGAACCCCGGCGCTGCCCCGTGCGGCGCCGGGGTTCCGTCGTTCTAGACTGGCCGCATGAGCCTCGATGAGCACCGCTATGCGCTGACAGTCCGCTGGACCGGGAACCTTGGCGAGGGGACGGCGTCCTACCGCGGCTATTCACGGGATCACGACGTCGAGATCCCCGGGCTGCCCGTCCTGCGGGGTTCAGCGGACCCCACGTTCCACGGCGACCGGACCCGCTACAACCCGGAGCAGCTGCTGCTGGCCGCCCTGTCCCAGTGCCACATGCTGTCCTTCCTGCACGTGGCCGTGAAGCACGGCGTGGTGGTCACGGCGTATGAGGACCGGGCCGAGGGACTGATGCGGACCAACCGGGACGGCAGCGGACAGTTTGAATCGGTCACGCTCAAGCCCCGGGTAACCGTCGCTGCGCCGGTGGCGGAGGAACTCATGGAGGAACTGCACACCGGGGCGAACAGGGTCTGCTTCATCGCCCGGAGCGTCAACTTCCCGGTGCTGCACGAGCCGAGTGTGGTGCTCGAGGGGCAGGCGGGCTGAACGGCCCAGCCGGCGCCGGCAGGCCCGGGCCGCCGATGAGCCCGGCCCGGCAGATATGGGCCCTGTCCCAGGCGAGTTCCATGGTCCAGTGCTCGATGGCGGCCTTGGCTTCGCCGTAATTCCCGGCGCCTCAAGTGCTTCCCCAAGGCTGCCCGGGGTCCCGCGAGACGTCGACGACGGCGTCCCACGCGCCGTCGGAGGCGGCCCCCTTGCAGGCGGCCGGGTACGCGGCGGCGCCCTCCGAGCGGTCCGCCCGTAGCCAGGTGGCGCCGTCCGGGGGTGGCGAAACGGTCCCGCGCGCCAGGGACGTAACGTCGTGGCCCGCGGCCAGGGCCTGCCGGACTATTTCTGCTGACAGAAGACCGTCCCGCCGAGGACCAGGATGCGCATGGGGCCACGGTACGGCGCTAATGTTGAATGGGACCAGAGCGTTATGCGCCCGGCGAACGCCGTCCGCCTCTCTGGACGCCCAGCCCGGCGATACCGGCCGGCCGCAGGAACGCAGCAACGAGGAGTACCCCCGCCGATGTACAGCATGACCACGACCGAACCCATCACCCCTCCGGACATCTCGGCCATCAACGTGCCGGGTGTCATCATCAGCCTGGGTGTCGGCGTCGCCGTGTGGCTGGTGGCGTCCTTCGTGATCGCCGGAATCACCAAGCGTGTCGCCGCGGGCAGCACCCTGTTCAAGAAGCCGCACTTCCGCTGGGTGGCCCCCGCCTTCCGCGCCCTGGACCACGAGCGCCGGGTCCAGCGGGCCAACACCGTCGGTGCGCTGCTCAGCAGCGTGGTGGGCGTACTGGTGTCCATCCTCACCAGCGTGTACGTGCTCAAGAACCTGAACGTCGACGTTGCGCCGATCCTGACCAGCGTCGGCATCCTCGGTATCGCCATCGGTTTCGGCGCCCAGCAGCTGATCCGCGATTTCCTGGCCGGCATCTTCATCACCATGGAGGACCAGTACGGGATCGGCGACATCATCGAGACCTCCGAAGTGGTGGGCACGGTTGAGGCCATGAACCTGCGGATCACCCGGGTCCGGGCGGAGGACGGCACCATCTGGTACCTGCGCAACGGCGAAATCCTGCGCGTGGGCAACCGCTCCCAGGGCACCTACCTTCCCCCTGTCACGCCGCCGGCTGACGAGGCCGACAGCACACCCCAGCAGAAGGCCGGAGAATAGAACCATGACGATTCCCATCGCCGGCGAACCCCGCCAGCCCAAGCAGCTGCTCCAGAACGATCCGTTCAGCCAGCCCGGCTACACGGACAACTTTTACGACGCCGTGGGCGGCCACGAAACCTTCGTGAAGCTCGTCGATGTGTTCTACGACGGCGTGGCGACTGACCCGCTGCTGCGGCCGATGTATCCGGAGGAGGATCTGGGCCCCGCCAAGCGGCGTTTCCTGATGTTCCTCGAGCAGTATTGGGGCGGCCCGACGACGTACGGCGAGGAGCGCGGGCACCCCCGGCTGAGGATGCGCCACATGCCCTTCCGGGTCACCCCGGAAGCCAAGGAACGGTGGCTGTTCCACATGCGCACCGCGGTGGATGCCCTGGAGCTGCCGCCGCTGTACGAGGGGACCCTCTGGGACTACATGGAGCGGGCGGCCCTCTCCATGGTGAACAGCCCGTCCGGGGCCTGAGACCGGCCCCGGGGGTTCGGTGGGGTCCCTGATGGACCTGTGATCAGCGCCGGTCGCGCCCTGTGGCCAGCGCAGCGCGCCCGTTGCCGGCGACATGCACCAGGACAGCGATCACGAGGAAGGCGACGAGGACCCGGGCCGTCGTCGTTAGCGCGGCCGGCCACCCTCCACCGAGCGTGGGATCAAGGAAATCGTAGACGTACCAGCCGTCGATCGCGCCGCGCACCCACGAGAAGATGAGGAAGGCAACGGGGTAGCTGAGCCACACGATCGGCCGCCGCCATGTGCCGCGCACCGCCCTGGTGACGAGGAGCCAGTCGAGCGTGACGAACAGCGGAGCCAGCCGGTGGTGCGCGAGCTGGGGCCAGTACATGTCCCAGCTCCACCACGGCTCGTCCGGCGGGGCCACCAGCACCGCGTAGATGATGCCGGTCATCACCAGGTAGAAGACCAGCGCCCCGAACAGGTGGTCCCACCACTCCGGCAGCCGGGTCCGTGGCCGGGCGGCGGACGCGATGAGCACGAGCCCGACAACGAGGTTGGACTGGACCGTGAACTCCGAGTAGAGCTGGAAGGCATCCACGTCGTTGCCGGGCTGCGTCGCGTCGTACGTCTTTTGGGCGAGGGCGACGAGCACGAAAACCCCGACCGCGAAGCGCAGCATGCGGATCCAGCTGCAGTCCGGATGCAGGGCATCGTTGAAGCCGATGTGTCGCTCGACCGGAGGATCCAGTAACGATGCGCCGCTCATGCGCTCAGTATGTCAGGGCCCGTCAAGAAGGGGCGTTGCCGGATGCCCGGGTCTCCGGAGCCTGGTGAAACACGTGGAAAGACCCCGGAGGCACTTGGGGGAATGTCTCCGGGGTCTTTCTGTCTCAATAATACCCAGTCGGGTATCCGGGCTGCAAGCGTCCCATGTGCGGATGGATACCGACCGTCGAAAGTTCTTTGTTGCCGAGGAGGACGGCCCCCCACCGTGCGCTGACCCGGCGCGTCCACCCAAGGAACGCATCACTTCTGGGCGGGATCTAGAGTCCCGTACCGGTGCGGGCCAGGACGTGCCCGCGGGCTCCGCTGAGCCGGAACCAGCGGCCGGCCCGGTAGAGCTGCTGTTCGCCGTCGGCGAGGAAGCCGAGGGTGAGGGCCGCGAAGGCGGCGCCTAGCGGGAGCCCGCCGGCGCCCGGCAGTTCCCGTCCCCAGACCGTGGCGCGGGCGTTGTTGACGATGAGGGCTCCGGGTTTGTCCGGGATTATCGCGGCGATCTCGGTGATGCCGGCTTCGGCGGACCGGCGCAGACCGGCGTCCGGGAGCGTGACCACGGCCTCCCACCCGGTGCGGGGAGCGCCCACGCCGGCCCAGGATTCGGTGACGGTGACCGGCGGCAGCGGCAGCTCGACGTCGTTCTCCCCCGCACGTGCCAGCCGGTCCAGCACCGCGGAGATCGGGACGGTGACATCGGTGTCCGCCGGCCGCGCCAGGGCCATGGTCCGCAGTCCGAGGATCGTCGGTGTCGACTCCCCCAGCAGCCGCGGCCGCAGCACACACACATAGGCGGCGAGCACCGGGCCGGAGGCCTGAAGGCGGATGGCGCCGTCGTCGATCGTCTTGGCGCGGGTGGCGAAGGTGCGCAGATCTGCGAGGTCGCGGGGATCGGTGAACTGCAGGGGCAGGGTTAGGACGTCAGACACAATATCGACTCTACCGGCTGTGCCTCTTTGGGGCCGTGCCGGAGGGACGTCTAGAGTCGAACCATGACTGAAGCCGAAGCCGGATTGCAGGGGCCGCCGACACAGGACCCCACCTCCTCGCTCCTCCAATTGTTGAACCTCGGTGAGCTGGAGGGCGCCCGGACGGATGAGGACATCTTTATGGGCCCCTCGCAGCAGCAGCCCCGGCACCGCGTGTTCGGAGGCCAGGTGCTCGCCCAGTCGCTGATCGCCGGGAGCCGGACGGTTCCCGAGGGGCGGGGTGTGCATTCCATGCATGGCTATTTCCTACGGCCGGGGGACGCCAACAAGCCGATCACTTTCGGCGTGCAGCGGTTGCGGGACGGCCGCTCGTTCTCGGCACGGCGTGTACACGCGTACCAGGAGGGCATGCCCATCCTGTCCATGATCGCGTCGTTCCAGGACGAGGACGAGGGAATCGAACACCAGACCGAGATGCCGGCCGGCATCCCCGCGCCGGAGTCGCTGCCCAGCACAGCTGACCTGCTGGGGAAGTTCGACCACCCCGTGGCACGCCACTGGGCTTACGAGCGGCCCTTCGACATCCGGCACGTCGACCCGGCACTGTACGTCTCGGCCAAGGGCAACAAGGAACCGCGAAACGCCGTCTGGATGAAGACCTTCGGACCCATGCCAGACGATCCGGACCTGCACCGCGCCGCCCTGGCCTATGCCAGCGACTACACCCTGCTCGAATCCATCCTCCGCAAGCACGGGATGAGCTGGATTACCCCGGGCATGTCGGTGGCCAGCCTGGACCACGCCATGTGGTGGCATCGGCCGGTCCGGGTGGACGAGTGGCTGCTCTACGTGCAGGAGTCCCCGAGCGCCCAGGGCGCCCGCGGCCTGGCCACCGGCAAGATCTTCAGACGCGACGGCCGGCATGTGGCCACGGTGGCGCAGGAAGGCATGATCCGGGTCCCGACGGACCTCAAGAACAAGGTCAAGGGCGCCGTCCAGTCCAAGGTTCTGCAGCACCAGATGCGCAAGGCCGAACGCGGCTGATCCTCCGCGCTCTTGAGCGTGGTGGCTGGTTACATGCGAGAAGGCCGGCTCCCCTGTGGGGAGCCGGCCTTCACTTTTCCGCTCTGCGCCTCGCGGGCTTAGTCGCGGGTGAGGCGGCGGTGGGTCACGCGGTGCGGTTTGGCGGCATCCGGTCCCAGGCGCTCGACCTTGTTCTCCTCGTAGGATTCGAAGTTGCCCTCGAACCAGTACCACTTCGAGGGGTTCTCCTCGTCGCCTTCGTAGGCGAGGATGTGGGTGGCCACCCGGTCCAGGAACCAGCGGTCGTGCGAGACCACAACGGCGCAGCCCGGGAATTCGAGCAGGGCGTTTTCGAGGCTGCTGAGGGTCTCGACGTCGAGGTCGTTAGTCGGCTCATCGAGGAGCAGCAGGTTTCCGCCCTGTTTGAGGGTCAAGGCGAGGTTCAGGCGGTTGCGCTCACCACCGGAGAGCACCCCGGCTTTCTTCTGCTGGTCTGGGCCCTTGAAGCCGAAGGCGGCGACGTAGGCACGGGACGGCATTTCGACGTGGCCGACCTGGATGTAGTCGAGGCCGTCGGAGACAACCTCCCACAGGGTTTTGTTCGGGTCGATGCCGCCGCGGCTCTGGTCCGCGTAGGAAATCTTGACGGAGTCACCGATCTTGAGCTCGCCGCCGTCGAGGGGCTCGAGCCCGACGATGGTCTTGAACAAGGTGGTCTTGCCGACGCCGTTCGGGCCGATGACACCGACGATGCCGTTGCGCGGCAGGGTGAAGGACAGCCCGTCGATCAGGGTGCGGTCCTCGAAGCCCTTCTGCAGGTTCTTTGCCTCGAGGACGAGGCCGCCCAGGCGCGGTCCCGGCGGGATCTGGATCTCTTCGAAGTCCAGCTTGCGGGTGCGGTCGGCTTCGGCAGCCATTTCCTCGTAGCGGGCCAGACGGGCCTTGGACTTGGTCTGGCGGCCCTTGGCGTTGGAACGGACCCATTCGAGTTCCTCGGTGAGGCGCTTGGCCTGCTTGGCGTCCTTCTTGCCCTGGACTTCCAGGCGGGCGCGCTTCTTCTCGAGGTACGTGGAGTAGTTGCCCTCATACGGGTACAGGTGGCCGCGGTCCACTTCGGCGATCCACTCGGCAACGTGGTCGAGGAAGTACCGGTCGTGGGTGACGGCGAGGACAGCGCCCGGGTAGCTGGAGAGGTGCTGCTCGAGCCAAAGCACGCTCTCGGCGTCGAGGTGGTTGGTGGGCTCGTCGAGGAGCAGCAGGTCCGGCTTCTGGAGCAGGAGCTTGCAGAGTGCGACGCGGCGTCGCTCACCACCGGAGAGCAGGGTGACATCGGCTTCCGGCGGCGGGCAGCGGAGGGCGTCCATGGCCTGCTCGAGCTGGGAATCGAGGTCCCAGGCATCGGCGGCGTCGATCGCTTCCTGCAGCTGGCCCATTTCCTCAAGGAGGACATCGTAGTCAGCGTCAGGGCTGGCCATCTCTTCGGAAATTTCATTGAAGCGCTGGATCTTGCCGATGATCTCACCGACGCCTTCCTGGACATTGCCCAGGACGGTCTTGTCCTCGTTCAGCGGCGGTTCCTGCAGCAGGATGCCGACCGTGTAGCCGGGGCTGAGCCGGGCCTCACCGTTTGAGGGCGTGTCCAGTCCGGCCATGATCTTGAGAATGGTGGACTTACCTGCACCATTCGGGCCGACAACGCCAATCTTGGCCCCCGGGAAGAAGGACATGCTTACGTCGTCGAGGATAAGTTTTTCGCCAACGGCCTTGCGGGCCTTGGTCATTGTGTAGATAAATTCCGCCATGCCTACAAATCTAGTGGTTCCGCCGGGATAACTCACATTCTTGCCGTCGGCATCCACCACCTGCCACGGCCCGGAGCCGGCCCCGCGAGGTGCGACGCCGACGCCGGGCGGTTCAGAAATCCCGCGGCCCCTCAGGCGGCCGCCCCTTTCAGCTCGCCCGTCTCCTCGTCGAGCTCCTCCGCCTCGCCGCTGATGTCATCAATGAAGACAGTGTGGACTGTGGGCTCGTCGCCTTCGTTGTCGTCGGGCTCCTCGTGGAGCGGCTCGTCCTCCTGGTCCCCCTCGCGGTTTCCGTCCGGGGAGGCCGCTCCCGAGCCGTCTGGACTGGCAGCAGCCTGGGGCCCGTTGCCGGCCGTGCGGATGTAATTGGCGGAACCCCACCTGAGGTCGTGGCCAACAGAGCCGGCCTCGATTTCAGCCGCGTAATAGGTCCGGCCGTCATGTTCCCAGCTCCTCAACTTGAGCCGTCCGACGACGATGACCTTCTGGCCCTTCTTGACGCTGCAACTGATGTTTCCGGCCAATTGCCGGTAGCCCTGGACCCTGAACCAATTAGTGTTCCCGTCAATCCAGGCGTTCGTGGCGCGGTCGAAGCGCCGTTCGGTGGAACCCAGCCGGAAGGTCGCCGTCGCCACACCGCCGGGCGTCGTCGAACTCGTGGGCTCCGTGGCGACGAAGCCACGGACCGTGATGTTGTCACTCATGCTCATGTCCTGTCTCGAAATGTCGTGCCCTAGCAGGCTCTTTCAGCTTCGCGTCAGGGACGGCCTTCCGCGACGGGCCAGGTGCGCCATGTGGATAACCGGCCCCGGGCAACCGCGGGAGGGCAGGCGGGCGTTCCTGACGCCGGACAGCCGCAGGGCACGGTAAGCTTTTTGAGGCGTCCCCCGGCAGCAGCCGGGCAGGTACGCCGGTATGCCCCAGTAGCTCAGGGGATAGAGCAGCGGCCTTCTAATCCGCCGGTCGGGGGTTCGATTCCCTCCTGGGGCACCAGAGTCCGGCTCTGGTCTGCCGGATTATTCCGCAGACCAGAGCCGCGGCCACGACGGGCATCGGCTCGAAGCCTGACCCGCGAAGGGCACGGATGCCGCCGAACTCAACCTTTTCCCTGGTCATGAGTGTTGCTGCAGCACCTTCCGCGCGCGTCACCACCCGTCAGCCGTCAGCACACTTAGTATGGAGTGGACAGGCAGGACACCGAGGACATCCCGTGCGCCCTGCCCGCAACTGAAAGGTACGGCCGCCATGACCCAGACACCCCGCGGATTTGACCCCCAGGATCCCAACGACGCGTCCCCCACCCAGCACCCTGGGACGGCAGGCCAGTACCCGGGAGCGGCCGACGTCCCGTCCGGGTCCGCCGAGGGGGACCACCAGAACGCAGTCCCGGTAGGCAGCACCGATTTAGTGTCCAGGGCTCCGGCGGCCGCAACGCCGGCGCCGGCGCCGGGCGAGGAAACTCCCCGTGCCGAGGCGCCAGAAACGCCCGCGCCCGCCGCGGAGCCGCGCCAGGTGACCCGTGCCGGTATGGTCTGGGTCGCGGTTGCCGGCGGACTGGTGGTGCTGATCCTGCTCATCGCCTTCATCCTGCAGAACCAGGATTATGTGCTGGTGAAATTCTTTGGCCTCGAAGGTTCCGTGCCGCTGGGCATTGCACTGTTCATCGCCGCCGTCGGGGGCGGGGTGCTCGTCGCCATCGCCGGGGCCGCCCGCATCATTCAGCTGCGGCTCGCCGCTCATCGTCAGCGCGTCAGCCGGACAGCAGGAAACGGAACCCGCACGCGCTGAAGCCGGCGGGCGCTGATCTCTTGCCATGGTCGAATCAGAACCCCGGGCGCAGGCAGCCCTCACGACCGCCGCGGCGGACTGGCCCGACGTCGAGCGCCTCTTCGGCGTCCGGGGCGAGCCATCGCGCTGCTGGTGCCGGTTCTTCGCCCTGACCGGAACGGACTGGGCGGCGTCGTCCCCGGAGCAGCGCAAGGCCCAGTTGCGGGCCAAGTTCGACGGCGGCGACTCGGCGCCGGGGGTGCTGGCCTTCCGCGGCGGGAATCCGGTGGGCTGGTGCGCCGTCGAGCCCCGCAGCTGCTATCCCAGGATCCTGCGCTCAAAGGTTCTGTCGGCGGCGGCTCCTGAGGCCGTCCGGGATCCCGGCACGGACCGGGTGTGGTCCGTGAGTTGTTTTGTGGTCTCCCCCGGCCAGCGCCGCACCGGCGTGGCCCGGGCGCTGCTCGCGGCCGGCTTCGACGTGGTCAGCGATGCGGTGCCCGGCCGGGCCGTCGTCCGCCTGACGGCGACCCGGAAGGGCGGCACTAAGCCGTCCGCCTAGTGCCGTCCGTTCAGTGCCGTCCCCCAAACGCAGTCCGGCCGGGCGCCGCCACGGGCCCCTACGGCAGGGTCAGGATGACCGGCCCGTCCTTCGTGATGGCCACGGTGTGCTCACTGTGGGCCGCGCGGCGGCCGCTGGCCGAGCGGAGGGTCCATTCGTCGTCGTCGTGGAAGTAGTCGTCCTTGCCGCCCAGGATAAGCATTGGCTCGATCGCGATGACCAGCCCCTCCGTCAGCTTGATGCCGCGGCCGGGCCGGCCGTCGTTGGGGACGTGCGGTTCGGCGTGCATGGTTTTGCCGATCCCGTGGCCGCCGTGGTCCGCCAGCAGCGCGTAGCCGGCGCGGCGTGATGCCCCGCCGATCGCGTACCCCAGGTCCCCCATCTTGTTCCCGATCCGGGCAGCCTCGATGCCGCGGGCCAGCGCGGCGTCGGTGGCGTCGATCAGGGCCTGGTCCACCGGGTCGGCAGTCCCCACGATGAAGCTGATCGCTGCGTCCCCGCACCAGCCTTCGAGGAACGCGCCGCAGTCCACGCTAAGCAGGTCGCCGTCCTGGAGCCGGTAGTCATTGGGAATGCCGTGCACCACGGCGTCATTGACGGACGTGCAGATCACCCCGGGAAATGGCACCGAAGCCCACCGCGGCTTGTAGTTCAGGAAGGCCGGCGTCGCTCCGGCGGCGGAAATCGTCGCCGCGGCCAGCTCGTCCAGTTCCTTCAGGGACACGTCGACGGCGGCGGCCGCCCGGACACGTTCCAGCGTGTTTGCCACCACCCTGCCGGCTTCGCGCATCAGGGCAATTTCGGCGGGACTCTTGATCATCGACATGCCTTCAACTCTAGGGCCAGCCGGAGCGTGGCTAAAGTTGCCCCATGGCCAACGCTGAACTGATATCCGCGATCCGGTCTGGGCTGCAGGCCGCCACCGATCCTGCCCGGGCCGCGGGGGCGCAGGCCTACCTGAAGTCCGTGATGCCATCGCTGGGCGTCCGGGTTCCCCAGGTCCGGCGGATCGTCAAGGCCGCCGCCACAGAGTTGCCTCCCGGTTCGCTCAACGACTTGCAGTCCACCGTGCTGGAGCTGTGGCGCGGCGCAAGCTGGCGGGAGGAACGCTATGCGGCCATCGACCTCACGGGCCTGAATCTGGCACGCGGTGAGATGGGCATGCTGCCGCTGTACGAGGAGATCATCCGCAGCGGCGCCTGGTGGGACGTGGTGGACGGGGTCTCGCACCGGCTCTGCGGGCTGCTGCAGGCGCACCGGGAGGACATGTCCACCGTGCTCCGCCGCTGGAGCACCGACGCGGATTTCTGGATCCGGAGGGCCGCCATCACCGCCCAGCTGGGCGCCAAGTCCGCGACGGACCCTGCCCTGCTCGCTGCCGTCATCGAACCCAACCTGGCCGACAGCGAGTTCTTTATCAGGAAGGCGATCGGCTGGGCCCTGCGTGACTACGCCGCCACGGATCCGGACTGGGTCCGGAACTTCGCGGCGCGGCACGGCGAGGCACCAAGTACGCTCTCCCGCCGGGAAGCCCTGCGGAAACTCAGATAACCGGGCGGGTGGTGACGGGTTCCTCGGACTTGCTGAAGAGCAGCTTGGTCTTGGGGTCGAGGAAGATCAGGTAGAGGGCGAAGAGCAGGGCAATGATCGCGGCGGCGTTGCGGGCCAGGGCCAGGGCCAGGCCGAGATCAGCGGTCTGCAGGTAGGGGAACACTTCCAGCTGGTCCGAGATCGCGTACACCATGAAGAACGACACGATGAAGTAGAGGGCCTTGACCTGCCAGTCGTCCCGGATGCCGGTGACGGCGAAGAGCGGGATGAGCCAAACGACGTACCAGGACTGGATCATCGGGGCCAGGACGACGACGGCGGCGAACGCCAGCGTGAGACGGCGGATCAGCCGGTCGTAGTCGCCGCGGAAGATCTGCCACGCGATGATGCCGAGCGCCAGCAGCTTGCCGGCGTCGTACACCCACTTCGCCAGCCCCCAGCCGTCGAGTCCGAAAGCGTTGAAGATGGAAGCGACCACCAGGCCCAGCAGCCCCACCGGGGCGTACCAGATCCAGATGCTGCCCGGGGCGGAGAGGCCGTTGATCCAGCCGAAGCCGAAACCGTTGACCATGCTCATGGCGTAGAGCAGGGCCAGGCTGATCCCGGCGGTGAGCCCCCAGAAAACGAACTTCCGCGGCCAGCTGGCGTTTTTTCCTGCCCACAGCAGGCCGATGAAGGGCAGGAAGACGATCGTAATGGGTTTAACCGAGATGGACAGTGTCACCAGGACCAGGCCGAGGATGACCCGCCGGGTGGCGCAGTAGTACAGCCCGGCCAGGGCCAGGCCGATCATCAGGGCGTCATTGTGGACGCTGGCGATGAAGTTGGTGAGGAAGAGCGGGTTGGCGGCGGTCAGCCACAGGGCGCGGTGCGGGTTGACGCCGTGCAGTTCGGCGAGCTTGGGCACGTAGACGATGCACAGCACGATTCCCACCAGCGCGGCGAGGCGGAACAGCATGATGCTGGCTTCGGGGTGCACGTTCGTGGACCAGACGACGAACTGCTCGATCCAGAGGAAGAGCTGTCCGTAGGGCACGGGCGCCTCGGTCCACATCTTGTCGGCACCAAGCTGGAAATAGTTCGACAGCGCGGAGATGCCGTTCTCGTAGGGGTTGAAGCCCTCCACCATCAGGCGCCCCTGCCCGATATAGGCATAGACGTCGCGGCTGAACAGCGGCACGGAGAACATCAGCGGCAGCCCCCACAGGACAACCGCCTGCAGGGTGGCCTTGCGGGCCTCTGCTCCCCAGACCCGCACGCGCTGGCCGAGCCTGAGCCAGGCGCGGACGAGCAGCATCCCGCCGACGGCCAGCAGCACAATGCACAGGGCGACGCCGACGGCTTCGGTACGCATCCAGATGAACAGTGGGATGCGGCGGAGTTCTGAGGCCGGCGCGAGCCAGCCCACGCCGAGGGAACCGATCGCCATCAGGAGAGAGCCGATGAATCCCGCCAGCAGCGGTGAACGGGCATTGTCCACCTCAGCAGCAGTTGCCGCCGGGGACGTGCCGGCAGCCGTCTTACCCGCCACAGGCACAGGCACCGTCATCTCAGGATCGTCCAATCTGTTGTGGGGCTCTTCTGCCGCCCTTTGCCGGCCGTGTGAACCGGCCCGGGGCACGCCGCGATGACGAAAAAAATCGCCGGCCGCGTACCCGAAATCCTAGCATCGGACCGCCCAGCGGCGACGAAACGGTAGGCTGGGCGCGTGCCTATATCTAATGAACGCATCGTCTGGATCGACTGCGAAATGACCGGCCTGGACACCATTAACGACGCCCTCATTGAGGTGGCGGCGCTGGTGACGGACTCGGAGCTCAATATCCTCGGCGACGGGGTCGACGTCGTCATCAAGCCCGATGACGCCGCGCTGGCGCAGATGAACGACTTCGTCCGCGACATGCACACCCGCTCCGGCCTGCTGGCGGAACTCCCCCACGGCAAGACCATGGCGGAGGCCCAGAGCATCGTCCTGGACTACATCAAGAAGTGGGTCCCGGACCCCAAGAAGGCACCACTTGGCGGCAACTCGGTGGGAACCGACCGGGTCTTCCTGGTCCGTGACATGCCGGAACTCGTGGAGCACCTGCACTACCGGGTCATCGACGTGAGCACCATCAAGGAACTTTCCCGGCGCTGGTACGCGCGGGCCTACTTCCAGTCTCCCGCCAAGCTCGGCGGCCACCGGGCCCTCGGCGACATTCAGGACTCCATCGACGAGCTCCGCTACTACCGCGAGGCCGTCTTTGTCCCCGCACCGGGGCCGGACAGTGCCACGGCGCAGCGGATCGCCAAAAAAGTCATGGGAACGGCGGACGAACCGGCGGCGGCCGAGGCTCCCTCCGGGACCCCGGCGCAGTAGCGCCCGGGCTGCCTGGCAGCTGACCTCGCAGGACCTTGGGGAGTAATCTGCGCCACGTTTGCGGAAAATTTTGGCGAAAACCCGAAAAGTGGCAAAAGCAGCCCCGAAGAGCAGGTAAGCTATTTGTCGTTGCCTTTTCAGCCAGCCGGTTCGCCGGAAGGCATGACAGGGCACATGGTGGGCGTAGCTCAGTTGGCAGAGCGCCTGGTTGTGGTCCAGGAGGTCGCGGGTTCAACCCCCGTCGCTCACCCTCATGAAGGACGGCAGTAATTGTCCGACCTTAGACGAAGGCCGTACCGGATATCCGGTGCGGCCTTTGTTGTCTGTCCATGGAACCGTCAGCGGAAGGAACCGCAATGAAGCGCACGCTTTTTGAAGAAGACCACGAGATGTTCCGTGCGATGGCTGCCGAGTTCAACACCCGCGCCGTGGCACCGCACTACGCCCAGTGGGACCAGGACCATCTGATGTCCCGCGGGCTGTGGACGGCGGCCGGCGAGCAGGGCCTGCTGGGCCTGGCCGTTCCGGAGGACTTCGGCGGCATGGGCATGAACGACTACCGCTTCCGCGCCGTGCTGGACGAGGAGTTCGCCCGGAGCAACCACCTCGCGGTGGGCCTGGCCTTCCACCTGCACGATGACATGGTCCTCCCCCACGTTCTGGCGTACGGATCAGAGGACCTCAAGGGCCGCTGGCTTCCCGGCATGGTTTCCGGTGAGAAGGTCACCTCGATCGCCTGGACCGAGCCGGGCGCGGGTTCGGACCTCCGCGGCATCCGCACCAAGGCGGTGCGTGACGGTGACGACTGGCTGATCAGCGGCCAGAAGACCTTCATCGGCAACGGCATCTCCGGCGACGCGTCCCTGGTCCTGGCCCGCACCGACGGCGGCAGCGGCCGCGGAAACACCAACTCCTTCTCCCTGTTCATGGTCCAAAAGGGCGAGGGCTACAACACCGGCAAGCAGCTGGACAAGATGGGCCTCAAGGCCTCGGATACCGCGGAACTGTTCTTCGACAACGTCCGGGTTCCGCATGCCGACCTCGTCGGCGAGGAGGGCAAAGGCCTGCAGTACGCGGCCGAGCAGCTCCCCCAGGGCCGGCTCGCGATCGCGGTGGCAAGCTCTGCCGTCGTCCGCGCCATCTACGAGGAGACCGTCCGCTACACGAAGGACCGCAACGCCTTCGGGGAGCGGATCATCGACTTCCAGAACAGCCGTTTCGAACTGGCCGACATCCTGACCGAGGTCGAGGTCACCGAGACCTACGTCGACCAGGCCATCCGCGCCTTCAACGCCGGAGAGCTCGACGCCGCCTCCGCCGCCCGCGCCAAGCTGTGGGCGTCCGAGCGCGCCAAGTCCGTCACGGACCGCTGCCTCCAGCTGCACGGCGGCTACGGGTACATCCTGGAATACCCCGTGGCGCAGGCCTTCCTGGCGGCCCGGCTGCTGACCATCTTCGGCGGCACCAACGAAATCATGCGCGACGTCGTCGGCCGCACCATCGCCGACTGACCCGCCGCTCAACACAGCACCAGAGGAACTTCACTGACATGACCGTTCTGCCCATCACAATCTGGGGCGAGCCCGTACTGCACCGTCGGGCTGCCGAGGTTGAAGTCTTCGACGACGAGCTCCGGGCCCTGATCGCCGACATGTTCGAGACCAACGACGCCGCCAACGGCGTCGGTCTCGCTGCGCCCCAGGTCGGGGTGGGCAAACGGCTGTTTATCTACAAATACGACAACGACGACGGCGCCCCGCCGTCCGGCGTCGTGGTCAACCCGGTGCTGACCCTCTCGAAGATTTCCGGGGCGCTGCCGGATCCGGACGAGGAAGAGGAAGGCTGCCTGTCCTTCCCCGGCGGGCAGTACCCGCTCAAACGCGCGGAGTGGGCCCGGGTGCAGGGCTTCGACGGGGACGGCAACCCGGTCGATTTCGAGGCGACGGGCTGGTTCGCCCGGGTGATCCAACACGAATCCGACCACTTGGACGGCAAGCTCTACGTCAACCGGCTGATCGACCGTTACGGCCGCAAGGCCATGAAACAGGCCAAGAAGAGCGGCTGGGGCGTCCCCGGCCTGACGTGGATGCCGGGCGTGGACCCGGACCCCTTCGGACACTAGGGTCCGGGCTCACCTCTCCCGGTCGACGGCGGCGAGGATCGCCGCCCCGAGTTCGGCCGGCTTGGTGAACTGCGGCCAGTGCCCGGTGGGCAGGTCCACGTAGTCGACCTCGCGGACGCGGCCGAGCTCCGCGACGTACGGGTGCCCGGCCCCGATCATTTCGATCAGCATGGCGGACGGGAACTCGCAGGCGATGACGGTGGCCGGGACGTCGAAGCGGGCCTCGTCGTGCAGCCGCTGCTGGTCCTGGGCCACGCCCTTGGGCTGCGGGACGGCGCGGGCCCTGAACATGGCCCGCAGCTCCTCGTTGAGGTCGGTAAGGTCTTCATCCTCGAACAGCTCCCAGGGCGGGAGCGGCACGTCGTCGCCGTCCTCCGGAAGTTCGTCGTTGATGACGCCGCCCTCGCCGAGCGGACCGCTGTCAACGTAGATGGCCCGGGCCACCCGGTCCGGGCGGGCGTCGACGGCGCCATGAATGACGGCACCGCCGCCCGAATGGCCGACCAGGACCACCGGGTCATCGAACGTGTCGATCTTGGCCACGACGGCGTCGATGTGGGTGCGCAGGCCAATGCCGGCCCGGGGCGCGTGGGCCGATTCCAGCCCGGGCAGGGTCAGCGGGTGGACCTGATGCCCGGCGGCGGCGAGCGGCGGAGTCACCTCCTCCCACGAGGAGGCGTCCAACCAGAATCCGGGAACCAGGATGATGTCCATGCCGGTACCCTACCCGCCCGGACCGCGGGCGGCACCGCTCCGGCAGAGGATTTTTCGCCCGCCGGGCTATTCGTCGCTGGATTTCTGCAGGATCGAGGCGTGATCCGGGACGTACCGGAACAACTCCCGCGGCGGGCGCGTGTAGTTGACGGCCTTGGGCCGTTCCGGCAAAGTCACCTGCTCCGTCCGGACTTCGGTGTAGTCGATGCTGGAGAGCAGATGGGCGATCATGTTGATCCGGGCCCGTCGTTTGTCCTCCGCCTCAACCACGTACCAGGGCGATTCGGCTGTATCGGTCTGCATAAACATGTCGTCCTTGGCCCGGGAGTAGTCCTCCCAGCGGAGGATCGCTTCCCGGTCCATCGGCGAAAGTTTCCATTGCCGCATCGGATCATCCAGCCGGGACTTGAAGCGCCGTTCCTGTTCCGCGTGGCTGATCGAGAACCAGTATTTGAAGAGCAGGATGCCGTCCTGGACCAGGAGGCGCTCAAAGACCGGGCACTGGGCCATGAAGCGCTTGTGCTCCGCGGGTGTGCAGAAGCCCATCACATGTTCGACGCCGGCCCGGTTGTACCAGGAGCGGTCCATCAGCACGATCTCCCCCGCAGCGGGCAGATGCTGCACGTAGCGCTGGAAATACCATTCACCCCGCTGCCGCTCCGTCGGGGACGGCAACGCGACGATGCGGGCGACGCGCGGATTCAGGTACTCCGTGAGCCTCTTGATCGCACTGCCCTTGCCGGCGGCATCGCGTCCCTCAAAGATCACCAGCACCCGCGCCCCCGTGCTGCGGACCCATTCCTGCAGCGCGACGAGCTCGGCCTGGAGCCGGAAGAGTTCGGCCTCGTAAACGCTCAGGGGCAACCGCCCTGGGCGTCTCGAGGCGCGCCCCTTGCCGCCCTTCCGGCCTGTCTTTACCTTGCCGGCGCCGTCCTTGCCGGCGCCGTCCTTGCCGGCGCCGTCCTTGCGATGTGCCATGGTTCCCGTTCCACTCGTAGCGGCGGACATTCGTGTCGCCAGTCCTGCCGCGCCCATTCTTGCGGAGCGGCCGACTGCAGACAAGGGGACGTCCTGCCCGGGGACACCGGCAACGCCATGCTCCTATGCTTGGGCCATGGAAGCCCCCAGACCGATGGCGATGCAGCCCATCCTTACGCTCACCGTAAACCCCGCCCTGGACGTCAGCACCGCAACCGAGCAGGTCATCAGCGGCCACAAGCTGCGCTGCGGCACCAGCCGCCTCGACCCGGGCGGCGGAGGAGTCAACGTGTCACGGGTGGTGCAGCGACTCGGTGGCCGGACCCTGGCGGTCTACACCGCCGGTGGACCCACCGGCGAAGCGTACCGCCGGCTCATCGAGGCCGAACGCGTGCCCACCCTGGCCGTGCCGATCCAAGGGAGTACCCGAGAGGACTTCACGGTCGATGAGACGTCGACGGGCAAGCAGTTCCGCTTCGTGCTCCAGGGCCCCGAGCTGAGTGAGCCTGAGTGGCGTTTGTGCCTGGCGCTGGTAGCGGATTCGATTCCGGTGGGCGGGTACGTTGTGGCCAGCGGAAGCCTTCCGCCGGGGGTTCCGGAGGACTTCTACGCCCAGGTGGCCCGGCTGGCACGGCTCCATGATGCGCGCTGCATCGTGGATGCCTCCGGGCCGGCACTGTCCGAGGCCCTCGCCGAAGGGGTGTTCCTGGTGAAGCCGAGCCGACGGGAGCTGGGGCTGCACTTTGGGACGACTCTGGAGAGCGATGAAAGCCAGGTCGAGGCCGCCGCCGCGCTGGTTGCGGACGGCTCCGCGGAACATGTCGCCCTGACCCTGGGCGGGGAAGGTGCCGTGCTCGCCTCGAACTCCGGGATTATGCGGCTGGCCGTACCGCAGGTACAGGTACGAAGCACCGTCGGAGCCGGCGACAGCTTCCTGGCCGCCTTCGTGCTCCGCATGGCCCAGGGCCGCACCCTCGAAGAGGCGCTCCGGGCCGCCGTCGCCGCCGGAAGCGCCACGGTGACGACCCTGGCCACCGAGCTCTGCCACCGCGAGGACGTGGAGCGGCTGGAAGCGCAGCTCACGGCCCAGGCCCTGGACGAGGGTGCCGGACGGTGAAGGCGGTACCGGCCAGGCTGGCTGTTGCGCTGCTGCTGGCAGTGTCAACCGCGGGCTGTTCCGGTTCCGTACCCATCGCCTGCCCTGCCATTGCGTGGTTCAACTCCCTCACGGTTTCGCTTGACGGCGCCGTTGAGCAGGTCAGCCTGGTCGAGTTTTGCGCGGAAAGCGTCTGCTCGGTCCGCGCGGATGGCCCGGTGCGCGTTCCTGAGACCTCGGTCAGCCCGGGCGCCGTGCCTGCGCCGGCCACAACCCTGGCGGTCACCGCTGAGCCGGCTCCCCCGGGGCGGCCCTACAGTCCCTTCACCGTGGCCCGGGTCGACGACCGCACGTGGCAGGTCAGCCTGATGATGAGGTCCCCGAAGACGGCGACCATCAAGGCGTATTCAGCCGACGGAAGCGTCCTGGCCCGGCGCGAAGTGGAGCTGCGCTGGACCCGGGTGGGTGGCAGCGAGGCCTGCGGCGGCCCGGAGACCGCCGGCCCCGTCAGGCTCGTCATCTAAGCGGGCACGGTTCCGGTTCCCGGGGGACGACATACTGCCCCCGCCGGAGGCGGCAGACTGGGACGGGAGACCTGCACACCGACACCGGGAGAACCTATGACCACCGCTTTGCCCATCATTGTCTTTGATGTTAACGAGACCCTCTCCGATATGTCCCCCATGGGGGAACGCTTCAGCGAGATCGGAGCGCCGGCTGGACTGGCGAAGCTGTGGTTCGCGACGCTGTTGCGCGACGGTTTCGCGCTCACGGCCAGCGGGGATAACGGATCATTCGCCGCCATCGGAGCGGACGTACTCCGGCAGCTTCTGACCGGGATGAAGATTGACCGCCCTCTGGACGCAGCGATCGACCATGTCATGTCCGGCCTGGCTGGCCTCGGGGTGCATCCGGACGTCCCGGCCGGGGTCCGCGCACTCTCCGCCGCCGGGTTCCGGCTGATGACACTCAGCAACGGCTCGGCCCAGATCGCGGAAAAGCTGTTCCGCGAAGCGGGGATCCGTGACGAGTTGGAGATGTTGCTTTCGGTTGACGACGCGCCCGTCTGGAAGCCTGCCCGGGCATCCTACGAATATGCCGCCGCCGCTTCCGGGGCAGACCCGGCCGGCCTGCTGCTGGTCGCCGTCCATCCGTGGGACATCCACGGCGCCGCCCGTGCCGGGTTGCGCACGGCATGGCTGAACCGGACGGGAGCGGCTTACCCGGGTTACTTCGAGGCTCCGGAGTTCACTATCACCGCCCTGACCGAACTACCCGCGGCGCTGGCCGCACCGGAACCGGACCCGTCACGGTGAGTCCTCGTCGCCGGCGCCAGGGGGCCGGCCCTTGTCCTCGGCCGTGCGGATTGCCCAGGCGGCGTTGACGAGGCCGATGTGGCTGAAGGCCTGCGGGAAGTTGCCGAGCAGCTCGCTGCTGTCCGGGGCGACTTCTTCGGCCAGCAGGCCCAGATCGGTGGCGAATCCCGCGGCCCGTTCGAAGACGGTGCGGGCGCGCCGGGTCTGTCCGGATAGGGCCAGGGCATGGGCCAGCCAGAAGGTGCACAGCAGGAACGTTCCCTCCTCCCCGCTAAGGCCGTCGTCGGTCTGGTACCGGTACACCAGTCCCCGGCTGTCGGTGAGCCGGTGTTCGATGGCGTCGATCGTTGCCAGCATGCGGGGATCATCGGCCGGGATACATCCGGCGATGGAAAGCATCAGCGCGGACGCGTCCAGGTCCTCGGAGCCGTAGGCCTGGGTATAGGCGCCGGCGGTGTCGTTCCAGCCGTTCGTCCGGATCGATTCGGCCAGCTGCGCCCGGGCCTGAGTCCAGTGTGGAACCCTGTCTTTGGCTTCCAGGACGCCGGCCAGGCCGATGGCCCGGTCCACGGCCACCCAGCACATCAGCTTTGAGTGCAGGTAGTGCCGGGGTGCGCCACGAACTTCCCAGATGCCTTGATCCTGGGACTGCCAGCGCGATGCGGCGGTGTCAGCTGCGTCGGCCAGGAACACCCGCGTACCGGGTTCCATGTCGTTGAGATAATCCGGGAGGGTGGCGGCAGCGTCGAGGAGTTCGCCGTAGACGTCAAGCTGCCGCTGGTTCCAGGCGCCGTTGCCGACCCGCACCGGCCTGCTGTGGCGCCAGCCCGGGAGGTGGCCCAGTTCGCGTTCTGACAGGTCCCGTTCACCGCCGATGCCGTACATGATCTGCAGCTCGGCACCGGTGCTGAGCCGGCTGGCGGCCGCCCTCGCGAGGAACTGGAAGAATTTGCCGGCCTCGTCCGGGCACGCGGCCACCCACAGCGCCTGTAGGGTCATGCTGGCGTCCCGGATCCACGTGTACCGGTAATCCCAGTTCCGGGTGCCGCCGGCCACCTCGGGCAGGGACGTGGTCGGGGCGGCGACGATCGCGCCCGTCGGATAAAAGGTCAGCGCCTGCAGGATCCGGCCGCTGGTCGCGACCAGGTCCTGCCACGGACCCACGTACTTCTGGTGCATCCGTGACCAGCTGCCCCAGCCCTCCAGCGTGTCCTCAAGCCGACGGGCGATCTCCTCCTGGCTCCAGAATGACGGTTCCCCCCGCCAACTGTGCTGGTGGTGCAGGGCGAACCCGAGAACGTCACCGGCGCGGAGCACCACTCTGGCACGTGCGGCATCGCCGACAAGCTCGAACGGAACCGGCGTGGAGAAAGCCAGCACGTCGGCTCCGCCGCTGACCAGGATCCCCTCTGCGGTTCCGTGGAGCAGAGGAACGATCAGGCCGTATTCCGGCCTGGGCTCGAGAATGATCTCGACGTCAACCTCTCCTTCGAGGCATGCCACCTGCCGCAGCAGGGTTCCGGGGGCGCCGGCACCGAGCTCGTGGCCCCGGTTCCCCTCCCCCAGCACCAGGGCGTCGGTGACCGCTACGGTGCCTCCGGCCGTGGTGTGGACCGTCTCGAGCACCATCGTGGGGCCCAGGTAGCGCCGGGTCGAGGAGTGCCCGCCCACCGGCCGGATCGACCAGAACCCCGCATCCTCGCCCAGGACCCGGCCGAAGACCGAGGGGCTGTCAAAACGCGGCAAACACAACCAATCCACCGACCCGGCGGCGCTCACGAGCGCGGCGGAGCGGCAATCAGAGAGCATGCCGTAGGTGGCAATGGGTTCACTGGTCATCGGCACACCTGCCTGGTCCTCGGTCCGGCGCGCCGGGAATCGACCCGCAAACCATGGCTGAAGTCTACTGAGCGGCCGCGACAATCGTCCGCTGCCCGGGGCAGGAGGCGAGGATCCGGCGCATCGCGTCCTTCTCCGCCGGAGTGACCCACAGCCGGTAGGCGGCCTTGACGGAGATCTGCCGCGCAACATAGTGGCAGCGGAAGGCCTTGTTCGGCGGAAGCCAGGTGGCGGCGTCGGAGGCGCTCTTGTCCTGGTTCGCCGGGCCGTCGACGGCGATCAGGTTCAGCGGATCGTTCGCCAGGGACATGCGTTGTCCGGCGGTCAACTGCTGGGCACCCTTCTGCCAGGCATCCCCCAGCGCGACAACGTGGTCGATCTGCACCGCCTTGCTGCTGCCGGCTCCCCTGCGGAACGTGAGCTGCCGGCCGGTGTACGGTTCCCGGAACGTTCCGCTGGCCACCCGGCAGGTGGAGTTCCCGGTGAACTCGGCCCCGGAGAGGTCGCGGCGGAGGATGTCGTTGCGGGTATCGCAGCCGTTGCGGTCCACGTCCAGCCAGGCCTGGCCGAAGGCGCTGCGCTCGTAGTTGTCTTGGGCCGCCCGGCCCTTGACCGGGAGCGTGTCCAGCAGCGCCGCCGCGGCGCCACGTGGAACGGGGCGCACCGCAGGGACGGGATTCATCCAGCCGGCGGCCAGCACCGGCGCCTCGCGGGGTCCGTCCGTGGGCGGCTCGACGGCGGCAAACTGCCCGTTCGTAAAAAACCAGCCGAGACCGGCGACGACGGCGAGGGCGGCGGCGGCCAGCAGGGCCCACGCCTGGCGGGACCGCCGTCGTTCCCGCCGGAACTCCGGCCACGAGAGCGTCAAGCCTGCCCCCGGGAAGTGAGCCGGGGTCCGGTGCGTCCCGGTGCGGGGCGGATTCTTTGCACCCCTGAAGCCTAGGCCCGGCCTCCGGCGCTGGAGGCGTTGTCCACAGTGTGGAGGACAGGTGCCCGGCTAGTTCTCCCGGGTCACGCGGACCAGGTCTTCGTTGGCGAGGGCCATGAGCGATTCGAGTTGCCGGACCCGTACCTCGTCGACCTCACCGGCCGCGTGTTTGGCGCGGGCATCGTCGAGGAGCCGTTTGGCTTCCTTGACGTTCCGCCGCGCGACGTCCAGGGCGTGTTCCAAGGTGGTTTCGTGCTCCACAGCCGAGTTCTGTTCCATTGCACCATTGTGGTGCCGTTTCCCGGCCGATTCCAGAGGATTGGCCGGGAAACGTGGAACAGATTCAAGGAGGTGGCGTCAGGCCGTGACCTCGACGGGCAGGCCGGCCGCCTCCAGGGTGGCTGCTGCGTCCTTGGCGGGGAACGACGGCGGGTTGACGCCGGCCATTTCCTCCATCACGCGGACCACCTGGCAGCTGTAGCCGAACTCGTTGTCGTACCAGACGTAGAGCACGAGGTTCTTGTCGTTGGAGATGGTGGCCAGGCCGTCGACGATCCCTGCGCGGCGCGAGCCGACGAAGTCCGTGGAGACAACCTCGGGCGAATCGATGTAGTCGACCTGCTTGCGCAGTTCCGAGTGCAGCGACATTTCCCGCAGGTAATCGTTGACCTCGTCCCTGGTGGTGCCGTTTGCCAGGCTCAGGTTCAGGATGGCCAAGGACACGTCCGGAGTGGGGACGCGGATGGAGCTGCCGGTGAGCTTGCCCAGCAGTTCCGGCAGGGCCTTGGCCACGGCCTTGGCGGCACCGGTCTCGGTGATGACCATGTTCAGCGCGGCGGAACGGCCGCGGCGGTCGCCCTTGTGGAAGTTGTCGATCAGGTTCTGGTCGTTGGTGAAGGAGTGGACCGTCTCGACGTGCCCGTGCACCACGCCGTAGCGGTCGTTGATCGCCTTGAGCACCGGGGTGATGGCGTTGGTGGTGCAGGAGGCCGCGGAGACGATCTTGTCCGAGTCGGTGATGGTGCCGTGGTTGATGCCGTGCACGATGTTCTTCAGGTCGCCCTTGCCCGGGGCTGTGAGCAGCACCCGGGAAACGCCCTTGCTCTGGAGGTGCTGGGACAGGCCCTCGGCGTCGCGCCAGCGTCCCGTGTTGTCGACGACGAGGGCGTCGTGGATGCCGTAGGCGGTGTAGTCGACCGTCGCGGGGTTGTCCGAGTAGATGACCTGGACCTGGACGCCGTTGGCGGTGATGGTGTCGTTCTCGAGGTCCACCTTGATGGTGCCTTCGAACGAGCCGTGGACCGAGTCGCGGCGCAGCAGGCTGGCGCGCTTCGTGAGGTCGTTGTCGGAACCGCGGCGGACCACGATGGCGCGCAGCCGCAGGCCATGCCCGCCGCCGGCCTTTTCGATCAGAAGGCGGGCCAGGAGCCGGCCGATGCGTCCGAAGCCGTAGAGGACGACGTCGGTGCTGGTGCGGTCGTCGCCGCCGCGCTTGCCAACAACCTCCGCGAGTTCCCTGCGCAGGAACTCATCCAGGGTGGCACCGTTGCCCTCGACGCGGTACTTCTCGGTGAGACGGGCAATGTCGATGGCCGCGGCGCCGAGCTCGAGTTTGGTCAGGGCATCCAGCAGCGGGGCGGTCTCTTCGAGCCGCAGTTCTTCCTTGCTCATCCGGCGGGCGAAGCGGTGTGCCTTGAGGATGTTCATGGTGGACTTGTTGATCAGGCTGCGGCCGTGGATGGACGTGACCACGTTGTTCTCACGGTACAGCCGGCCGATCACCGGGATCATGGCCTCGGCGAGCGCCTCCCGGCCCATCCACGTATCAAGACAAGAATCTGATGTCTGGCTCACAGAAATACCTTCCTAGAATCCACCACATACGGCGTCGTATGCGGAAGTCGGCTGCCGGAGGGTGTCCGGAACCTCGGCGCCGGCGGGGATTCGGTCCACCCCGGGCGCCTGTGTCGAGCAAAGAAAAGCCACCGGTTGCGAACGCAGACCCGGCGGCAGAACTTCTACGTTCACCATCCAGTCTAGCGGCGGCCCGGCAGGGGCCGGTCCCCGGTTACGCGTGAAATGACTCACACCGGGCAGGGGTCCGGCTACGCTGGGGCGATGTTCAAGATTGGGGCTCTTCTGCTGGGCGTCGTGCTGTGTACCGGCTGCGCCGCGGCGGCACCGCCGTCCGCTCCGGCGTCCGCGGGTGCGGCGCCGGCCGCTCCGGCGTCGTCAAGTGGTGCGGCGTCGAGTCCGGCAGCGTCGAGTCCGGCGTCAGCGACGGCGGCGGCAGCGTTCACCCTGGTGGCGCACCGCGGCGGGGCGCTGGTCTACCCTGAGTCCTCCGCGGAAGCCTTCGATGCCGTGAGCAAGACGGCGTTCCCGATCGAAACAGACCTGCGGCAACTCAAGGACGGGACGCTGGTTCCGCTGCACGACGACGACGCCGGGCGGACCATGCCCGGCCTCAGTGGCCGTGCCGACGGCATCACCCTGGAGCAGTGGGCGGCGGCTGGCATCGCGCACCCGCTGGGCGGCGCCGAGGGCACGCCGACAACGTGGGAAGCCATGCTGGATTTGTATGGCGGGCGGAACATCCTGGTCCCCGAGCTGAAGGACCCCGCCATCGACCCGGTTGCCTTCGCGGAGACCATACTGAAGCGCGGCATCCAGGACAAGGTGGTGGTGCAGACGTTCAGCTTCCCTGCTGCCCAGGCCCTGGCCGGGTCCGGGCTGCAGGTGCTGTATCTCCTGCGGGACGGGGAGGCACTCGATCCGGCGTCGATCAGCTCCAGCGGCATCGGCCACGTCGGCCCGCACAAGGGCATCAGCGCGGAGTACCTGCGCAGGCTCAAGGACTCCGGGCTGACCGTGTGGCCCTATACCGTCAACGACGAATCAACCGCGGCGAGACTGCGTGCGGACGGCGCGGATGGCGTCTTTACCGACACGCCGTGGGAGCTGGCGCAGCAGCTGGGTCTTTAGCCCGCCTACCGGGCGTCCTGGAGGATCATATCGACGGCCTTTTCCGCGATCATGATGGTGGGCGCCTGCGTGTTGGCACTCACGAGCCGGGGCATGATCGAGGAGTCAACGACGCGCAGTCCCTCGAGTCCGTGGACCTTCAGCCGGGGCGAGACCACGGACTCATCGGTGGTTCCCATGGAGCAGGTGCCGACCGGGTGGTAGGAGGTCCGCCCGAAGGAGCGCACGAATTTCACGTACTCGTCGCGGGTTTCCACCCGGCTGCCGTCGCCGATGTGCTCCGCCTTGGTGAGCGCCGCCATGGACGACTGCTCCATGATCTCGCGGCTCTGCTGCACCCCGGCGATGGCCATTTCAAGGTCGTAGTCGTCGGCGAGATAATTCGGATCGATCAGCGGTGCTTTGCTGGGGTCTGCAGACACCGGGCGGACGGTTCCCCGGCTCCGCGGCCGGAGGAAATACGAGTTCAACGTGGCCCCGAATCCGGGCTTCAACGCCGTGGCCCCCGTTCCCACCCGCGCGGCGGGCAGGAAATGGAACTGCAGGTCAGGAGTCTTCTCCGCCTTGTTCGCGTAACTGAAACCACCGGCCTCGACCAGGGTTGACGCGAACGGTCCCGAACGGAAGGCGAGGTACTCGACGCCGGCCAGGACCGTGGCCGGGCGCACCTGGTTCAGCCGGTCCAGGCTGTGGTAATCCGTGAGTTCGTAGACGATGTCGACGTCGCAGTGGTCCTGCAGGTTCTTGCCGACCCCCGGCAGGGCGTGGACGGTCTCGATGCCGGCAGCGGCGAGATCCGCCGGGTCGCCGATGCCCGACAGCTGGAGCAGCTTCGGCGAACCGAAGGCGCCGGCCGAGACAATCACCTCGCGGGTGGCGCTGTACGTTCGCACGCTGCCGCCTTCGATCGCCTGGATCCCGACGGCCCTGCCGTTGCTGATGATCACCTTGGAGACGGTGACGTTGGCGCGGACGGTGAGGTTCCGCCGCTTGCGGGCGGGCCGGAGGTAGGCGACGGCCGCGCTGCACCGGCGGCCATTCTTCGTGGTGGTCTGGTAGAAGCCGACGCCGTACTGCTCGGCGCCATTAAAGTCGCTGTTATAGGGCAGCCCGAACTCCTGGCCCGCCTTGACGAAGGCCGCCGAGAGCTTGTGGGGACGCAGCAGGTCGGAGACTCCGAGCGGCCCGTCGGTACCGTGGTGCGGCGCCGAGAGCCTGCTGTTGGACTCCGAACGGACAAAGTACTTGTTCACTTCCTCAGCGGACCAGCCCTCGCAGCCATAGTCCGTGACCCAGCCGTCATAGTCCTCGGCCACGCCGCGGGTGAAGACCTGGGAGTTGATGGACCCCCCGCCGCCGAGCACGCGGCCCTGGGCGAGCGGGATGCGCCGGCCGTTGCTGTGCTTTTGCGGGACGCTCGCATAGTCCCATTGGTACGGCCCGCCTTTGAGCTTCGGGAAGCCGGCCGGGACATGAATGAACGGGTGGCGGTCGGATCTGCCCGCCTCGAGCAGTAGGACGCGGACGGAAGGGTCTTCGCTGAGCCTGCCGGCAAGGACGCTGCCGCCGCTGCCACCGCCGGCAATCACGTAGTCGTATGTTGCCTCGTCCGACACTCTTACTCCTAAGCTTTTCGCTGACTGCACCGTTGCTTGAAACGCTCCCTGCAGTCTCTGGTCAAGCGGGGGTGATGTCAAGCATTCGGGTCAGCCCGTACCCGCCCGGGCAGAAGGCCCTCAGCAGCGGAAACGATGGCGGGGGATCCCCCGCGGTGTGAATGGATGGGTTGACCGATACGCCGGGTTCTGTGTTCCCGCGCCGTTGCCAGCGCGGGAATAGCGGCCATCCATCTACGAACGCCGTTGCCGACGCCCTCCAGCAGCCTACCCGGACACTCGGGCGAGCAGCCCTCAAACGTGCCCTGTCTGGCCTTGCTCCGGGTGGGGTTTACCTAGCCTTCCCGGTCACCCGGGAAGCTGGTGGTCTCTTACACCACCGTTTCACCCTTACCTGCCCTGCGGCCCGTGCAAACACGCGCCGCACGCAGGCGGTCTGTTCTCTGTGGCACTGGCCTGCGGGTTACCCCGAGTGGGCGTTACCCACCACCCTGCCCTGCGGAGCCCGGACGTTCCTCGAGCCACTTGCGTGACGCGCGGCCGCCTGGTCAACCCATCCGCTGTCCATTCTACGGTCAGGGCGGACCCGTCCGGGGACACTTCCGGCCGCCACGCTTATGATCGGGGAATGGAGGATTCCGTCCTGGGCCGGCGCCGGCTGCTCGAGCTGGCAGGAATCGGGCTGGGCGCCTCAGCACTCACAGCGTGCACGGAGGGCCTCACCCCCGTGGAGACGACCCCTCCCGCCGCGACGGTTCCGCCGGCCGCGGCCGCCCCGTTGACAGTCACTACCAGCACCGGCTCCTTCGTCTCGGCCTTCCGCCCCGGAGTCACCACCCACTGGTCACTGGCCGGGCCCGAGTTGACGCCCGGCGGCGCGCATCCCGTACGCCCAGTGGCGGTCTTCCTTCACGGTCTCGGCGGAAGCCACTCGGTCCTGCTGGAGGACCTGGCGGCCCACGAGGCCCTCCAGCAGCACCTCGACGCCGGGGGCGCGCCGTTTGCCCTCGCGGCTGTGGACGGCGGGGACACCTGGTGGCACCGGCGCGCCGACGGCAGCGATACCCAATCCATGCTGGTACAGGAATTCGTTCCGTTACTCGGCGGCCGGGGCTGCGACCTCGGCCGGATCGGCCTCTTCGGCCTCTCCATGGGAGGTTTCGGCGCCCTCCTGCTTGCGTCCCAGGGCCGGTTGCCCGGGGTCCGGGCCGTGGCGGCCATGAGCCCGGCGGTCTGGGAGGACTACGACCCGCGCCTGGAAGACGCTTTCGACGGCCCCGAAGACTTCGCGGCCCACGACGTGTTCGCGCTTCGGCCCAGCCTCGCGGCGCTGCCCAAGCGGATCGACTGCGGCACCGGGGACGACCTTGCCGCCACGGTCCGGAACTACCGTGCGGAACTCCCGGGCACCGTCGAAGGAGGCTTCCAGCCCGGCGGTCACGACGGCAGCTACTGGCGTTCCATCCTGCCCGAGGTGCTGTCCTTCCTCGGCCGCAACCTCGGCTGAGGAGGAGGCCTTCGGGGCCGGGACTGCGCGGTTCCGGCAGCGGGCCGCGGCGGTACCATCCCGGCAACGGGCCGCAGCTAGGATTGGACGGTGCTGATTCTGCTGCCGCCCTCTGAAGGCAAGACCCCCGCCATAACGGGCGACGCCGTCAACTGGACTACCCTGAGTTTCCCCGGACTGAATTCCTACCGGGCCAAGGTACTGGAGGGGCTCGGAACGGTCAGCGCCCACGAGGATGCCCTCGCACTGCTGGGCGTCGGCGCCTCGCTGCGGGCCGACGTCGAACGCAATACGAGGCTGCACGCCGAGCCGGCGGCCCCCGCCCACCAGGTGTACTCCGGGGTGCTGTACGACGCGCTGGACTACAACTCGCTCACGCCCACGCAGCGGCGGAAGGCGGACGAGTGCGTGCTGGTCATTTCCGCGCTCTGGGGTGCCATCCGGTTCGGCGACCGGGTGCCCGCCTACCGGCTGTCGATGGGGACCGCACTGCCCGGCGTCGGACGCCTGGCGTCCTTCTGGAAGCCGCAACTCGGTGAGGCCCTCGCGGCCGCCACGGAAGGCGAACTGCTGGTGGACTGCCGCTCCAGCACCTACGCCGCCGCGTGGGCTCCGCCGCCGGCGCAGACCATCGCCGTCAACGTGTTCACCGAGGTCAACGGGGTGCGCAAAGTGGTCAGCCACTTTGCGAAACACACCCGCGGCGAGCTCGCCCGGCACCTGCTGACCCGCCGGGGCAAGGCGCCGCAGACTCCCGCCCAGCTGCAAAAGGTGGCTGCCGAAAAGTGGAGTGCCGAACTGGTTGAGGGCACGGCCCGGAAGCCGCACGCCCTCAACCTGATCCTGCCGAACTAGCCCGCGGGCGGGTGGTTACGCCCACTCAGCGGAGCGGACCAGGATGCAGCCGGAATCAGGGCAGAAAACGACGTCGTCCTCGGCCGCCGCCTTGATTTCGGCGAGGTCACCGGGGCTCAGCTGCATGCCCGAACCCTCGGACGTTCCGTGGAAGAGCCGGGCCGCACCGACACCGCGCTTGGCCAAAGTCTTCTCGTAGATCGCCAGCAGGCCGGCATCCAGTCCCTCGGCGAACTCGGCACGCTTGCCGCGCACCACGGTGGCCTCGGCGGCGATCTCGGCGAGCTGCTCATCCAGCTCGGCGCGGATGGAGCCGAAGGAGCCCTGGATGTCGTCGACAATCTGCTGCTGGCCGGCCTGGCGCAGGCGGAGCGAGTCGAGCCGCTCCAGAACTTCCAGCTCAACGTCTTCAAGGTCGGAGCGGCGCTTGTTCAGGGACACCAGGTCGCGCTGCAGGGCCACGAGGTCCTTGGAAAGACCGGTGCCGCTGTTGAGCTTGGCCTCGTCGCGCTCAATCCGGGAAGCCACCTGCTCCACGTCCGCCTCGGCCCGCTTGAGCTCGAGTTCGGCGTCGTGGACGGCCACCTTCGCCGCGCCCAGTTCGCCGTTGGCCACGCTGAGGGCTGCTTCAAGATCGGTGATCCGGGAGTCGCTTTCAAGGCTTCGGCGGCGGTTGGACAGGGATTTGAGCTTGGCATCAAGTCCCTGCAATTCGAGCAACTTCAACTGTTCCGCCGGTGCTGCCTTGGCCACTATTTACCTCCGCTTGTTCCCTGCCGGCTGGAGCCGGGCACCTATTCGGCGCTCCCTAGACTCTAGTCCCCGCCCGGAGTGAGAATGAAGTCCCACGGATCGCTGTTGGTGGTGCTGACCCGGATCTCGACGTCGTGCCCTTGGTCACTCAGCACATTGCCCAGCGCTTCCGCCGCCGGCGGCAGCCACAGCCACTCGCTGGCGAAGTGGGAAACATCGATCAGGTACGGCCGGTCGTTGACGGCCGCCTCCCTGGCTTCCGACGCCGGGTGGTGCCGCAGATCCGCGGTCAGGTAGACGTCGGCGTTGCTCGCCCGGACCTCGCCGAAGAGGGAATCCCCGGCGCCGCCGCAGACCGCCACCCGGCGGACCAGCCCGTCCCGGTCCCCGGAGACGCGCACCCCGCCGGCGACAGAGGGCAGGATGCCGAAGACGCGGGCGGCAAAATCGCCCAGGGTCATGACGTCCTCCAGGTCTCCGACCCGCCCGATGCCTTCCTCCGGCAGTCCGTTGACGGCCGGGGTCAGCGGGGCCACGTTCTGCAGGCCCAGCGCGTCGGCCAGGACATCGGAGACGCCGCCGACGGCGGAATCACCGTTGGTGTGCACCGTCAGCAGCCCGGTCCCCGACTCAATCAGGCGGTGCACGGCACGGCCCTTGGCGGTGGTCGCGGCGACCGAGGTGACGCCCTTGAGCAGCAGCGGATGGTGGGTGATGAGCAGTTCGGCGCCGAAGTCGATGGCCTCCTCGATCACTTCAAGGGTGGGATCGACGGCCAAGAGGATCCTGCTCACCTCGGTGGAGGGGTGGCCGGCCACGAGGCCCACTTCGTCCCAGTCTTCCGCGAGCGATTCGGGCCAGAGCTCCTCGACCGCCAGGAGGATCATGCCCAGGGTGGGGACCTCGGGCGTGGGGCCGGACCCGTTGCCGGAGGCGTCGTTTCCTTCGGACGGGCCGGCTGAAACGTCGGTGTTTACAGGTTCCATACCCCCATTTTTACCCTATTGGCCGGCCTCCCCCGCAGCCGCCGGGAATCATCGGGGCCTTTCAACCATTGAAGAGAGCATGAGAACTTTTGTCCTCGGCGGAGGCTGCTTCTGGTGCCTCGACGCCGTTTACCAGAAAACCAAGGGTGTCAGCGCGGTTGTTTCGGGCTACACCGGAGGCCATGACCGCAACCCCGACTACTACGCCGTCTGCTCCGGAACCACCGGCCATGCCGAGGTGGTGGCGGTGTCGTTCGATGAGGAGGTTGTCCCCGCGGACGTCATCCTGGACATGTTCTTCGCTCTCCACGACCCCACCACGCTCAACCGCCAGGGTTACGACGTCGGGACCCAGTACCGGTCCTCGATGTTCTATGAGACGACCGAGGAGAAGATCCTCTTCGAGGACGCAATCGAACGGAACCAGTCGCTCTGGGCGCATCCGATCGTCACGGAGGTCAGCCGGCTGCCGGTGTTCCACCGGGCGGAGGAAATCCACCAGGACTACTACGGCAAGTTCCCGGAGCAGGGTTACTGCCAGGTGATCATCAATCCGAAGCTGGCCAAGGCCAGGAAATATTACTCTGCATGGCTTAATGCTTAGCTAGGGCCTGCGGGCCCTCGTTAGGCTGACCTCAGCATTCCCTCTTCAACAGACAGGCGCAGACACCCATGGCACGGATCTATGACGATGTTACCCAGCTGGTCGGCGGCACCCCGCTGGTCCGGCTCAACCGGCTGACTGAAGGCCTGGACGCCACTGTGGCCGTCAAGCTGGAGTTCTACAACCCGGCCAACAGCGTCAAGGACCGCATCGGTGTCGCGATCGTCGACGCCGCGGAGAAGTCCGGTGCCCTCAAGCCCGGCGGCACCATCGTCGAAGGCACGTCCGGCAACACCGGCATCGCCCTGGCCATGGTCGGCGCGGCCCGCGGCTACAAGGTCATCCTGACCATGCCGGAGACCATGTCCACCGAACGCCGTGTCATGCTGCGCGCCTACGGGGCCGAGATTGTGCTCACTCCCGGTTCCGAGGGCATGCGCGGCGCCGTGGAAAAGGCCCAGGAGATCGTCGCCAACACGGAGAACTCGATCTGGGCCCAGCAGTTCGCCAACGAGGCCAACCCCGAGGTCCACCGCCAGACCACGGCAGAGGAAGTCTGGTCCGACACCGACGGCAAGGTGGACATCTTCGTCGCCGGCGTCGGCACCGGCGGAACCGTTACCGGTGTCGGGCAGGTGCTCAAGGAGCGCAAGCCGGAGGTGCAGATTATCGCCGTCGAGCCGAAGGACTCCGCCATCCTCAACGGCGGCGCTCCGGGCCCGCACAAAATCCAGGGCCTCGGCGCCAACTTCATCCCGGAGATCCTGGACACCAACGTCTATGACGAGGTCATCGACGCCACCCTTGAAGACTCGGTCCGCGTGGCCCGCGAACTCGGAGTCAAGGAAGGCATCCTCGGCGGCATCTCCTCCGGCGCGATCGTCTGGGCAGCGCTGGAACTCGCCAAGCGTCCGGAGAACGCCGGTAAACTGATTGTTGCTGTTGTCTGCGACTTCGGTGAGCGTTACATCTCCACCGTGCTGTACGACGACATCCGCGGCTGAGTCCAACCTTGTCCCAAGACTTCGTAGAAAGGTCTTTGTGAGCTTTTTCGCAAGACTGAAGGAAGACCTCGACGCCGCCCGGTCCCACGACCCGGCGGCTCGAGGTTCTTTCGAGAACTTCTTTGCCTACTCCGGCCTGCACGCGATCTGGGCGCACCGCCTGACGCACCGGCTGTGGCAGAACCCTGCGCTGCGCTTCCCGGCCCGGCTGATATCCCAGCTGGCCAGGTTCTGCACCGGGATCGAGATCCACCCCGGAGCCACGATCGGCCGCCGCTTCTTCATCGACCACGGCATGGGCGTCGTCATCGGCGAGACCGCCGAAATCGGCGAGGACGTTATGATCTACCACGGCGTGACCCTGGGCGGCCGCTCCTTGGCTAAGGTCAAGCGCCACCCCACCCTCGAGGACCGCGTAGTGATCGGCGCCGGAGCCAAAATCCTGGGCCCCATCACCATCGGCCGGGACAGCGCCGTGGGCGCCAACGCCGTGGTGGTCAAGGATGCGCCGGCAGAGTCGATCCTCACGGGCGTGCCGGCCACGTGGCGGCACCGGGACGCCCAGCGGGAGACCAAGCCCGCCGTCGACCCGGCCGAATACCTGATCGAATACCGGATCTGACCGGCCCGGGCTGCCGCCGGGACCGGCGTCCCGGCGGAGGCTACGCGGGGAACCGCTTGTAGATGTTCCAGATCACGACGTCGAAGGCCCGGTCCGGCAGCAGCCTCCGCAGTAGCAGGATGGCCCGGGCGCCCTTGCCCACCGGATAGCGCGTCTTGGGCCGCGGGGACGTCACGGCGTGGACGATGGCGTCGGCGATGATGCCCGGAGGCGTGGACATGCTCGAGCCCACCGTGGACGCCAGCGCCGCGGCCACCACCTTGGCCTGGTCCATATAGGGTCCGCGTCCGGACGTGGCCAGCAGGCTGTCGCCGGAGATGGCGCCCCACTCCGATTCGGTTCCCGACGGCTCGATGATGGACACGTCGATGCCGTGGGGCTTTAGTTCGATCCGCAGGGAATCGCTCAGGCCCTCTACGGCGAACTTCGTGGCGTGGTACCAGGCCCCCAGCGGCTCGTACATCTGTCCGCCGATCGAGGACACGTTGATGATCCTCCCCCGCCCGGCGGCCCGCATTCCGGGAAGCACCAGCTGGGTCATCCGCGCCAGTCCGAAGAGGTTGACGTCGAACTGCCGCCGCCCCTCGGCCAGTTCCACTTCCTCCAGCGAACCGTAGGAACCGTAGCCGGCGTTGTTCACCAGGACGTCGACCCGGCCGTGGGCGGCAATCACCTGTTCGACGGCGGCGGTCATGGACTCCTCGCTGGTGACATCCAGCGCCACGACCGTCACCCCGTGGGCCGTGAGGGGCTCCATCTTCTCGAAGCGCCGGGCACCGGCGTAGACGGTGAACCCGCGGGCCGCGAGCTTCCAGGCGGTCTCGTAACCAATTCCAGTGGAGGCACCGGTGACAAATGCTACGGGCTGGGTCATCTGCTGCACTCCTGGGGCGGTGGCGGGACGGTTGGCCGGACTGGCGCCGGGACGGATCCCGGGGAAAAGCGAACGGCCGGTGCTCCCAGAGTAACGGGAGCACCGGCCGCCGGTGTCAGTTGCGGACTAGTGGGTGTCCACTGCCTCGATTTCAGACTTGTCCTCGCCCCAGAGGGTGTGGAAGGTCCCCTCGGCGTCGACGCGGCCGTAGGTGTGCGCGCCGAAGAGGTCGCGCTGGCCCTGGATCACGCCGGCCGGGAGGCGCTTGCGGCGCAGGCCGTCGTAGTAGGCCAGCGAGGAGGAGAACACCGGCACCGGGATGCCGAGCTGGACCGCGGTGGAGACCACACGGCGCCAGGCCGGGAGGACGTCGGCGATCGCCTTGGTGAACGCCGGGGCGAACAGCAGGTTGGCCGGCTTCTCCGCCGCGGCGTAGGCCTTGGTGATCTCCTTGAGCAGTTCGGCGCGGATGATGCAGCCGCCGCGCCACAGGGAAGCGATCTCGTCGAGCTTCAGGTCCCAGCCGTATTCCTTCGCGGCCGAGGTGAGCATGTCCAGCCCCTGGGCGTAGGAGACGAGCTTGGAGGCGTAGAGCGCCTGGCGGACATCCTCGATGAAGCTCTCCGGGATCTCGACGTCGGCTTCCGCACCGGCGAGCAGTTCCTGGGCCAGCTTGCGCTGTTCCGTCTGGGAGGAAAGCGCCCGGGCGAAGACCGACTCGGCGATGCCCGACGTGGGCGAGCCCAGCTCGAGGGCGGAGATGACCGTCCAGCGGCCGGTGCCCTTCTGGCCGGCAGCGTCCACGACGACGTCGACGAACGGCTTGCCGGTCTTCGCGTCCACGTGGCCGAGGACCTCGGCGGAGATTTCGATCAGGAAGGAGGCGAGGTCGCCCTTGTTCCACTCTTCGAAGATCTTGGACTGCTCGGCCGGTTCGATCCCCGCGCCGGAGCGCAGCAGATCGAAGGCTTCGCCGATGACCTGCATGTCGGCGTATTCGATGCCGTTGTGGACCATCTTGACGAAGTGGCCGGCGCCGTCGGTGCCGATCCAGGCGCAGCAGGGCTTGCCGTCGACGTGTGCGGCGATCTTTTCCAGCAGCGGACCCAGGGCATCGTAGGATTCCTTCGAGCCGCCGGGCATGATCGAGGGGCCGTTCAGGGCGCCTTCCTCTCCGCCGGAGACGCCGATGCCAACGAAGTGCAGGTCCTTCTTGGCCAGTGCGGCTTCGCGGCGGCGGGTGTCCTCATAGTGGGAGTTGCCGGCGTCGATGATGATGTCGCCCGGTTCCAGGAGCGGCTCGAGCTGCTCGATCACGGAGTCGACCGGTTTGCCGGCCTTGACCATGATCAGCACGCGGCGGGGCTTCTCCAGGGAGTCGACGAGCTCCTGCAAGGTCTCCGTGCGGACAAAGTCGCCGTCCCGGCCGTGCTTGGCCAGCAGGGCGTCGGTCTTCTCGACGGACCGGTTGTGCAGGGCAACGGTGAAGCCGTTCCGGGCCAGGTTGCGGGCGAGGTTGGCCCCCATCACCGCAAGGCCGGTGACACCGATGTGTGCTGACATCAAAACTCCAATTCATTTCTGTGCAACTAGTGCAGTTCGTCCCGCGCGGAAGGCGGGACTGTCTTCTTGGGATCAGTGGCTGTCAATAAACCATATGTATTTCCGCCGGTTGCTGGAAAGCAGTGCCCACGTGGCGGAATATAGCGCGTCACAACAGTCTATGATTTCCGGCGTCCCTGCGCCTGTCCAGGGCAGACCGGAGGCTGGTCCGCGTCCGCCCCACTATGCTTACGACTATGTCAACCAGCCTCCACCACCGTGCGATTGAGCACCTCGGCACCCGCATCGTCGCGGGCGAGCTCCCGCCCGGCCACATCATGCTGGCCGAGCACCTCGAAGACGAACTCAAAGTGTCCCGTTCGGTGGTCCGCGAGGCGGTGCGTGTGCTTCAGTCGCTCGGACTGGTCGAGACCACCAAGCGGGTTGGCATCCGGGTGCTGCCGGCCAACCGCTGGAACCCCTTCGACCCCCAGGTAATCCGCTGGCGCCTCGCCGGCGAGGGCCGCGGCGCGCAGCTGCGCTCCCTCGCGGAACTGCGCACCGCCGTCGAACCCGTGGCCGCCGAACTGGCCGCCGCCAACGCTCCGGAGGAGATCCGCCGGGAGCTCGTGGAGGTCTCGCATGCGATGCGCGACGCCGGCCAGGCCGGGGACGTGCCGCGGTTCCTGGAACTCGATATCCACTTCCACTCCCTGTTGCTCACCGGCTCCGGGAACGAAATGTTCGCCAACATGGTGGGCCAGGTGGCTGAGACGCTGACCGGCCGCACGGTGCACGGCCTGATGCCGGACCACCCCCGCGAGACGGCCTTGCGGTGGCACGTGGACGTGGCAGAGGCGATCGCCGCCGGAAACCCGGCAGCAGCCCGCGAGGCCTCGGAGCGGATCATGCGGGAGACCATCGCGGAGATGGAACCCGAATGGAAGGACCAGCCCAGGGTGTTTGTCCCGGTCCAGCGGCCCTAGGTCCCCTGGCCTGGCCTGAAGTCCAGCAGCACCTTGCCGGAAACGGCCGCGTTCCGGGCCACCTCGAAGGCCACCAGCCCCTGGTCCAGCATGAACGTGTGGGTGACCACCGGTTCCACGAAGAGTGACCCGTCCGCGAGGGCGGCCACGACCTCATCGATTTCGTCATTGAAGCGGAAAGACCCCAACAGCTCCAGTTCACGCGTGATCGCCAGCGAGATCAGTACCGGCTGCGGACCGGAAGGCAGCAGCCCCACCATCACCACTTTTCCGCCCCGGGCCGCACCCTGCACCGCGGACGCCAGCCCGTGATGGCTGCCGGAGGACTCGATCACAACGTCCGCCTCCACCGCCGCGATGGCCTTCGCCTGATCGCCCGTGAGGATCTCGTCAGCGCCCACGGCACGTGCTATCTGCAGCGGCCGTGCGTGCATGTCCACGGCCACGATCCGCTGTGCGCCGGCCCGTTTCAGGACAGCCACCGCCAACGCGCCAATGGGGCCGCAGCCGATCACGAGTGCGGTCTTGCCCGCCACGTCGCCGGCCCGCGAGACGGCATGCCACGCGACGCTGGCCGGTTCCACCAGCGCGGCGGTCCTCAGCGCCAGGCCCTTGGGCAGGGGACGGAGCATCCGGGCCGGAAGAGTGGCGTACCGGCTGAAGGCCCCGTCTGTGTGGGGGAAGCGTGCGGCGCTGCCGAGGTAGGTGCAGCCCGGAGAAAGGTTCGGACGCTCCGCGGGGTATCGGGCGGCGCCGGGGCCGGGTGTGGCCGGATGCACCGCGACCGCGGTGCCCGGCCCCGGCCCGGTGCCGTCTGCGGCAGCCACGAGCACCGTTCCCGCGATTTCGTGGCCCAGGACCATGGGCTGCCGGAGGACCGATTCACCGGCCGCGCCGTGCGTCCAGTAGTGCAGGTCCGAGCCGCAGATGCCACCGAATGCCACCTCGACCACCGCTTCATCGGGAGCCGGTGCGGGCACGGGAACGTCCTCGATCCGGAGATCACCTGCGGCGTGGGCCACCACGGCGGCCGCTGTTGCCGGCAGTTCCGGAACGCCGCGCATCAGACCACCACCGTCATGCCGCCGTCGATGAAGATGGTCTGCCCGTTGACGAAATCCGAGCCGTCGGAAGCGAGCCACACGGCCGGGCCCGCCAGGTCCTGGACTGTCCCCCACCGGTGCGCCGGGGTCCGGCCGAGGATCCAGGCGTTGAACTTCTCATCGTCCACGAGGTTCTGCGTCATTTCGGTGTGGATGTAGCCGGGTGCGAGGCCGTTGATCTGCAGGCCGGACCCGGCCCATTCCGCCGTCATGGCGCGGGTGAGGTTCCGGAGTCCGCCCTTGGCGGCAATGTAGGGGGCGATGGTGGGCCGGGCGAGGTCCGTTTGGACGGAGCAGATGTTGATGATCTTGCCCCGGCCGCGGGGAATCATGTGCCGTGCGGCCGCCCGGCCCACGAGGAATGCGCTGGTCAAATCCGTGGAGATCACCCGTTCCCAGTCGGCGACATCCAGGTCCAGCATCGGGACGCGGTGCTGGATGCCGGCGTTGTTGACCAGGATTCCGAGCGGGCCGACGTTTTCTTCCACCCAGGCCACGCCGGCGGCCGCGTCTGCGTCGTTCGTGACGTCGAAGGCGCAGCTGTGGACCCGTCCGGGCGGGTAGTCGGCGGCCATGGCGGCTTCCGCGGCCTTTAGCCGTTCAGGGTTGATGCCGTTGAGCACCACCGTGGCCCCGGCGTCGGCGAGCGCCCGGGCCAGGGCGTTGCCGATCCCCCGGCTGGAGCCGGTGACCAGTGCGTTCCGGCCGGTCAGGTCAAAAAGTCCACTCATGGTTCGCTGATCCTCATTTGGTCGTGGCTGCTGTGTTGTCGCTGAGATTCGAGATGGTTTGGCGGACGACGGCGAGGTCCTTCTCCCCCAGCCCCTGGCGCAGCAGTGCCGCGTACAGTTCGACGCCGGCCGCCGCCATCGGTACCGCGGAGTTGACGGCGGCGGCGCTTTCCAGCACAAAGGACAGGTCCTTGTGCATGAACTTGGCGGGGCCGGTGGGTTCGTAGTTCTTGGCGGCCAGGCGTGGCCCCACGTTGTCCAGGACGCGGCTGCCGGCCAGGCCGCCCGCGAGCACCTCGTAAAGTGCGGCCACGTCCAGGCCTGAGCGTTCGGCGAGCTCCGCGGCTTCGGCGAGCGCCGCCGTCGTGGTTCCGACGATGAGCTGGTTGCACGCCTTGGCCAGCGATCCCGAACCCAGCGGCCCCAGCCTGCGCACCGTACTGCCCATGGCACTGAAAAGCGGCAGGAGCCGCTGGAAGTCCTCGTCGCTGGCGCCCGCCATGATGGCCAGGGTCCCGTCCACGGCGCCTTGGGTGCCGCCGCTGACGGGAGCGTCGACGACGACGGCGTTGCCGCCGCTCGCCCGGGCCACCCTGGCACCGAATTCCTGCACCGCGGAGGGCGAGACGCTGCTCATGACCACCACGGTGGTTCTGGCCGCCGGTGGTTTCGTAGCCCAGCCCGCCAGGAGTTCCGCGGCTGCATCCTCGATGTAGGAAAGATCCGGGAGCATAAAGATGATGACCGGTTTGTCGCGGAGTTCTTCGACCCCGGCCGCGCGGGCGCCGCCGAGGGCCTCGAACCGTTCAAGGGCCTCCGGGGACCGGTTCCAGGCGGTGACGGCCCATCCCGCATTGAGGAGGTTCGCGGCCATTGGCGCCCCCATCAGGCCCAGGCCCACAAAGCCGGTTTCCTTACGGTCCCATTCCATGCTGCCTCACTCCGTTGTGGATGCTCTTAGAAATCTGTTCAGTATCCTAGCCGCCATTCAGTATGATGAACACCATGACGCCTAAAACCACCGTCGCGATCGCCGTCCCGCTCGAAGCCGAGCTGGTGGAGCGCATCCGCGCAGTAGATCCCTCCGTTGCCGTCCTCTACGAACCCGGGCTGTTGCCTCCGGAACGTTTTCCCGCAGACCACTCGGGAGATCCGGGCTTCCGCCGGACCCCGGAACAGGAGGAGCGCTACTGGGACATGCTCAACAGGGCGCAGGTCCTGTACGGGTTCCCCAACGAGAGCCCGGCGGGCCTGGCACGGATTGCCGGCAGCAACCCCCACCTCGAATGGATCCATGCCATGGCGGCCGGCGCCGGGGGTGCCGTGAAGGCATCCGGGCTGGAGGCGGGGACGCTGCAGAAGTTCAAGGTCACGACTTCGGCCGGCGTCCACGCCCTGCCGCTCGCCGAGTTCGCCGCACTAGGAATCCTCAATGGCTTCAAGCGCAGCGCGGAACTGGCCCAGGACCAGGCGGCCAGGGTCTGGCCAGAGCTGCGCACCCCCACCCGGCTGGTGAACGGCTCCCACCTGGTGGTCGCCGGGCTCGGCGAGATCGGGCTGGAGACTGCCCGGATCGCCCGTGCGCTCGGGATGACCGTCAGCGGCACCAAGAGGAATGTTGAGCCCATCGAGGGCATCCAGGACGTTGCGGGCAATGATGGCCTCGCCGGCCTGCTGGCCACGGCCGACGCCGTCGTCAACACCCTTCCCGGCACGCCCTATACGGAGGGGCTCTTCGGCCGCGAAATCTTTGCGGCGATGAAGCCGGGGACCGTCATGGTGAACGTGGGCCGCGGCACCGTTGTGGACGAGGGCGCCTTGCTGGAGGCACTCGACAACGGCCAGGTTTCGTATGCGTGCCTTGACGTGTTTGCCGTCGAGCCGCTCCCGCAGGACAGCCCGCTGTGGCACCACCCCAGGGTGATGGTGTCCCCGCACACCTCGGCGCTCAGCGCGGCCGAGAACCGGCTGATCACGGAACGTTTCTGCAGCAACCTGCGTACCTTCCTCGAAGGCGGCGAGCTCCCCCACGTCGTCGACACGGTGCACTTCTACTAGGACCCGCGGAACTGGTCCGCAGGACACACAAGGGCGGCCCCTCCGGACACGGAGGGGCCGCCCTTGTGTTGCTGGCGTGGGGCTGGGCGCTCAGGAGCGCCTAGCTGGCATCCTCCCTCAGGAGAAGGTCGCGCCCCACTGTTTCCGGGGTAAAGAATGTGGTGACAAAGGAGATGGCAGCCAGGACCAGGGAGTAGATGGCGAGGACGAGCCAGGAGTGATCCGTGGCGGCCAGGAGGGCGGCGCCCACCAGCGGCACCAGTCCGCCGGCGAAGACGGCAGAGAGTTCGCGGCTCATGGCCACGCCGGTGAACCGGTACTGGGAACCGAAGAGTTCCGGAAGGAGCGGGCACTGCGGCCCGAGCATGGACTGGACACCCAGGGCGATACCCACCACCATGACTATCCAGATGAGCGTGACATTGCCCAGCGTCACCAGATAGAATGCCGGCAGCGCGATGAGGGCCTGGAAGAGCGCACCGTAGCGGTAGACGGGCACACGCCCGAATCTGTCCGACAGGGCACCGAAAGTCACCACCATCACGGCGGCGAAGCCGGCGGCAATGAGCAGGCCCACCGGGCCGATGAACTTGTCCCCCGGGAAGACCCCGTCCTTGGACGCCATGAAGGCGATGAGCAGGGCGGAGTAGATCGAGGAATTGCCGTTCTCACCCATCCGCAGGCCAATGCCGATCAGCACGTTCTTCTTGGAGTGCTTCCAGAGCTGGCCGAGGGGGTTCTTGGCCACGCTCTTGTGCTTTTCCAGCTCCTGGAAGACGGGCGTTTCCTTCAGCCGCAGCCGGATGAAAATGGCCACTGCAATCAGGACCACGCTGGCTAGGAACGGCACCCGCCACAGCCAGCCCTCCAGGACGTCCTTGTCAGCCAAGGCAATCAGGGCAAACGTTCCGGCACCCAGGAGGGTACCCAGCTGGATCCCGACGAACGGGAGCGAGGCGAAGAAGCCCCGGCGGTGGCGCGGTGCGACTTCGGAAATCAGTGTCGTGGCGCCCGCCTGCTCGGCGCCGGCGCCCAGTCCCTGGAGGATGCGCAATGTCACCAGGAGGACGGCTCCCAGCATGCCTGCCTGTTCGAAGGTCGGCAGCAGGCCGATGGCAAAGCTCGCGGTTCCCATCAGGCCGATCGTGAGGATGAGGACCAGTTTGCGGCCGAACCTGTCTCCGATGTGGCCGAAGATCATTCCGCCGAACGGCCGGGCCGCGAAACCCACGCCGTAGGTGGCGAACGAGGCGATCAGGGCGCCGTCCTCGCCGAGCGGCGAGAAGAACAGCGGGCCGAAGATCAGGGCCGAGGCCAGGCCGTAGATGTAGAAGTCGTAGTACTCCAGAGCGGAGCCCACGGAGCTGGCAAGAGTTGCCCTTCGCAGCTGTTCCGGATCGACGACGGCGCCGTCCGCTTTAGCCAGCGGTGTATTAGTACTAGTTGTCACAAGCACTCCCTCAAGAACACTCCAGACCCCCGTTGGCCTGGTGGGATATGAACAACCCACGAGGGGTCGATCACCATGTTGAACAGCGTACAACAGGCTGATCGATTCGCTTATGTCTTATCAGATTTATTTCCGGGCCCGCCCTGGGACTGGCCTCGTCCGGCGCTACCCCATGGGATTACCCAGGGACCGGGCCAGCTCCTTCAGCTCTTTGACCATCAGGGCGCCCTGCTCTTCTGAATAGGTTGCTTTCAGCGCGGTGACGGAAAGTCCCAGGCTGGGCCCGTGCGCCCCCCTGGTAGGCACCGAGACGGCCAGGCATACGACCCCCGTGGTTGATTCCTCATCCTCGAAGGCGTAGCCCTGTTCCCGGATGACGGCGAGCTGGGCCTTCAGCTCGGCTCCGGTGCGCAGGGACTTCGGAGTCAGGACGGGCAGCTGGGCGTCATCGGGGAACATCTCGGCCACATCGTGGTCGTGCAGTCGCGCGATGAGTGCCTTGCCGACGGCGCAGAGGGAAACTGGCATCTTGTCGCCAATGTTGGAGGTGAGGCGAACCGCGGGATGGCCTTCGTAGCGGGCCAGGTAGATGACGTTGCTTCCGTCGAGCATGGCGATGCGGACCGTTTCGCCTGAGAGGGTGGGCGCCTGCTCACAGAACCGGTAGAACTCCTGGACCTCGTCAAGCCGGCTCAGGTACGCAGCGCCCAGTTCGACGAGTTTGCGGCCGAGCGTGAATTCGGCACCCTGGCGGTTGATGAGCCTTGCCTCCTCAAGCGCAAGCAGGAGGTTCGAGGTCGACGATTTGGGGATGCCCAGTTCCCTCGCGAGGTCGCTCAGCGTCAGTCGCCCGGTCGCTGAGGAGGCCAACGCCTCAAGCACGGCGGCAGCACGGGTGACCGCCGGCGCGGGTGAGGCGCTCCCCGATCCGTCAGTGGGGCGGGAAACTCGGGAATCGGCCATGATTCTCCTTCACGGATCGCTTGTATGGCGCCGGCGCCATACATTCGGGGCTGTTCAGTCAGTTGAACACTAACCATCATAGTGTCGAGGTGCGACGAACCGCGCCCCAGGGCTGCGATTCGACGTGGGACGCGGGGTGTGGTCAGGCAGCGGCGGTTGCGGGCGCCATCAAGCGACGGCCTGCACCGGATTCGTCAGCTCGCCGATGCCTTCAATGTGGCAAGTAACGGTGTCGCCCGCCCCCAACCGCGCGCACTCCGCAGGGAAACCCGTCAGCACCAGGTCGCCGGGGTGCAGCGTCATAAAAGACGTCAGGGTAAACGAGGATTTCGTCCACCCCCCAGCCGAGATCAGCAGTGCTGGCAGCCTTGAGCTCGGCGCCGTTGTGCTTGATGCCGATTGCCAGGTCGGCGCCGTTGAGGCCCGTGACGATCCATGGCCCTGCCGGAGTGAACGTGTCCTGGCTCTTGGCGCTGATCCACAACTCATCCGACTGCTGCAGGTCCCTGGCGGAGACGTCGTTTCCAATGGTGAAACCCAGAACTGCGGTCCGTGCGTTGCTCAGCGTCAGCCCCCGGACTTTGCTTCCGACCACGATCGTCAGTTCCGCTTCCGGGTCAACGCGGCCCACCGTCGGCCCCAGTTCTATGGCATCCCCCGGACCGACCACACTGGTCGCGGCCTTGTGGAAGGCCTGCGGCGGGAGGTCGCGGCCCGCCTGGCCGGTGTTGTGCGCCATCCCCAGAACATTGGCCGGGACACTTGGTGCCAGGAAAGTGAACGAGCCCTGGTCCACGGTGTCGCCGGTTTCCCAGCCTCTGCGGGGTGCGCTGCCTGCGTTCGCCGGGGAATCCGGGAACGGCGATGTGATCACCGTCCACGCTCTTCCTGCTTCGCTGTCGAAGTCCGGGGCATTGTTGGCGACGAAAAAGTGCTCGGCCCCGGAGCCCGGGGACAACGGCCGGACCCGGGCAAAGCGGCGGGCACTGGTTGGGTTCATGAGGACATCCTAGGTCGCGGGCAGTGGCAGCTAGGGAATGTGTCAGGCCAGGCCAACATCCGGCCCTGCCGTCCACCAGCCGCTGATTAAGCCATCGAATAGGCATTTTTGCCGCTCAGAATCGCCGCCGCGTGTTTCGCGTTTCCAAATATTCACGGTATATTCATACACAAGCCTTCCACCGCGGCATCCCCCAATAGTCGCGGTGGAAGGCTTTTCCAATGCCCCGGCACCTGCGGGACGACATGCCACAGTGATGCAGCGCCTAGGCCGCGTCCGCGATGGCTTCCCGGAGCCGCCAGCCGCCGCCCAGACCGTCACGGATGATTTCCATCGTGGTGAGGGCCGAACTCGGGTTGCGGCCAAGCCTCGCCTGGACCTGCCAGACCTCGACGTCGACGCGGCTTAGTCCTTTGGGCATCCGCCGCTCTGCCTCCCACCAGCTCACCCGCTCAAACCAGCGGACCGGCTCCGCGCCGACAATCCATTCCCGGCCGGCGCGTACTACCGCTTGGGGCCGTCCGTCCGGACCCGATTTCACCATGACGTGTTCCATGCCAGTAACGCTAGGGTGGGGCTCCGACAATATCGGCGGGATAAGCCCCTTGGCCGCGTCCACCCCCGCGAACCCACAAAACGCACAAAAAACCCCGCAATGCGGCTTTTCAGCCTGCCATAACGGGGTATTTTTCGGTGGGTCCTACCGGGATCGAACCGATGACATCCACGGTGTAAACGTGGCGCTCTACCAGCTGAGCTAAAGACCCAAACCGCTGATTCGGCGCTTCCGCGCTTCAACCAACGAACAGTTACTGTACCGGATGAACCCGGCGGAGCGCCAATCGAGCCCTGAGCAGAGTGCCCCGAGCGGCCCCCAGCAGCTCAGAGCGGGGGAAGTTGGACGGCGAGCCAGGTGAGGGCTTCGCTGACGCCGGCGTCGAGCTTGATCGTGGCAAGCTCGTCCCCGCGGGTCTGGCCCCGGTTGATGATGACAACGGGCTTTCCCTGCTTGGCCGCGTGCCGGGCAAACCGCAGGCCGCTCATCACCGTCAGCGAGGAGCCGGCCACCAGCAGGGCGCCAGCCTCATCCACCATGGCGTACGAGCGTTCCACCCGGTCTTTGGGAACGTTCTCGCCGAAGTAGACGAAATCGGGTTTGAGCGTGCCGCCGCAGGCCGGGCAGTGGGCCACGACAAAGCTCTCGATCAGGCCCTCGTCCTCGACCGTGGCGTCGGCGTCCGGAGCCATTTCGACCACACCGGCGGCCAGGGCACGTTCCAGGAAGCCGGGGTTGAGCTCCGTCAGCACTCCCGCCAGCAGCGTCCGGCTGTACCGCCGGTGACAGGCCAGGCAGACCACCTGGTCGAAACGGCCGTGCAGGTCCACCACGTTGATGCTGCCGGCGTCCTCATGCAGCCGGTCCACGTTCTGGGTGATGAGTCCGGTCAGCAGTCCGCGGTGCTCCAGCCGGGCGACGGCGGCGTGGCCGTCATTGGGGTCGGCCCGGCGCAGGTGGGACCAGCCGATGTGGTTGCGGGCCCAGTAGCGGCGCCGGTTCTCCGGCTCGCCGATGAACTCCTGGTAGGTCATGGGAGCCCGGGGAGCGGCGCCAGGTCCGCGGTAGTCGGGGATGCCGGAATCCGTGCTCAGGCCGGCACCGGTCAGCAGCGCGAAGCGCTCCCCAGCCAGGATGCCGTGGATTTCCTGCAGGACCTCGAGCTCGTCGCGGGCCGGTTCCGCGGCGGGGATCGGGGGCAGGCTGGCAAAGCCAGTCATGCCGATCCCGGGCCGCCGCGTCCTCACCGCGTCAGTTCCCTGCGAGGCCCGCCAGGGCGGCGCGGTAGCCGGCGAAGTCCCGGGCCTGGCCGCGGGGGTTCACCACCACGTACCGCACGGTTCCGCTCGCGTCGATGATGAAAGTTCCGCGCTTTGCCATGCCGCTTCCGGAGTCGAACACTCCGTACTGCTCGGCGATGGCCCCACGCGGCCAGAAGTCGGCCAGCAGGTCGAAGGAGTAGCCTTCCTTCTCCGCGTAGGCCCGCTGGGCGAACTTGCTGTCCACTGAGATACCCAGCACGGCAGCGTCGGCTTCCTCGAACAGCGCCAGGTTGTCCCGGATTTCGCACCACTCCCCCGTGCAGATGCCGGAGAAGGCGAATGGAAAGAACACGAGGACGACGTTGCGTCCCCGGTGTTCCGAAAGCCTCACGGGTTCGCCGTACTGGTTCAGCAGCTCGAAGTCCGGGGCTGCCTCGCCGACGGCGGGCACGGCCCGCGTGTCAACTGCCTGGTCCGCGATGGTGCGAACCGCTCCGGCTGGGGTCACTTGTTCTTCCGCGTGACCCGGGTGGCGCTCCAGTCCTTGGAGACACCGGCGGAGGTGGTGTAGTGCAGCCCTGCGGTCGGTGCGGCATCCTGGATGTCCGCCGGTGACACGTAACCCACCCGGCCGGACTTGGGGGTCAGCACCCAGATGACGCCACCCTCAGCCAGGGTGGTCAGCGAGTCGACCAGGGTGTCAACGAGGTCGCCGTCGCCGGACCGCCACCAAAGTATGACGGCGTCAACTACCTCGTGGTCGTCTTCATCGAAGAGTTCCGAACCGGTGAGGTCTTCGATGTCGTCACGCAAATCGAAGTCGACGTCGTCGTCATAACCGAATTCCTGAATCAGGTCCCCGGTTTTGAAACCCAGTTTTTCCGCCACATTTACCGAAGTGGCGGCGTCGGCCTCGCTCACGTGTTGCTCCTATGCTTGGTGTTTTCAATAGCTCTAGTGATTTCCATTACTCCAAGCCAACACCCTTTGCGCCTGCGCTTCAAGCTGTTGGCCCCGCGATCCGCCATATTCTGCGTCACACACGGCATTCCGGGCACCGCCGGGCGGTACGTCGTCACACAACCAGTATGCGGGTCAAATACGACTGGACCCCCATGCGACAGCTACGCATCCCCGAGCGGTCAGAGCTAGAGTGGCTGATGACGACTACGCCCGTGAGGGCGGACGCCCCGCTGACGAAGGCGGGCATAGTTGTGATTGGACCTTGCCCGGCGCACATGACCGGGCAGTTGTAACCGATACGTCGCACACGTCGCGTTCACGCCAGGCAGTTACCCTGCCGGAGCTGAGGGCGCCGATGAATGCGCTCAAAGAGAGGTTGGACGTGGCTGCAGGAGAAGAGACCTCCCATATCCTCAGCGGGTTGACTAACCAGCTGCCTGATCGTGATCCGGAAGAGACCGCCGAGTGGCTGGAGTCCCTGGATACGCTGATTCAGGAACAGGGCACCGAACGTGCCCAGTACATAATGCGCAGCCTGCTCCAGCGGGCCGGCGCGCAGTCCGTGGGTGTTCCGATGGTCACGACCACGGACTACGTCAACACGATCCCGGTGGACCAGGAAGCCCCGTTCCCCGGGGACGAGGAGATCGAGCGGAAGTACCGGGCCTGGCTGCGGTGGAACGCCGCGGTCATGGTGCACCGGGCGCAGCGGGCCGATATCGGCGTCGGCGGGCACATCTCGACCTATGCCGGGGCCGCGACCCTCTACGAGGTCGGGTTCAACCACTTCTTCCGCGGCAAGGACCACCCCGGCGGCGGGGACCAGGTCTTCTTCCAGGGCCACGCCTCCCCCGGCATGTACGCCCGGGCGTTCATGGAAGGCCGGCTCTCCGAGGAGGACCTGGACGGGTTCCGGCAGGAGAAGTCCAAACAAGGCCATGCCCTCTCCTCCTACCCGCACCCGCGGCTCATGCCCGAGTTCTGGGAGTTCCCCACGGTCTCGATGGGCATCGGGCCGATGAACGCGATCTACCAGGCCCAGTCCAACCGGTACCTGCACAACCGCGGGATCAAGGACACCAGTGACCAGCAGGTCTGGGCGTTCCTGGGCGACGGGGAAATGGACGAGCCCGAGTCCCGCGGCCTGCTCCAGCTCGCCGCGAACGACAAGCTCGACAACCTCAACTTCGTGATCAACTGCAACCTCCAGCGCCTCGACGGGCCCGTGCGCGGCAACGGCAAGATCATGCAGGAACTCGAGGCGTTCTTCCGCGGCGCGGGCTGGAACGTGATCAAGGTCGTCTGGGGCCGGGAGTGGGATGACCTGCTGGCCAAGGACGAGGACGGCTCGCTCGTGAAGATCATGAACGAAACCGTCGACGGGGACTACCAGACCTACAAGGCCGAGTCAGGAGCGTTCGTCCGCGAGCACTTCTTCGGGCAGACCCCGCAGACCAAGGAAATGGTCCAGGACCTCACGGACGACCAGATCTGGAACCTCAAGCGCGGCGGCCACGACTACAACAAGGTCTACGCCGCGTACAAGGCCGCGACCGAGTTCAAGGGCAAACCCACCGTCATCCTGGCCCACACGGTCAAGGGCTACGGCCTGGGCA
>NZ_JBWZCK010000012.1:0-164922 GCF_059383555.1 Pseudarthrobacter sp. MDT1-56
ACAAGGAGTCCATCTCCGGCCAGATCGTGCACGCCGGCATCAACGAGGCCGGTTCGGTGGCGGCGTTCACCGCCGCGGGCACGTCCTACTCCACGCACGGCGAGCCGTTGATCCCGATCTACGTCTTCTACTCGATGTTCGGTTTCCAGCGCACGGGCGATTCCTTCTGGGCCGCCGCGGACCAGATGACCCGCGGGTTCATCATCGGCGCCACCGCCGGCCGCACCACCCTGACCGGTGAAGGCCTGCAGCACGCGGACGGGCACTCCCCGATCCTGGCCGCAACCAACCCCGCTGTTCTGACCTACGATCCCGCGTTCGGGTACGAAATGGGCCACATCATCCGGGACGGCCTGGAACGGATGTACGGCCCGGAGTCCGCAGACCGGAACCTGATGTACTACCTCACGGTCTACAACGAGCCGATCCTCCAGCCGGCCGAACCCGAGAACCTCGACGTCAACGGTGTGCTGACAGGCATCTACCGGGTGTCGGCGTCGGACCTTGACGGGCCCAAGAGCCAGATCCTGGCCTCCGGCGTCTCGGTGCCGTGGGCCCTCGAAGCCCAGCGGGTCCTCGCCGAGGACTGGGGCGTCTCCGCCGACGTCTGGTCCGTGACGTCCTGGAATGAACTGCGCCGCGACGGGCTCGCCGCGGAGGAGGAAGCCTTCCTCAACCCCGGCCAGCCCGCCCGCGTCCCGTTCGTGGCCCAGCAACTGGCCGGCGCCACCGGCCCGATCGTGGCGGTCACCGACTACATGAAGGCCGTCCCGGACCAGATCCGCCAGTTCCTGCCGCACCAGTTCGCCTCGCTCGGCGCCGACGGCTTCGGCTTCTCCGACACCCGCGCCGCCGCCCGCCGCTTCTTCAAGAACGACACCCACTCGATTGTGGTGAAGACCCTGCAGCTGCTGGCCGCCCGCGGGGAGGTCGACGGCGGCGTGCCCGCCTACGCGATGGACCGCTACAAGTTGCTGGACGTCAACGCCGGGACCACCGGCGGAGCTGGAGGCGACGCCTGACCTGCGGCGTTAGGGTGGGCAGATGAGCGACAGCGGAGCACCGGGCCACAGCCGGGCACCAGGCACGACGGCGGTGCTGCTGGCCGCCGGCGCCGGGACACGGCTGGGGCTCGGGCCCAAGGCGCTGCTCCGGTTCCGCGGCCGCACGCTGGTGGAAGTACTGGCCGACTTGCTCCTCGCGGGCGGCTGCCGGGAAGTGGTGACGGTGCTCGGCGCGGACGCGGCAACGGTCCGCGCCGGCACCGACCTCAGCCGGCACCGGGTCATCGACAACCCGGACTGGGACACAGGAATGGGCAGCTCCTTCCGGCTCGGCGTCGCCACGGCAGCCCCGGAGGACCATGTGCTCATCGCGCTGGTGGACCAGCCCGGGCTGAGCGCGGAGACCGTCGCCCGCCTGCTGGCGTCCCACCGGACCGGCAGGGTGACGGCGGCCGCCTACCGTGGCCCGGACGGGAAATTGCAGCGCGGACATCCGCTGCTGCTGGATGCCGGCCTCCGCGCTGAGGCCGTGGAAACGGCAACCGGCGACGCCGGGGCACGCTTCTTCCTCCAGGCCCACCCGGAGCTGGTCGACCTCGTGGACTGCAGCGACCTCTCCGGCGGCGAGGACCTCGATTCCCCCGACCAGCTGCACCTCCTGGATTAGCCACGCCCCGGGACGCGCGGCTACCGCGGGGCGCAGGACCTACGGGGTGACGCCGGCCGCGATCAGTTCCTCCAGGCCCCGTTTGAAACCGGACCGGCCGCCGTGGGCAGGATGCCTGATTTTCGGCACGTCCAGGCCGCTGCGCTGCAGGCTGCGGTGCGCCACATTCCCCACGGCCACCACCGTTTCGATGGGAAACGCCTCGGTCAGCGCCTGCCAAAACGGGGTACCCAGCGCTGCTTCGGCGGCGGTTGGCGTGCGGTTGGACAGCGGCCGCCCGGGCACGTGGGTATGCCACGGGCAGGCGCTCCAGAGCAGGGGCAGGAACTCCAGCTCGGCCAGCACCTCCCACATCACCGTGGCCGTCGGCTCCGCCGCAACACCCGCGGCCTCCGCCGGCAGCACGTAGCCCTTGCCGGGTCCGAACAATCCAAACCCGTTGCCTGGCCCCTCGAACATGGTGCGGTTCGTGAAGGGGACTCCGGTGATCCTCATGCCCCTGAAGCCGGGGGCTTCCCCCACCAGCAGCACCTTCGGGGAGCGGTCCAGCATTTCCCGCAGGTAGATCGCCAGGTTCCGCCGGCGCTGGGCATTTCCCGGCACGGCGTGATCAAAGAAGTTGTTACACCCCGGCCCTGTTGCCACGGCCGCGAGCCGGTCAACAAAGCCCTCGATGGTGGATGGAGTCATTCCCGGCCCGTTCCCTTGGCAGCTCGTCGGTTAATCAGACTATCCGGGCCGCCCCGCCGCCGGCACGGGCTCCATCGCCGTCCTAGCATGGGGGCATGACGGACATGACCATCTTCACGGTGGGGCACTCCACGCACCCCATCGACGAATTCATTGGGATCCTGAAGGCCCACGGCATCAAGAAGCTGATCGACGTCCGCACCGTCCCGAAATCGCGGCACAATCCGCAGTTCAATGCGGACGCCCTCGCGGCGAGCGTGCGGGCCAGCGGGATCACCTACCGGCGGATGGAATCCCTCGGCGGCCTGCGCCACGCCCGGAAGGACAGTCCCAACGGTGCCTGGCGGAACGCGTCGTTCCGGGGGTACGCGGACTACATGCAGACCGAGGAATTTTCCACCGCCATCGGCCAGCTGCTGGAACGCGGGCGGACCAACGATGCGGCGATCATGTGCGCCGAAGCCGTCCCGTGGCGCTGCCACCGCTCGCTGATCGGCGACGCGCTCCTGGTCCGGGATGTCGAGGTGCTGGACATCATGACGGCAAAGTCCGCCAAACCCCACACCCTGACCTCCTTCGCACGCGTCGAGGGAGAGCGGGTCTGGTATCCGGAGGACTGAGCAGTGAGAACGGGCCCGGACTGCTACCAGCGCGGGTGGATCGATTCGCGGAAGTACTTGTCGTAGATTTCCCGGACGCCGACGTCGAACGTGGCGTCGATGCCGCGGACCCCCGCCGCTTCGGCGTTGGAGCGGGCCTGGTCCACGTTCCGCGCGCCGGGGATCACTGTGCTGACGCCGTCCTGCGCGGCGATCCAGGCGATGGCCGCCTGGGCGGTGCTGACGCCGTCGGGCACCAGTTCCTCGAATTCGGCCACCGCCTTCAGGCCCTGCCCGAAGTCCACACCGGAGAAGGTCTCCCCGACGTCGAACGCGGAGCCGGTGCGGTTGTAGTTCCGGTGGTCGTCCGCCGCGAAGGAGGTGTCCGCGGTGTATTTGCCCGAGAGCAGCCCCGAGGCGAGCGGCACGCGCGCGATGATGCCGACCCCGGCGGCCTCCGCAGCGGGCAGCACCTCATCCAGCGGCTTGAGCCGGAAGGCATTGAGGATGATCTGCACGGTGGCCGTGCCCGCGTGCCGGATGGCCTCGAGGGCCTCGTCGGTCCGTTCCACGCTGACGCCGTAGTTCCGGATGGCCCCCTCGGCGACCAGGGTGTCCAGCGCGTCGTAGACTTCGGCGTTGCTGTACACGGCAGTGGGCGGGCAGTGCAGCTGGACCAGGTCCAGCTGCTCCATGCCCAGGTTGCGCCGGGACCGGTCCGTCCACTCGCGGAAGTTGGCGAGGTTGTAGTGCTCCGGCAGCTGCTCCATCCGGCGGCCCATCTTGGTGGCCACCGAGATGTCCAGGCCCGGGTTGTCGGCCAGGAATTTGCCGATGGCCTGCTCGCTGCGGCCGTCGCCGTACACGTCCGCGGTGTCGAAGAACGTGACACCGGCTTCCGCGGAGGCGGACAGGATGGCCTGCGCCTGCGCGGGGTCCACGTTGCCCCAGTCCGCGCCAAGCTGCCAGGTCCCCAGTCCAACAATGGAGACGTTCCGTCCGGTCTTGCCCAAGATTCGCTTTTCCATCATTCGACTATAGGCCGGAACAGCAACGCGAGGTCAGCTCCGGCCCAAGAAAGCGCACAACACGGGCCGTAGCTGACCCCGCGTTGGTTTTAGCGGGAGGAGGGCCTGCTCACAGTGCGGCCTGCGCGGGGGCAACCGCGAACGGCCAGCCGATGACGGTCTTGGGCCGCGGGCTGGCGTAGGTCCGGACTTTTGACGTGCTCAGCCGCAGCCGGACCAGCGATTCGGCGATGGTGACGGCGGCCGCCACCCCGTCCACCACGGGAACGCCGGCGCGCTTCCGGATCTCCTCGTCCAGACCAGCCATGCCGCCGCACCCGAGGACAATGACTTCCGCCTTGTCCTCGCGGACAGCCAGCAGCGCCTGCTCGATGATGGCTTCCACGGCGCGCTCCGGATCCGCCTCCAGTTCCAGGACCGCGAGCCCGCTGGCCCGGACCGACGCGCAGCGGGCATCGAGGCCGGCCAGTTTCAGCCGGTCCTCGATCAGCGGAACGGCCCGGTCCAGGGTGGTGACCACGGAGTACTTGTGGCCCAGGAACATCGCGGTGCTCGCGGCCGCTTCGGTGATGTCCACGACCGGGACGTCGAGGAGCTCCTGGAGCCCCTCCCGCCCGTGCTCGCCGTAGCCGGCCTGGATCACGGCGTCGAACGGCTCCGGATAGGACAGCACCCGGTCCATTACGGCGATCGCCGCCAGGTAACTCTCAAAGTTGCCCTCGCAGGAGTCCGCGCCGAAGCGGGGAGTGAGTCCCACAATTTCCGTCTCCGGAAGCGCAACCTGGCGTGCCTGCGCGGCGATGGAGTCGGTCATGGACTGCGTGGTGTTGACGTTGGCGACAAGGATGCGCATGTGCTTTTATCTTTCAGGAGGGCTGGTCAGTGGGTGCTGGCGATGGCGATTGGCTCGCCGTCGACGTCGTCAAGCCGCTGGGAACGGTCCGAGATGACGTAGTAGACCACCGCGGCGATGCCGGCCGCGACGAACCACGCGAACGGGGCCGCGGCTTCCAGCGCCGGAACAAACGCGATCAGGAGCGCGACGCAGGCGGCGGGCACCATGGCGATGATCGCGCGGGGGTTGAAGCCCTTCTTGTAGTAGTAGGCCCCCGCCGGGTCCTCGGTGTAGAGCTCGATCACGTTGACCTTGCCCCGGCGCAGCAGCCAGTAATCGGCCATCACGACGCCGAACAGCGGGCCCAGCAGCGCTCCGAGTCCACCGAGGAAGTACACGATCACGAGCGGGTTGTTGTACAGGTTCCACGGCAGGATGATCAGGCCGATCGTGCCGCTGACCCAGGCCGCCTTGCGGAAGTTCAGGTGCTTCGGGAAGAGGTTGGTCAGGGCGTAGACGGGCGCCACGAAGTTGGCCATCAGGTTGACGGCGATGGTCAGGATGAGCAGCGCGAGGCAGGCCAGGACCAGGAACAGCGTGTTCGGGATGGTCTGGACGATGTCCGACGGGCTCTCGATGATGGTGCCGTTGATCTTGAACTGTCCGCCGGCCATGACCACCACGATCGCGCCGAAGAGGAGCATGTTGATCGGGATGCCCCAGAAGTTGCCGCGAACCACAGCCTTCTTGGACACGGCGGACCGGGTGAAGTCACAGAAGTTCAGGACAAAGGTTCCGTAAATGGCCACCCAGAGCGCACCGCCGGCAAAGATGGTGCGCCACATTTCGGCGCCTTCGAGGGCATTGTCCGCGGCCCAGGCGATGGAACCCCCTGCCTCCACGAAGATCCAGACGGCGATGGCAGCCATGGTCACCAGGATGATGGGCCCGGCGAAGGCCTCGTACTTGCGGATCATTTCCATGCCGAAACTGACGATGACCAGCTGGACGATCCAGAGGAACACGAAGGATACCCAGCCCAGCGTGGAGAGGCCGAGGATGGAGTTTGCGTCCAGCTCCCGCAGTGAGGGAACCATGGCCACCAGCATGACGCGGAGCACCACCGACGCCAGGTAGGTCTGGATGCCGAACCATGCCACGGCCACGGCCCCGCGCAGGAGGCTGGCGATCTGGGCTCCCCTGATGCCGAAGCTGATCCGGCTCATCACGGGGAACGGGACACCGGTCTTGACACCCATGAAGCCGGAGAAGCTGAGCAGCGCAAACAGGAGGACGGCTCCGACGCCCAGGGCGAGAAGGATCTGCCAGCCGCCCAGCCCGAGGGCGAAGAGCCCGATGGCGAAGGCGTAGTTTCCCAGGCTGTGGACGTCGTTTGCCCAGAGGGTGAAGATGCTATAGCTGCTCCAGCGGCGGCCTTCCCGCTTCGTCGGGGCAAGGTCGATGTTGTAGAGGGTGGGACTGATCGCCCGGCCGGAGGCGGCGCTGGCGGCGTCACAAAGCGCGTCGACACCCATGGAGGGGTGGGATGCCCTGTTCAAGTCACCAGTGGTCTCGGGATCCGGGTTGACGCCAGTCAACGGGGTTGTCTGCATCGTGATCTCACTTCTTGAAGATGTCTTCCATACTTTCCGCACCGGGATCTGTGCCGGAAACGACCGGCAGGAGCGCCGTTGCTTTATTCCACAATGCGGAAGATGGGTATCGAGTAGTGAAATAACGGTATGACCTGGGTCACTCCGGCGTCAAGGGGTGGCGGATTCCGGCCAGTCACAAACGGTTGGCTCGAGACCCGGGGCATCTACAGGGAGGACGTAGCCCGGCGGGCTTCCTTCAGGCCCAGGTAGATCTTGTCCCGGGCGATCGGCAGCTCCGCGAACCGGACCCCCGTGGCGTTCCGGATGGCGTTGGCGAGCGCCGGCGCCACCGGATTGAACGGGCTCTCGCTCATCGATTTCGCGCCCAGCGGGCCCAGCTTGTCGGACGTGTCGGCGAAGTACACCTCGCTGCGCGGCACATCCGCGAAGGACGGGATGTGGTACTGCCGGAGGATGTCCGTGGTGACCCGACCGGCGTCGTCCACCCTGACCTCCTCATACAGCGCCGCGCCGAGCGCCTGCGCGATGCCGCCCTCGATCTGCCCGCGGCACTGCCGCGGATTGACCACGACGCCGGCGTCGGCGGCCTGCACGCTCTGCAGGATCCGCAGCTCCCCCGTCCCGGTGTTCACGGCGACCCGGAATCCGTGGACGTTGAACGCCACCGAACGCGGCGTCCCGCCCCAGTGCCCCTCGCCGGAGAGCTCGACACCGGCGGCTGCGGCGGCGTCGAACAGTTCCGCCAGCGGCACCCGGGTTCCCTCGCAGATGACCGCGTCACCCTCCAGCACGCACCCGGCGACCTGGACCTGCCGGATGCCGGCGGCGAAGGCGCGGATCCGCACCGCCAGTTCCTCGGCCGCGGCGAGGGTGGCCTTCCCGGCCACCACCGTCCCGGTCGAGCCGAAGGCGCCGGAATCGTGGTCGACCAGGTCCGTGTCCGACTGCCGGACCGTGATCCGGCCCGCGGTGGTGGACAGGGCGGTCGCGGCGAGCTGGGCGTGCACGGTGGTGGTGCCGTTGCCGAACTCGGCGGTCCCCACGTCCACCTGGTAGCTCCCGTCGGGCAGGAGCCGGACCCGGGAATGCGCAAAGTGGCCCCGCGGCGGGACGGTGTCGATCATGGACAGCGCCGAGCCTTCGCCGGTGACCCAGTCCGGGCCGAGGTCCTCGAGTCCGGCGTCGCGGTACCGTGCCCGGCCGCGGTCCAGGGCGTCCTGCACCAGCCGGGTGCACTGGTCCAGCCCGTAGCTGCCGTAGAGTACGTCCTCCTCCGGGTCGGGGTGGGTGGAGAGCATGTCGTCGCCCTCGCGGACCATGTTGCGGCGGCGGAATTCCATCGGGTCCATGCCGATCCCGGCGGCGAGCTCGTCGACGGCGGACTCGATCGCGAAGATCATCTGGCTCAGCCCGTAGCCGCGGAACGCCCCGGACGGCACTGTGTTGGTGTACACCGCGTGCGCGTCCACCTTCTTGTTGGCGCAGTTGTACACGCCCAGGGATTCGCCGCAGCCGTGGAACATGACGCCCACGGAATGGTTGCCGTAGGCGCCGGCGTTGGTGAGCACGTCCAGCTGCAGGGCGGTCAGCTTGCCCTCGGCGCTGGCGGCGGCCTTGAGCCCGATGGTGAACGGGTGCCGGGTGGTGGATGCCGTGAACTGCTCGGTGCGGGTGAATTCAAGCTGCACCGGACGCCGCAGTTTCAGTGCGGCGAGGGCCACGATGTCCTCGGTGAGGACTTCCTGTTTGCCACCGAAGCCGCCGCCGACCCGTCCCGCGACCACCCGGATCCGGTCCTCCGGCAGGCCGAAGACCCGGCCCAGGGTGCGCCGGACCAGGAACGGCACCTGGCTGGAGGTGCGGACCTGGAGCCGGCCGTCGTCGTCGATCGAGGCGATGGCGGCGTGGGTCTCCAGTGCGGTGTGCTGCACCCGCTGGGTGCGGTAGGTCTGCTCGTGGATGAAGTCCGCGGTGGCGAAGGCCGCCGCGACGTCGCCCAGTTCCGAGTGCAGTTCGGCGACGACGTTCCGCTCCGGCCGCCCGATGCGGGCCGTGGCGGCGTCCTTGTCCCCGTGGACCAGCGGGGCGCCGGGGCGCAGCGCGTCCTGCGGCGTGAACACCGCGTCGAGCACCCGGTACTCCACCTTCAGCGCCCGGACGCCGGCTTCCGCCGCGGCGACGGTATCGGCGACGACGGCCGCGATCCGCTGCCCGATGAACCGGACCACGTCGTCGAGCACCCGGGTGTCGTCCGGATCGTCGGTGTAGAGCTCGTGTTGCGCCGTGGAAAACAGCTGCGCGGGTGCGTCCTCGTGGGTAAAGACCGCCTCCACGCCGGGAATCCGCAGCGCGTCCGTGGCGTCGATGGACAGCACGCGGGCGTGGGCGTGCGGCGAGCGCAGGAGCTTCACGTGCAGCAGCCCCGGAAGTTCCGACGCCGGCACGTCCAGCGTGTAGCGCGCCGTGCCGGTGACGATCGCCTGGCTGGCGGGCGCCGGGACGTCGTCGCCGAGCTGGCCGGGACGCGGATCGGGCTGGCCAGCGCCGGCGATCCCGGATCCCGGCCCCGCGGGGTCCGGGTGGCTGGATTCGCCGTGCGCGGCCTCGCCGCAGACAGCGTCCGCGATGGCCCGGTAGCCGGTGCAGCGGCAGAGGTTCCCCTTGAGGTTCCGCGGCAGGTTGGCTTTCTGCTCGTCGTCGAAGGTGGCCGCCGTCATCACCATGCCGGCGGTGCAGAACCCGCACTGGAAGCCCTGCCGTTCCATGAACTGCTGCTGCATCGGGTGCAGGTCCGCGCCGGCGGAAGTGTTGGCCAGGCCCTCCACCGTGGTGACCGCCCGGCCGTCCGCGCGGACTGCCGGGTAGATGCAGCTGTGCACGGGGGTGCCGTCCACGTGGACGGTGCAGGCCCCGCAGTCGCCGCCGTCGCAGCCTTTCTTGACCCCGAGGTTGCCCTGCTCCCGCAGGAACGTCCGCAGGCACTGCCCCGGCCTCGGTTCGGCCTGCGCTGGGGTTCCATTGATCTCGATAGCCATGCTCAGGCCCTTTCCTGCTGTGGCGAAGCCTGCAGTGGGGTGCGGTGCGGAGGCCAGAAGTCGCCGGAAACGTGGGCCGGTGCGGTGCCTGCCGGGGCCGCGAGTTCGGCGCGGATTTCCTCGGCGAGGCGGTAGGTCATGTCCTTGCGCCAGGCCGGCAGGCCGTGGAGGTCGTCGTGGTAGAGCCCGTCCGGGATGGCGGCGTCGAGCGCGGCGGACAGTTCGGCTGCCGCGCCGGTGCCGGCAGGGTTGGCGGCAGGGTTGGCGGCGGCGTTTTCTAGGCGCAGCTGCACGGGGCGCGTGGTGGCGGCGGTGACGGTGAGGACCAGGCTGCCGTCGGCGTCGAGCCTGCCGATCAGCAGCACCCCCGACCGTCCCAGGTTGCTCAGCGACAGCCGGCGGAAGGCCACCCGGGAGGCCAGGGCCGGCGCCGGGAGGTGGATACTGCGGAGCAGCTCGCCGGGTGCCAGGCAGTTGCGCCCGTCCCCGGTGACGAACTCCGCCACGGGGACGGTGCGGCTGGCGCCGCCCGGGCCGAGCACCGTGGCCACGCCGTCCAGGGCCGCGCAGAGCGAGGTCATGGGTCCGGCCGGCAGGGAGGTGCAGAGGTTGCCGCCCACGGTGGACATGTTCCAGACCTTGAAGGAGGCCACGAAGGAGTCGCAGCACGGCCGGACCAGCTCCAGCGCGGGCCAGGCGGCCGCGTGCGCCCGGCCGGTCTCGCCGGCGGGCAGCGCATAGAGCTCCGCGACGGTGCAGGTGGCCGCGAGTTCGATCCCGGAGTCGGACACCGTGATGGCCGGCCAGCCGGTGGAGCCGAGGTCCAGCAGCCGCCGCAGGGGTTCCGTGCCGAAGGCGAAGCTGCCGTAGGAAAACAGCACGGTGCCGCCGGCCAGCCAGGCGTCTCCGGGCTGCCAGTCGGCCGGATCCGCGGTGCAGACCACCGCCTCGATGGTGTTCATGTCCATGGCATCTCCTGGTGTTGCGGGGTGAGGACTGGCCGGGTGCTGGTTCGGCCAGCGCCGGTGTATCGGTGGATCGGTCCGCTCCCGTGTTTCAGGGACAACCGGCGGGCGGAACGGCTCCGGTGTGCCACCAGTTCCGCGGTGATGGAAACGGCCACCTCGGCCGGGGTGACCGCGCCCAGGTCCAGCCCGATCGGGGAATGCAGCCGCCCGGCCTCCTTCGGTGCCACCCCGGCGGCGAGCAGCGACTCCATCCGCTGGCCGTGGCTCCGCCGCGATCCCATGGCCCCGAGGTACGCGAGGTCCAGGCCGAGCGCCGTCTGCAGCAGCGGGATGTCGAACTTGGGATCATGGGTGAGCACACAGACAACGGTCCGGGCATCGAGGCGGCCGGCGGCGGCTTCGGCGGCCAGATAGCGGTGCGGCCAGTCCGTGACCACCTCCTCGGCCATGGCGAAGCGCTCCTGCCGGCCGAAGGCGGGCCGGGCATCGCACAGGGTCACGTGGTAGCCGAGCAGCTGGGCGGCCGGCACCAGGGCCGCGCCAAAATCGTTGGCGCCGAACACCAGCATCCGGGCCGCCGGCAGCCTGCTCTCCACCAGCAGGGTGACCGGCCCGGCAGCGGGCCGGCCCGCTGCCGCGTCTCCGTAGCAGCCGGATTCCGCCGCCAGCCGCACCACCCCGGTGGTCCCGTTCCTCAGCAGGGGCTCCAGCTGGGCGGCTGCCGCCCGCAGCAGGGAGCGGTCCCCGTCCCCGGCAACACCCAGCAGGGCGGCCACGGCATCGGACTGCGCCACCTGGTAGCTCGCCGGATCCGGGATGACGACGGCCCGGGCACCTCGCGGGGAAGCGTCACCTCGCGGCGCAGCGACCCCTCTCGGGGCTTGCGCGTCGACCCGCCGGATGAGCGCCAGGCCCGCGCCGGGAGCCTGGGCATCCAGGGCGGTCAGGCCCTCCGGCCGGAGGCCGCCCAAGGTGTCCGCCAACAGTTCGATGTGGACTTCCAGCTCGCCGCCGCAGGTGAGTCCGACGGCGAACGCGTCCTCGGCGCTGTAGCTAAAGACCTCGCGGCGGGTGCCGCCGTCGGCCATCAACGCCAGGGCCGCCGCCACCACGGCGCCCTCGACGCAGCCGCCGGAGAGGCTGCCCAGGACGTCGCCGGATTCGGACACCAGCATGGAGGTTCCCACCGGCCGCGGCACGGAACCGCCGGTCCCCACCACGGTGGCCACGGCGCAGCGCTCGCCGGTGGCTGCCGGCTGCCAGGCCGCCAACGCAGGCATCAGATCCAACATTGCTGCACCCCCTTTTGCCGTGCGGCGTTGGTGTGCACATTCTCGTTCGTAACCATGGCCAGGGGAAGCACCGGAAATCCGCTGCGGTTTCGGACGCCCGCGCCCAGGATCCGCGCTGCGGCTGTCCGAAAGCGCAGCGAAATCCGCACGGCCCTAGTAGTCGATCCGGTTCTGGAGGGTGTTCCAGGCGGTGAAGGGCTGCAGCACGGGCGGTGCCCCAGGACCGTCAAGCTCCAGCTTGCGCACGGGCAGGACCGCATCGGGCTGGTTGTTCTCGAAGTACTCGTAGAACACAGCGTCGTCGAAGCCGACCGAGGCGGCATCGTGCCGGTCGGCGGCGAAGATCACGCGATCCACCCGCGCCCAGAGGGCGGAGGCCAGGCACATGGGGCACGGCTCGCAGCTGGTGTAGAGCGTGGCTCCGCTGAGCTCGAACCGGCCCAGCTCGGTGCACGCCCGGCGGATGGCCGTGACCTCGGCGTGGGCGGTGGGATCGTTGGTGGCGGTGACGCGGTTGACGCCGTCGAATGCCTGCCCGTCCGCGGTGACGATGACGGCGCCGAAGGGCCCTCCGCTGTTCATGACGTTGGCTGTGGCCAGCTCGATGGACCGGACAAGATAGGCCTGGGCCGTGGCGGTGACAGTCATGATGCGACTCCCTTGTGCTGTGGAAGCCGGTTCCCGTGCCGGAACGTATGTGCCGGTGGCGTCGGTGACCAGGCTTCAGCGTGTGCGATGAAGGTTCAGTTGCGCCTGGTAGATAGCCTCCCGCGTCCCGGGTGCCCGCCTTTGACACCAGCGAGAGTAACAGCGGAACGTGGGCCGCGCCAGTGTATTCCGGAAGCCTGATTTCGTGATGTGAAATCCACATTTCCGGGTTGTCACAGTGCGGAACAAGGCAGGCCGGGGTCCGGCCGTAATGGCCCGGACCAGGAGTCCGCACCACGGCCTGCGGGGTCCGCATCACGGCCCGCGGGCCGGCTTATTGCGGTGCCCCCTACTTCGGTGCGGGACCTGGCTGGCGGTTAGACCGGGCGGCGACCAGCCGGGTCATCCAGCGCGAGACCCGGCCGGGCCGGTGCCCGCGGTCGGCCGGGAAGTAGAAGTCCGGATCGGTGCCGCCGCGCGGGAGATAGATCTCGTCGGGCGTTGCCGGGGGCTCAACGCCCTGTGCGCCGGCTGGTTGCTGCTGCATTTGTTACTCCTTTGAGGGGCGGTTTATTTCACGATACGAAACTTAGTTCTTGTTATACGGAAACGGTAAGGCCGTGCCGCGGCGCGGTCAAGGGCCTGCGACCTCCGTCACGCGGCCGCTCCGGTCACAATTGGAAAATTCAGATTGTGATGTACACCACCGCCTCACTGGGCTAGCCTTGAAGGTAATTCGTGGCGTGGGTCACGTAACCTGGGAGCAGCAGGCAGGGTTGTAATGAGCTGGCGTCAACTGACGTCGGCTCTTTTTTGTGGGTCGGCGGAGAAAGAAACGAACGCGAAATGCGTCCGAAATTTCTATGTGGGATTTTGATTCCACATACCGGAAGTTGGGAACCACACCATGAACAACAAGATCGTCCTCGGACAGAACCAGTACGGTAAAGCGGAAGTCCGCGTCGTCAAGATCACCCGCGACACGGAGCGCCACGAGATCGAAGACCTCAACGTCACCTCGCAGCTCCGCGGCGACTTCGCGGCGGCCCACCTGGAAGGCGACAACAGCCACGTCGTCGCAACGGACACGCAGAAGAACACCATCTACGCCTTTGCCCGGGAGGGTATCGGCTCCCCAGAGGCCTTCCTGCTCCGGCTCGGAAACCACTTCACGTCCAGCTTCGACTGGGTGACCGGCGGCCGCTGGGAGGCCGAGTCCTACAGCTGGGACCGCATCCAGGCCCACGGCGCAGCCCACGACCACTCCTTCGTGCGCAGCGGCCAGGAAGTCCGGACCGCCGTGCTGGTCCGCGACGGCGCCGACCGGCACCTCATCTCGGGGCTCAAGGACCTGACGGTCCTCAAATCCACCCAGTCGGGCTTCGTCGGCTACCCGCGGGACAAGTACACCACCCTGCCGGAGACCACTGACCGGATCCTCGCCACGGATGTTTCCGCCCGCTGGCGCTACAACGCCGGCACGGACTTCAGCTGCCTCGATTTCAACAAGGGCTACGAGGACGTCAAGGCCCTCCTGCTGGAGGGCTTCACCGAAAAGTACTCCCACGCCCTGCAGCAGACCCTCTTCGACATGGGCACCAAGGTCCTGGAAGCACACAGCGAGATCGACGAAATCAAGTTCTCGATGCCCAACAAGCACCACTTCCTGGTGGACCTCTCACCATTTGGTCTCGACAACCCCAACGAGGTGTTCTTTGCCGCCGACCGCCCGTATGGCCTGATCGAGGCGACGGTCCAGCGCGAGGACGCAGTACCGGCCGACGCCGCGTGGTCCGGCATCGCCGGCTTCTGCTAGGACCTGCGGTCCCGCCGGTTCAGCAAGCCGGTTTAGCAAGCCACCGCCTGTTCCAGGGCCAGCACCAGTGCCGGGCCCTGGGACAGGCACCCAGCACCCCCATAAGCCACATCTGTTAGCCAGACACCGTTAGCCAGACAAAGACGTCTGCCATGAACCAAGAAAGTCTGCCATGAACATGAAAAAGAAGCCGTCAGCGGTTAAGTCCCGCGCCGGCCGCACACCGTCCGACCGGCCCGAGGATGAACGCCTCCCGATCGGCAGCAGCTTCGCGTACGGATTCCAGCATGTCCTGACCATGTACGGCGGCATTATTGCCGTCCCGCTGATCGTCGGGCAGGCCGCGGGCCTGTCCCCCGCCGACATCGGGATCCTGATCGCCGCCGCGCTCTTTATGGGCGGATTGGCAACCCTGCTCCAGACCCTCGGCCTGCCGTTCTTCGGATCCCAACTGCCCCTGGTGCAGGGCGTGTCCTTCGCCAGCGTCGCAACCATGGTGGCGATCGTTACCGGCGGCGGAGGCCTTCCGGCCGTTTTCGGGGCTGTCATCGTCTCGGCCGCGATCGGCCTCCTTATTGCCCCGGTCTTTTCGAAGATCGTCCGGTTCTTCCCGCCCGTTGTGACCGGAACGGTGATCACCACAATCGGCCTGACGCTGATGCCGGTGGCCGCCAACTGGGCCATGGGCGGCAACAAGAAGGCCGCCGACTACGGCAGCATGGCGAATATCGGGCTCGCAGCGATCACGCTCGCCCTAGTGCTCCTGCTCAGCAAGGTCGGCAGTGCCACGATTTCCCGCCTCTCCATCCTGCTGGCCATGCTGGGCGGCACCTTCGTGGCGGTGCTGACTGGGATGGCCGATTTCTCCAAAGTCGGAAACGGCCCTATCGTGGCGTTCCCGACGCCGTTCCACCTGGGCGCGCCCACCTTCGAGGTTGCAGCCATCATCTCCATGGTGATCGTGGTCCTGGTGATCCTGACCGAGACCATGGCCGACATCCTCGCAGTCGGTGAGATCGTCGGCACCAAGGTGGACTCAAAGCGGATCGCGGCCGGCCTGCGGGCCGATATGGGCTCCAGCCTGATAGCGCCCATCTTCGGGTCCTTCACCCAAAGCGCGTTCGCCCAGAACGTCGGGCTGGTCGCCGTCACCAAGATCAAGAGCCGCTACGTCGTTGCCGCCGGCGGCGTCATCCTCGTCCTGCTCGGCCTGCTGCCCGTCATGGGCCGCGTCGTGGCCGCAGTGCCCACCGCGGTCCTGGGCGGCGCCGGCGTCGTACTGTTCGGCACGGTGGCAGCCAGCGGCATCCGAACCCTGGCCAAGGTGGAGTACAAGAACAACATGAACCTGATCATCGTCGCCGCCTCGATCGGCTTCGGCATGATCCCGATTGCCGCCCCGGCCTTCTACGACCAGTTCCCGTCCTGGTTCGCCACCATATTCCACTCCGGCATCAGCTCCGCCGCGGTGATGGCCATCCTGCTGAACCTGCTCTTCAACCATCTGAAGGCAGGCAATTCGGAGAACCAGTCGGTGTTTGTGGCGGGGACGGGACGGGTCATCCGCGAGGAGGACCTCAAGTGCCTGGCCGACGGCGACCGCTTCGAGGGCGGCAAGCTGATCGACTGCGACGGCAAGGAAGTTCCCGTGGAGACGACGACGAAATCCGAGCACTGACCGCCGGCGGCCCCCCAACATGGCAAATGCGGCCCCTTTCCCGGAAGGAAAAGGGGCCGCACCGGCCGCCTCGCCGGCAGCGGTACGGCCGGGGGTCAGCTCTTGTTGAGGTCCTGGGAAATCGCCAGGGCCGCCTCGCGCAGCAGCGGCACCGCGCGGTCCGCGAAGGACTTGTCCACCCGGGAAACGGGGCCGGAGACGGAAATCGCCGCGGGGGTCGGCGCGTTCGGAATGGCGATGGCGAAGCACCGGACGCCGATCTCCTGCTCTTCCTCGTCAATGGAATAGCCGCGGTCCCGGATCAGCTTCAAGTCCGCGAACAGGGACTCGACATCGCCGATGCTCCTCGGGGTGGGGGTGGGCATGCCCTTCCGGGTGACGATGCCGCGCACCGTCTCGTCGTCCAGCTGCGCCAGGATCGCCTTGCCCATGCCCGTGGCGTGCATGTAGCCGCGGCGGCCCACCTCGGTGATCATCCGCATGGAGTGCAGCGACGGGACCTGGGCCACATACATAACCATGTCCGAATCCAGCACCGCCATGTTGGCCGTCTCCCCGAGCCGCTCCACGAGCGACTGGAGCTGCGGCCGGGCCAACGCACCGAGCTGCTTGTTCGCCGCCTCGCCCAGGCGGATAAGGCGCGGGCCCAGGGCATAGCGGCGGTTCGGCAGCTGCCGGATGTAGCCCAGGGTGACCAGCGTGCGGAGCAGCCGGTGGATGGTCGGCAGCGGCAGATCGGTGGAGGACGACAGTTCACTGAGTGTGACGTCCCCGCCGGCATCAGTGATCAGCTCCAGAAGTTCGAAAACGCGCTCAACGGACTGCACGCCTCCGGGGGCTTTTTCGGCCATAGCTTGGGTCTCCTGAGGAATCGCTTGCGACAACTTTTATCCGCATCGTGAAAAAAGCGCTTAGTAGACCCAAAGATACAGCACCCCCGGCCACCGTCAATGAGGCCCCCAGGCGGCGCCGACACCCCCGGGTGCCGGCACGCAGGGCTTGTATTTCCACAAAGTAGATAATAATATCCATAATACGAAATAAGTGTTTGCAGCAAGCGCCCGTCACCGGGCCGACTAGGAGGAAAATTCAATGGCGAATCCGAGCCCCGGAAATTCGATCACCCTGCGCGTGGAGGCTCCGTCCAGCTTCACCGCCACCAGCGAACTGGCCGCAGCCGTCGGCGCCGCCGGCGCCGCGATCACCGCCCTGGACGTCACCGAGTCACACCACGAGACCCTGGTGGTCGATGTCACCTGCAACACCACGGATGACGACCACGCCGCCCGCGTCAAGGACGCGCTTAACGCGCTCGACGGCGTCACCGTCCGCAACGTCTCGGACCGCACCTTCCTGATGCACCTCGGCGGCAAGCTGGAAGTGGTTCCGAAGGTCGCCCTGCGCAACCGCGACGATCTCTCCCGCGCCTACACTCCCGGCGTGGCACGCGTCTGCATGGCCATCGCGGAGAACCCCGAGGCCGCCCGGAACCTCACCATCAAACGCAACACCATCGCCGTCGTCACCGACGGCTCCGCCGTTCTGGGCCTGGGCAACATTGGCCCGGCGGCCGCGCTGCCGGTGATGGAAGGCAAAGCGGCGCTGTTCAAGCAGTTCGCCAATGTCGATGCGTGGCCGGTGTGCCTGGACACCCAGGACACCGAGGAAATCATCAAGATCGTCAAGGCACTCGCCCCGGTCTACGGCGGCGTCAACCTCGAGGACATCGCCGCGCCGCGCTGCTTCGAAATCGAAACCCGGCTCCGCGAGGAACTCGACATCCCGGTCTTCCATGACGACCAGCACGGCACCGCCATCGTCACCCTCGCGGCCCTGGCCAACGCCCTGCGCGTTGTGGGCAAGAAGCTCCCCGACGTCCGGATCGTCGTTTCGGGCGTCGGCGCGGCCGGATCCGCCATCATTGCGCTGCTCAAGGCGCAGGGGGCCCGGAACATCATCGCCGCCGGCCGCTCGGGCGCGATCCACTTCGGCGAACAGTACAACGACGAGCACCGCACCTGGATTGCCGAGAACACCAACGAACAGGGATTCTCCGGCACACTGCACGAGGCACTCAAGGGAGCCGACGTCTTCATCGGCGTCAGCGCACCGCACGTGATCGGCGAAGAGCAGGTGGCATCCATGGCCAAGGACGCTATTGTGTTCGCCATGGCCAACCCCACGCCGGAAATCGATCCGGTCATCGCCTCCCGGCACGCCGCCGTGGTGGCGACCGGCCGCAGCGATTTCCCCAACCAGATCAACAACGTCCTGGCCTTCCCCGGGTTCTTCCGCGGGCTGCTGGACGCGGGGGCAGCGGACATCACCCCCGAGATGCTCGTGGCCGCCGCCGAGGCGATCGCGAACCGGGTCGCCGACGACGAGCTCAACGCCAGTTACATCATCCCCAGCGTCTTCGACCCCCACGTTGCCGCCGACGTCGCCGCCGCCGTTGCCTCGGCGGCCCATGCAGCGGCCCCGGCCGCCGCACTCGCGCATGCCTGATTCTCATTTGCTGCCCTGATTCACCGAACAGGAAGGACCACAATGGCTCTCACCATTTCAGCCCAGCGCCCCGTTGACCGTGCGGAGGAGATCCTCACCCCCGAGGCCCTGGCCTTCATTGAGGAACTGCACCAGCGTTTCGCCGCCACCCGCGGGGATCTGCTCAAGGCCCGCGCGGTCAAGCGCGAGGAGGTGGCCCGCACCGGCCGGCTCGATTTCCTGCCGGAGACCCGCGACATCCGCGAGGGCGACTGGGCCGTTGCCGCCGCCCCGGCAGCCCTGCAGGACCGCCGGGTGGAAATGACGGGCCCGGCCGCGCCGGCCAAGATGGCCATCAATGCCCTGAATTCCGGGGCCAAGGTCTGGCTCGCCGACCTCGAGGACGCCAGCACGCCCACCTGGTCCAACGTGATCGAATCGATCCTGAACCTCCGCGACGCCGCGGCCGGCACCCTGGCGTACACCTCCCCCGAGGGGAAGGAATACACGCTCCGGACCGACGTCCCGCTGGCCGTCGTCGTGGCACGCCCGCGCGGTTGGCACATGAGCGAGCGCCATCTGCTGATCGGCGGCGAGCACACCGTGGGCGCCCTGGTGGACTTCGGCCTGCACTTCTTCCACACCGCCAGGCAGCTGCTGGAGAACGGCCAGGGCCCCTACTACTACCTGCCCAAAATGGAGAGCCACCTCGAGGCCCGCCTCTGGAACGAGATCTTCGTTTTTGCGCAGGACTACCTCGGGATTCCGCAGGGCACCATCCGCGCCACGGTCCTAATCGAGACCATCCCGGCCGCGTTCGAGATGGATGAGATCCTCTACGAACTCCGCGACCATGCCTCCGGCCTGAACGCCGGGCGCTGGGACTATCTGTTCAGCATCATCAAGTATTTCCGCGACGCCGGATCGCGCTTTGTGCTGCCGGACCGCGCCACCGTGGCCATGACCGCGCCGTTCATGCGCGCCTACACCGAACTGCTGGTCAAGACCTGCCACCACCGCGGCGCCTTCGCCATGGGCGGCATGGCGGCCGTCATCCCCAACCGCCGCGAGCCCGAGGTCACGGCCCAGGCATTCGAGAAAGTGCGTGCGGACAAGACCCGCGAGGCGAACGACGGCTTCGACGGGTCCTGGGTGGCCCACCCGGACCTGGTCCCGGTATGCCGCGACGTCTTCGACGCCGTCCTGGGCGAGCGGCCGAACCAGCTGGACAAGCAGCGCCCGGAAATTTCAGTCACCGCGGACCAGCTCCTGGACATCGCCTCCGCGGACGGCACGGTCACCGAAGCGGGCCTGCGACTGAACCTCTACGTCGCCGTCGCCTACACCGCGGTGTGGATCTCCGGCAACGGCGCCGTCGCCATCCACAACCTGATGGAGGACGCCGCAACGGCCGAAATCTCCCGCTCGCAGGTGTGGCAGCAGATCCGCAACCAGGTGGTCCTCGCCGACACCGGCCGGACCGTGACCCGCGAACTGGTGTCCGGAATCCTGGCCGAGGAAACCGCGAAGCTCCGCGGCGAGGTGGGCGAGGACGCCTTCGCAAAGCACTACCTGCCCGCCAGCAAGCTGATCGGCAACATTTGCCTCTCCGAGGACTACACGGACTTCCTCACCACTCCGGCCTACGAACTGGTGGGCTGAGCCATGGCTGCTTCCCCCTCCGGGCGGCCCTCTGTGACTCCCTCCGGGTCGCTCTCCGGCACCGATCTGGGCCGGATCGATGCCCAGCTCGCGGCGACGGATGAGCTGCTGGAGCGGAACTACCCGGGCGACGACGGCACCCGCCAGCCGGTCCACACCGTCTACGTCCCGGCCGACCTCTTCACTCCGGGCTTCGCCGCTGGCTGGGGCGCCCGGGCACTGGCCGTGGCCGAAGCCCATGGCGGGCTGGAGCGGCTTGGAACGCTGCTGGGTCAGGACCCCGAGCTGGCCGCCGCGGTCGCATCCCGCGTCGCCGCGAAGCTCGGCAGCGAACCGATCGAGGACCTCCGGCTGGACTTCGAGGACGGCTACGGGGACCGGGGTGACGACGCCGAGGACGCCGACGCCGTCGCTGCCGCGGCCGCCGTAGCCGCCGCGGTGGCGGACGGCAGTGCCCCGCCGTTCATCGGGATCCGGTTCAAGTGCTTCGAGGCGCCCACCCGTGCCCGCGGGCTGCGCACCCTGGACCTGTTCGTCTCCGGCCTGGCCGCCGCCGGCGAGCTCCCGGAAGGGCTGGTCCTCACCCTGCCCAAGGTCACCACCGTGGCCCAGGTGCAGGCGATGGACTACGCCGTGTCCCGGCTGGAGGAAGTCCATTCGCTGCCCGCCGGCCGCCTGCGCTTCGAGGTCCAGGTGGAAACGCCGCAGCTGATCCTGGGCCCGGACGGCACCTCCCCGGTGGCGCAGCTGCCGCACGCCGTGCCCGGCCGGATCAGTGCCCTGCACTACGGCACCTACGATTACTCGGCCTCGCTGCAGATCTCCGCGGAGTACCAGTCGATGGAACACCCGGTGGCTGACTACGCCAAGGAAGTGATGCAGCTGGCGGTCGCCGGCACCGGCATCCGGCTCTCCGACGGGTCCACCAACGTCATCCCCGTCGGCGACGGGGTGCAGGACGCCTGGCGGCTTCATGGCCGGCTGGTCCGCCGCTCGCTGGAACGCGGCTACTACCAGGGCTGGGACCTTCACCCCGCCCAACTGCCGAGCCGCTTCGCCGCCACCTACGCGTTCTACCGGCAGGGCCTTCCCGCCGCCGCCGCACGGCTCCGCAACTATGTGGAGCGCACCGAGGGCGGCGTCATGGACGAACCCGCCACGGCCAGGGCCCTCGCAGCCTTCGTGCTGCGCGGCATCCAGTGCGGTGCCGCCGGCACCGAGGAAGTCCGCGGGCTGACCGGTCTGGGGCTGCCCCAGCTGACCGTCCTGGCCCACCCCCGGCTGGCACAGCCGGCAGCCTCTCACAACCACTGACCCCTCTTGACTGACCTTTTCACAAAGGAGCGCACCCCATGAGCAACTACTTTTCCCCCGAAGGCGGCCTGCCGCCGCAGACCCAGCTCCTCACCGACCGCGCCGTGGTCAAGGAGGCCTACACGGTCATCCCCAAAGGGGTGCTGCGCGACATTGTCACCAGCAACCTCCCCGGCTGGACCAAGACCCGTGCCTGGATCATCGCCCGGCCCATCGCCGGCTTCGCCACGACGTTTTCGCAGCTGATCGTGGAAGTGGCGCCGGGCGGCGGCAGCGACAAGCCCGAGGCGGAGGCCGGCGTCGAAGGCGTCATCTTCCTCACCAAGGGAGAACTGACGCTGACGCTCGACGGCGAGATCCACCACCTGGAGTCCGGCGGCTACGCCTATCTCGCGGCCGGTTCGGACTGGAAGGTCTCCAACGATGCCGCCGGGGAGGCCGCCAGTTTCCAGTGGATCCGCAAGGCCTACGAACCGCTGGACGGCTTCACCGCGAAGTCTTTCGTGACCCGCGACCAGGACGTCGAACCGCGGCCCATGCCGGACACCAACGGTGCCTGGGCGACCACCCGCTTTGTGGACCCGGACGATCTGGCCCACGACATGCACGTCAACATCGTCACGTTCCAGCCCGGCGGCTCCATCCCGTTCGCCGAGACCCACGTGATGGAACACGGGCTCTTTGTCCTCGAGGGCAAAGCCGTCTACCGGCTCAACGACGATTGGGTGGAGGTCGAGGCCGGCGACTTCATGTGGCTCCGCGCCTTCTGCCCGCAGGCCTGCTACGCCGGCGGACCGGGCCCGTTCCGCTACCTGCTCTACAAGGACGTCAACCGGCAGATCCGCCTCACCTAGGCGCGGCCGAAGCAATGGGCCCGCCCCGCCTGACGGGGCGGGCCCCTTCCCGTTACGGGGGGGGCTTGGCGGCGCTTGCTAGCCTGAGGCTGTGAAGTACGAATCCCTGTGGATCGGAATGCTCCTGGGCGCAGCCCTCGGCTTCGCCATCGGCGTGACCACCGCCGACAAGCCGTTCACGGGCCTGCTGATCGGCGTCGCCGTCGGTGCGCTGGTGGGCCTGGCAGCCCGGAAGGACCCCTCGAAGGGGTAGGGCAGCCCTTGCCCTGGACTGCCCGGACCCTGATGGCCCGGGCAGTTGATGCTGCGCCGTGAGACTGCGCCCTGACGCCCCGGGCCCTGTCGTCCCAATTGCTGTGGCTGCGCCCGAAAACTCCTGGGTCCCGGCTGAGGACCCGGCAGCCTCGCCCTTCACCATTCACCCCTTGACGCACCCGCCCCATCTTCCCTACACTTTTCATAAAGCAGAATTTATATTCCACAAAGTGGAAGTTGAGAGCGGCAAAGAAGCCCTCCTCCAGCTCCCGCCCGTACCGGAAAGAACCCACCATGACGTACACCGTGAACTGCTCCATCCTCCTGACCGAGCTGCCGCTCCTTGACCGGCCCGCCGCGGCGAAGGCCGCCGGCTTTGACGCCGTCGAGTTCTGGTGGCCCTTCGCGGCGTCAGTCCCCGCCGACGCCGAGGTCACCCGTTTCGAGCGGGCCATCACCGACGCCGGGGTCCAGCTCACCGGCCTCAACTTCAACGCCGGCGACATGCCCGGAGGCGACCGCGGCCTCGTGTCCTGGAAGGGCCGCTGCTCCGAGTTCAAGGACAACATCGATGTGGTGGCCGGCATCGGCGGACGGCTCGGCTGCACGTCCTTCAACGCCCTCTACGGCAACCGGCAGGACGGGCACACCCCGGAGGCCCAGGACGAACTGGCGGTCAAGAACCTCGCAGCCGCGGCCGCGGGCGTGGCAACCTTCGGCGGCACCGTGCTGCTCGAGCCGGTCAGCGGCGCCCCCCGGTATCCGCTCCTCACAGCCGACGACGCCCTCCGGGTCATCTCCCGCGTGAAGGAGGAAACCGGCACGGGGAACATCAAGCTCCTCGCCGACTTCTATCACCTCTCGGTCAACGGGGACGACGTCTCCGCCGTCATCGAAAGGCACGCCAAAGACTTCGGCCACATCCAGATCGCCGACAACCCCGGCCGCGGGGCTCCCGGAACCGGCGAGCTTCCCCTCGGCGAGTGGATCGCCCGCAGCCGCCAACTCGGCTATGAGGGCTACATCGGCCTCGAGTACAAGGCACCGGCGGAAACCGCCTTCGCCTGGGCCATCCGCCAGCGCATCGCCCGTTAGCACCCGCCGCCACACAGCAGCACACCCGCGCTAAAAGACTTCAGTAAAGGAACCATCATGAGCAATGTTGCAGTCATCGGACTCGGAATCATGGGCCTGCCCATGGCCATCAACCTGGTCAACGCCGGCCACACCGTGACCGGCTTCAACCGCAGCCAGGACAAGATCGACAAGCTGGTCTCCGAGGGCGGCCGGGGTGCCTCCAGCATCGCCGACGCCGTCAGGGACGCCGACGTCGTTCTCACCATGGTGCCGGACTCCCCCGACGTCGAGGGCGTCGTCAGCGGCCCCGACGGGGTGTTCGCCCACGCCAAGCAAGGCGCCCTGTGGATCGATGCCAGCAGCATCCGCCCGGATGTCGCCAAGCGCCTGGCCGACGACGCCAAGGCCGCCGGCATCCGCGCGCTGGACGCCCCGGTGTCCGGCGGTGAACAGGGCGCCGTCGATGCCGCCCTGTCCATCATGGTCGGCGGCGACGCGGCCGATTTCGAGGCCGCCCAGGATGTCCTGACCGCGGTGGGCAAGACCATCGTCCACGTCGGGCCGGCCGGCTCGGGCCAGACCGTCAAGGCAGCCAACCAGCTGATCGTCGCCGTCAATATCGAGGTCCTAGCCGAGGCCATCGCCTTCCTTGAGGCCTACGGCGTCGACACGGACGCCGCCCTGAAGGTCCTCGGCGGCGGCCTTGCCGGCTCCAAGGTCCTGGAGCAGAAGGGCCAGAAGATGCTCGACCGGAACTTCGACCCCGGCTTCCGCCTGGCCCTGCACCACAAGGACCTGGGCATCGTCACCTCGGCCGCCCGCGAAGCCAACGTCGCCGTCCCCCTCGGCGCCGTCGTCGCACAACTCGTCGCCGCCACCGTCAACCAGGGCGACGGCGGACTGGACCACTCCGGACTCTTCAAGCAGGTCCTCCAGCTCAGCGGCCGCCACTAAGCAGCACCGCTCCCCAGGCCCCGGCCCAGTTTCCCCGAATGGGCGGGCCTTCCTTCAGCACACCCAAAATCAGACTTCCGAGGAGTACACCATGACTAAGATGCGCACCGTAGACGCTGCCGTCGCCATCCTGGAAAAGGAGGGCGCCACCGAGGCGTTCGGCCTGCCAGGCGCGGCGATCAACCCGTTCTATTCCGCCATGCGGAACCACGGGGGGATCCGCCACACCCTGGCCCGCCACGTGGAAGGCGCCAGCCACATGGCGGACGGCTACAGCCGGGCCAAGGACGGCAACATCGGCCTCTGCATCGGCACCTCCGGGCCCGCCGGCACGGACATGATCACCGGGCTGTACGCGGCCTGGGCCGATTCCATCCCCATGCTTTGCATCACCGGCCAGGCCCCGGTGGCCAAGCTGCACAAGGAAGACTTCCAGGCGGTGGACATCGAATCCATCGCCAAGCCGGTCACCAAAATGGCCATGACCGTCCGGGAACCGGGACAGGTGCCGGGCGCCTTCCAGAAGGCCTTCCAAGTGATGCGCTCCGGCCGCCCGGGTCCGGTGCTGCTGGACCTGCCCATCGACGTGCAGCTGGCCGAGATCGAATTCGACATCGACGCCTACGAACCCCTGGCCGTGGAGAAGCCACGGGCCAGCCGCAGGCAGCTGGAAAAAGCCCTGGACCTGCTGACCGCGGCGGCCCACCCGCTGATCGTGGCCGGTGGCGGCATCATCAACGCCGGCGCGGCCGCGGAACTGGTGGAACTGGCCGAGCTGCTGGGCGTTCCGGTCATCCCCACCCTGATGGGCTGGGGCGCCATCGCCGACGACCACCCGCTGATGGCCGGGATGGTGGGCCTGCAGACCTCGCACCGCTACGGCAACGAGACCATGCTGGCCGCCGACTTCGTCATCGGCATCGGCAACCGCTGGGCAAACCGCCACACCGGCGGCCTGGACACCTACACGGCCGGCCGGACGTTTGTGCACATCGACATCGAGCCCACCCAGATCGGCCGCGTGTTCTCCCCGGACCTGGGCATCGCCTCCGACGCCGGCGCGGCCCTGACGGGACTGGTGGAGCTGGCCCGCGAGCGCCAGGCCGCGGGCACCCTGCCGGACTATTCCGGCTGGGCCGCCGAATGCGCGGAGCGCAAGGCCACCCTGCACCGCAAGACGCACTTCGAAAACGTCCCGATCAAGCCGCAGCGCGTGTACGAGGAAATGAACAAAGCGTTCGGCAAGGACACCACCTACGTCTCCACGATCGGACTGTCCCAGATCGCCGGCGCCCAGATGCTGCACGTGTTCGGGCCGCGCAAATGGATCAACGCCGGCCAGGCCGGCCCCCTGGGCTGGACCGCCCCGGCCGCCCTGGGCGTGGTGCGCGGCAAGCCGGAGGAGACCGTCGTCGCCCTGTCCGGTGACTACGATTTCCAGTTCATGATCGAGGAGCTGGCAGTCGGCGCGCAGTTCAACCTGCCTTACATCCACGTCGTGGTGAACAACTCCTACCTGGGCCTGATCCGCCAGTCCCAGCGCGGTTTCAACATGGAGCAGAACGTGTCCCTGGCGTTCGAGAACATCAACTCCACGGATCTCTCGGCGACCGCCAGCGGCTACGGCGTGGACCACATCAAGGTGGCCGAGGGACTGGGCTGCAAGGCCATCCGGGTGGAGGATCCCGCCGATCTGGCCTCCGCCTTCGGCAAGGCCAAGGCACTGATGGGCGAGTTCCGGGTTCCCGTGGTGGTGGAAGTGATCCTGGAGAAGATCACCAACATCTCGATGGGCGTGGAAATCAACGCGGTGAACGAGTTCGAGGCACTGGCCGAGACCCGCGAGGACGCCCCCACCGCCATCCTGGCCCTGCAGGCGTAAGACATGCGGGTCGTCATAGCTCCGGACAAGTTCAAGGGCTCACTCTCCGCGCCGGACGTCGCCCGGCACCTGGCAGCAGGGCTCCAGGCGGCAACGGGATCCAACCTGGACATCCTCCTGATTCCGGTGGCCGACGGCGGCGAAGGCACCCTGGATGCCGCCGTCGGCTCCGGCTTCACCCGCCGCAGCGCGGCAGTGAGCGGACCCACCGGGGAACCGCTGACCGCAGATTTCGCGGTCCGCGGCCGGGAGGCGGTCATCGAGATGGCGGCCGCGTCCGGGCTGGCGGTCCTGACCGGCGGCCCCGACTCGGCCAGCGCCACCGGCGCCACAAGTCTGGGGACCGGAGAGCTGGTCCGCGCGGCCCTGGATGCGGGGTGCCGGCAGATCATCCTCGGCGTGGGCGGCAGCGCCAACACCGACGGCGGCGCTGGCGTCCTGCAGGGCCTCGGCGCCCGGTTCCTCGACGGCGCGGGCCGGGAGCTTCCGCCCGGCGGCACCGCCCTGGCCCGGCTGGACCGGATCGACTTCACCGGCTTCGACCCGCGGCTGGACGAGACACGCTTTGTGCTGGCCAGCGACGTCGACAATCCGCTGCTGGGCGCCGAGGGCGCCGCCGCGGTCTTCGGACCGCAGAAGGGCGCCGGCCCGGCGGATGTGGCAGCACTCGATGCCGCGCTGGCGCATTTTGTCGAGGTGCTGGCGGGGGAACTCGGGCCGCGGGCGTTCAAAGCCGCGCAGGCCCCCGGCGCCGGGGCAGCCGGCGGGGTGGGCTATGCCGCGATCGCGGCACTGGCAGCCACGCGCCGGCCGGGCATCGACGTCGTCCTCGAATTCACGGAACTGGCGGAGCGGCTGGCCGGCGCGGATCTGGTGATCACCGGCGAGGGGAGCCTGGACGAACAAAGCCTGCTGGGCAAAACCCCGATGGGCGTCGCCCGGGCGGCGGCGCGGGCCGGCATTCCGGTCATCGCCGTCTGCGGACGCACCACGCTGGACCCTGAGCAGCTCACGGCATCCGGGTTCCGCGCGGTCCACGCTTTGACGGAGCTCGAAAGCAATGTAGACACATGTATAGCGGAGGCGGCAGCGCTTCTGGAACGCCTGGGACGGAACATCGGCCTGCAGCTGGCGGCGCCGGCTGCTGACCACACGGCCGCGAGCAAGGAGAGCCTGAATGTCTGAAGAAACCTTCGACCTCGTCATCCGGGGGCAGCGCGTCCTGACGACGGCGGGGATCGCACCGCGCGAAGTGGGAGTGCGCGGCGGCAAGATCGTTGCCATCGAACCGCTCGGCAACGGCCTGTCCGGCGCCGAAATCATTGAGCTCGCAGAGGACGAAACCCTGCTTCCGGGCCTCGTGGACACCCACGTCCACGTCAACGAGCCGGGCCGCACCGAGTGGGAGGGCTTTGCCTCCGCCACCCGGGCTGCGGCGGCCGGCGGCGTGACCACCATCATCGACATGCCGCTCAACAGCATCCCGCCCACCACCACGGTGGATGGGCTCAAACTCAAGCGCGAAGTGGCCGAGGAGCAGGCGTTCGTTGACGTCGGGTTCTGGGGCGGAGCCGTTCCCGGCAACAAGGCGGACCTCCGGCCGCTGCACGACGAGGGCGTCTTCGGCTTCAAATGCTTCCTGCTGCACTCCGGCGTGGACGAATTCCCCCACTTGGACGCGGAGGAGCTCGAAGAGGACCTGGCCGAGCTCAAGTCCTTCGATTCGCTCATGATCGTCCATGCCGAGGACTCCCACGCGATCGACCGGGCCCCGCACCCGGGCGGGGACCAGTACGCGACGTTCCTCGCGTCCCGGCCCCGCGGCGCCGAGAACAAGGCCATCGCCGAGGTGATCGAACGCGCCCGCTGGACCGGCGCCCGCGCCCACATCCTGCACCTGTCCTCCTCGGACGCCCTGCCCATGATCGCCAGCGCCAAGCGCGACGGCGTCCACCTCACCGTGGAGACCTGCCCGCACTACCTCACCCTCATGGCCGAGGAAATCCCCAACGGGGCCACCGCCTACAAGTGCTGCCCGCCCATCCGCGAGGCCGCCAACCGGGAACTGCTCTGGAAGGGCCTCCAGGACGGCACCATCGACTGCATCGTCTCCGACCACTCCCCCAGCACCCTGGACCTCAAGGACCTGGAAAACGGCGACTTCGCCGTGGCCTGGGGCGGGGTCTCCTCGCTCCAGCTGGGCCTGTCCCTGATCTGGACGGAGGCCCGGCACCGCGGCATTGCGCTGGAACAGGTGGTGTCCTGGATGGCGAGGAAGCCCGCCGAACTGGCGAGGTTGACCACCAAGGGCCAGCTTGCCCTGGGTTACGACGCCGATTTCTCCGTCTTCGCGCAGGACGAGGCCTTCGTGGTGGACGTCTCCAAGCTCAAGCACAAGAACCCCATCACCCCGTACGACGGCAAGGCACTCTCCGGCGTGGTCCGCAGGACCTTCCTGCGCGGCCACGAAATTGACGGCCGTACCCCGAGCGGACAGCTGCTCCGCCGCGGCGGAGTCTGACGGCTTCCATGGCAACCGAGGCCCATACCCCTAGAGGCATATATGCGGGCCGGGAGCCAGGCCCGGCCTCCGGAGCGCGGCTCCAGGCACACGGCCTGGCCGTCTGGGTGACACCGGGCGACGGCCGGGACATCGACGACGCCGCGGTGGCGCGGGCCGCGCAACTGCTGCTGGCGCATGCCCTGAAGATTGCCCCGGAGGCGGACGTCCAGGTCTGGCCCGCCGCCGGGGCTGCAACTCCCGCCAACGGCGGGACCACCGTGCCGTCGTCGTCCGTGCCGTCGTCGTCCGTGCCGTCGTCGTCCGTGCCGTCGTCGTCGGTGCCGTCGTCGTCCGCTGCGGAGGACTCCCCGCCGGAGGCTGACGGCGCCACCCGCCTGCCGCCGTCGTCCGGCCCGGCCAGCCTGGTGTCCGTGGACCTGGCCGCCGGCGAGGTACGCCTGGACGGGAAGCGAGTGCCGCTGACCGGCGTCGAGTTCAAACTGCTGCGCTACCTTGTGGAGAACTGCTCCCACACGGTGGGCCGGGAGGAACTGCGGCTGTTCCTCGAATCATTCGATTCCCCCGCCGCGGCGTCCCGTTCCATCGACGTGTACGTGGGCCGGGTGCGGCGCAAGTTGCGCGGCGGGCGGCACGCGATCGCCACGGTCCGCGGCGGCGGCTACCAGTTTGTGCCCGGACCCCACACCAAGGTGCGCGGGCCGGCGGAATACAGCATCTGAGCCAGCGGTTGTGCATCGTCAGACCCTTTCATCCGCAGACCGACCCCTCCACGACCCCCGAAGGAACCCCATGAGCCCCCAGCTGACCATCAAACTCCAGCCCGGAACCCCCGCCCCGGACTTCACGCTGCCGGACGCCGCGGGACAGAAGGTCGCACTGGCCGACTACCGCGGGAAGAACGTCATTGTGTACTTCTACCCGCAGGCCGCCACCCCGGGCTGCACCACCGAGGCCTGCGATTTCCGCGACAACCTGGCGTCCCTGCAGGGTTCCGGCTATGAAGTGCTGGGCATTTCCCCCGACGCACCGGAGGCGCTGGCGAACTTCACCGGCGACTTCGCCCTGACCTTCCCGCTGCTCGCCGACGAGGACCACGCCGTGGCGCTGGCCTACGGCGCGTGGGGCGAGAAGCTGGTCAACGGCGAGGTCACCGAGGGGATCGTCCGCTCCACCGTGGTGCTCGACCCCGAGGGCAACGTGACGCTGGCGCAGTACCAGGTCAAGGCGCAGGGCCACGTCGCCGCGCTGAAGGAAGAGCTGGGCGTCTAGGCACCCTGCGATTCCGCGGCGCTTTCGGACGCGCCCACCCCGGGTCCGCGCCGCGCCCGTCCGAAATCGCCGCGGAAACCGGCTACACCCGGGTCCCGGCCACGATGGTGGCCGTGGAGCGGAGCCGGATGGCGCCGTCGTGCTCATAGCGGCCCAGCAGCTGGAAGACATCGGAGCGGATCAGCTCCCGGGCCTCCCGATCCGCCTGCGCCAGACCCACCGCCACCGTGGTCGCAATGTCGGTCATGAACTCCCAATAGAGCTCCGGCGACGCCTTGACCAGGTCCGTGCTGACCTTCCGCTCGGCGACGTCGACCAGCCCGGCCTCCCGAAACATACGGGACATCAGCCCTGCCACGGAATACCGGAACAGCCCTGGTGTCCCTGCGGGCGGTGGCGGGAGTTCCGTGTGGTGCGCCAGCGTTCCCAGGATGAGGCTGGCCCACGGGTTTTCCGCGGCCCGGGCCCACACGGCAGCCGTTATCCGCGCGCCGGGCCTGGCCGTCCGGACCATCTCCCGGAGCGCGGGCCCTATCGCGGGGAAGAAGTTGAATCCGAAGCGGCAAAACACGGCATCGAAGGATTCATCTTCCAGCGGCAAAGCGGCGGCGTCGCAGACCTCGACGCGCACGTTCTGAAGCCCCCGTGCCAACACTTTGGCCTCGGCCACCTTGAGCATGCCGGCTGAGATGTCGGTCAGGACGACACGGCCGTCCGGCACCAGGGCCGCCGCCGTGAGCCCGGGCTCCCCCGTCCCGGACGCAACGTCCAGCACCGAGCCCCGCGGATGCAGCCGCGCTTCCTCAACCAGGGCATCCCCGAACGGGCCGTGCCAAGCCAGCAACTCGGCGTCCCATTTCCTCCAGCCTGCCGCGAACTGGTCCCAGATGATGCGCTGCTGGTCACGGATGCTGTCCGCTGCGACTGACATGGTGCGACTCCTTACGCCCGGACCGCACCCTCCCCCACCCCCTAGTGTGCTCCCGCCGCCCCGGCGGGAGCAATGGCTGGCGGGGCAGTAGGCTTAACGGCATGTCTACCCCCGAAACCCCCGGCACCGCAGGCGAGCAGCACGTCCCCGAGCGGCGTGAGGTCACCGTGCGCCGGGCGCCGAAGTACGTGCCGTTCCTGGTCCTGGGCGGGCTCCTGGGCTTCGGCGTGGCCGCCTTCCTCGCCTACGGGCTCCCGGGCGATGAAGCCTACGACGCCGGCGCCGTGTTCGGCTTCTTTATGATCCTGTGCGGAGCGGGCGGCGTCATCCTCGGTGGCGTCGCGGCGCTCATCCTGGACCGCCTGAGCGTCCGCAAGGCCAAGCGCGCCGTCGTCGAATCCGTTCCCGATTCCGTTCCCGACACCGGGGATCAGCAGGGGTCCTGACCGGCCGGAGGCCAACCCCAGGAGGTCATAAACCGGCCGCCGGGAAAGTCCTACCGCACAACGTGAGATAATCGACCAGTGGCACGCGGCGATGGAAAACTTTCTCATGATCTTCTCTCTGGCGAAAAAGGCCCTCAGGACGCATGTGGCGTCTTCGGGGTCTGGGCTCCCGGCGAAGAGGTTGCAAAACTCACCTATTACGGGCTGTATGCACTGCAGCACCGCGGTCAGGAGTCGGCTGGTATAGCCACCAGCGACGGCAAGCGGATCAACGTCTATAAAGACATGGGACTCGTCTCCCAGGTCTTCGACGAGACCACGCTCAACACCCTGACCGGGCACCTGGCCGTCGGCCACTGCCGTTACTCCACCACCGGCGCCAGCCACTGGGCCAATGCGCAGCCCACCTTGGGCGCCACCGCGACCGGCACCGTGGCCCTGGCCCACAACGGCAACCTGACCAACACTGCCGAGCTCAAAGCCATGATCGTGGACCGCAACGGCGGCCAGCTCACCGGGGAAATGAAGCAGGGCAACACCTCGGACACCGCCCTCGTCACTGCCCTGCTGGAGGGCGAAGAGGGCAAGTCGCTCGAACAGACCGCCATGGAACTGCTGCCCAAGATCAAGGGCGGCTTCTGCTTTGTCTTCATGGACGAAGGCACCCTCTACGCGGCCCGCGACACCTACGGAATCCGCCCGCTTTGCCTGGGCCGGCTGGAGCGCGGCTGGGTGGTCGCCTCCGAGCAGTCCGCCCTCGCCACCGTCGGCGCCAGCTTCATCCGCGAAATCGAGCCCGGCGAGTTCATCGCGATCGACGAGGACGGCGTGCGCTCCCAGCGCTTCGCCGAGGCGACGCCGGCCGGCTGCGTCTTCGAGTACGTTTACCTCGCCCGCCCGGACGCCTCCATCGCCGGCCGCTCCGTGTACGAGTCCCGCGTGGAAATGGGCCGCCAGCTGGCCCGCGAAAACACCCAGGAAGCGGACATCGTCATCCCGGTGCCGGAGTCCGGCACCCCCGCAGCCGTCGGCTACGCCGAGGAATCCGGCATCCCGTTCGCCCACGGTTTCGTCAAGAACGCCTACGTGGGCCGGACGTTCATCCAGCCCTCCCAGACGCTCCGCCAGCTCGGCATCCGGCTCAAGCTCAACGCGCTCGAATCCGTGATCCGCGGCAAGCGCGTGGTGGTGGTGGACGACTCGATCGTCCGCGGCAACACCCAGCGCGCGATCGTCCGGATGCTCCGCGAAGCCGGCGCCGCCTCCGTGCACGTGAAGATCTCCTCCCCGCCGGTGCAGTGGCCGTGCTTCTATGGCATCGACTTCGCCTCCCGGGCGGAGCTGATCGCCAACGGCGCCACGATCGAGGAAATCTCACAGGCGATCGGCGCCGACTCGCTGGCCTACATCTCCGAAGACGGCATGATCGAGGCCACCCGCCAGCCGCGCGAACGTCTGTGCACCGCCTGCTTCACCGGCCAGTACCCGATCGCGCTCCCGGGCGCCGACAAGCTGGGCAAGAACCTGCTCGAACGCACCGACCTTGGCGGGCTCCCCGCCGCTGGCGATGCCGCCCTCGGCGCCGCAGCGTCGGCATCCGCCGCCGAAGCGGCCGCCGGTATCAGCGCCACCGAGGATCCGGCGGAGAAGTCCGGTGCCACCGGCTGCGATCCTGGTCCGGACGCCGAATTCGAAGAACTGCTCACCGCTGACGATCGCATTGATCGAACCATTGCTGCCGACAAGAAAGAGCCCGTATGACTCCCGCCTCCCCGGCCGCTGACATGAACGCCGCCCAGAACGCCGTCGGCATCACCTACGCCTCCGCCGGCGTCGACGTCGAAGCGGGCGACCGCGCCGTCGAACTTATGAAGGACGCCGTCAAGGCAACCCACAACTCCTCGGTGATCGGCGGCGTCGGCGGCTTCGCCGGCCTGTACGACGTCTCGAAGCTGCTGACCTACAAGCGCCCGCTGCTGGCCACCTCCACCGACGGCGTCGGCACCAAGGTCGCCATCGCGCAGGCCATGGACATCCACGACACCATCGGTTTCGACCTCGTCGGCATGGTGGTCGATGACATCGTGGTGGTGGGCGCCGAGCCGCTGTACATGACCGACTACATCGCCTGCGGCAAGGTGGTCCCGGAGCGCATCGCGGACATCGTCCGCGGCATCGCGGCCGCCTGCTCCGTGGCCGGCACCGCCCTGGTGGGCGGCGAAACCGCCGAGCACCCGGGCCTGCTGGGCGAGCACGAGTACGACGTCGCCGGTGCCGCCACCGGTGTTGTCGAAGCCGCCGACCTGCTGGGCCCGGACCGCGTCCGCGCCGGCGACGTTGTGATCGGCATGGCCTCCTCCGGGCTGCACTCCAACGGCTACTCCCTGGTCCGCCGCGTCATCAACCACGCCGGCTGGGCCCTGGACCGCCACGTCTCCGAATTCAGCCGCACGCTGGGCGAGGAACTCCTGGAACCGACCCGCGTCTACGCCGCCGACTGCCTGGACCTGGCCCGCACCTTCCCGGTGAACGGCTCCGCCGCCGGCCAGGCCGTGCACGGCTTCAGCCACGTCACCGGCGGCGGCCTCGCTGCCAACCTCGCCCGCGTCCTGCCCCAGGGCCTAGTGGCCACCGTGGACCGCGCCACCTGGCAGCTTCCGGCCATCTTCCGGCTGGTCGCCGAACTGGGCAACGTCCCGCTGGCCGACCTCGAGCGCACCCTGAACCTCGGCGTGGGCATGGTGGCGATCGTCTCCCCCGAGGCCGCCGACGCCGCCGTGAACCGCCTCAACGAGCGCGGGCTGCCGGCCTGGGTCATGGGCACCGTCGAGGAAAACTCGGACGCCATCGTCAAGACCGGCCCGGACTATGTCCAGGGCGCCAAGGGCGTCGACGGCGGTGCCGTCCGGCTGGTCAACGCCTACGCCTAACCCCTAATCGAGTGCTCCGTAAGTGCCGTTTAGCACCCTCAAAACGGCAGTTGTGGAGCACTCGATGTGTTTAAACGGGGTCAGACCTCCAGGACGCTGAACACTCCGCCCTGCGGGTCCTCGAGCGTGGCGATGGTGCCGGCTTCCTCCGACTCGTCCGGGGCGATCAGGACCGTGCCGCCCGCAGCTACAGCCGCCGCGACTGCCCCCGCGACGCTGGTCACCCCGAAGTACACCTGCCACCCGGGCTTGAGCGTGCCCTCGGCGTCCGCCGGGACCGCGGCGATGCCGGCCACCTCCGCGCCGTTGACCATGAGCGTGCGGTACTTGCCGCCGTCGTCCTGCGGGTACTCCGTCACGTCCTGGCCGAACAGCTGCTGGAAGAATCCGACGGCGGACTGCGGCTCGGGCGTCAGCAGTTCGGCCCAGGCCAGGGCGCCGGGCTCGCCGCTCCGGACGGTGCCGAAGTGGCTGCCGGCCTGCCAGGCACCGGTGGTGCCGCCGCCGGGCGGGGCGAAGAAGACCATCACTCCGGTGCCGCCCACCTCCTCGGGGCCGAACTCAAGGGTTCCGCCGGCATGGACCAGGCCGGCGGCGAGCTCCTGGGCGTCGGAGGATGCGAAGTACACGTTCCACTGACCGGGCGCTCCGGCGGCCAGCTGCGACGGATTCTGCGGCGCGATCACGGTAACCAGGTCCTCGCCCAGGAATCCCTGCGCGTAGCTGCGCCCGTCCGGGGTGGGCAGGTCCTCGAAGCGCCAGCCGAAGACCGCAGCATAGAAAGCCTTGGCCGCCGCCACGTCGCTGGTCTGGAGGTCCGTCCAGCAGACTTCCCCCTCGGTGAAGCCCGTGCGAATGGTCATGGCAGTCCTTCCGGGAGAGGAGCGCGGGATTTCCCGGCACGACCACGGTAGCCCGGGCCGCGGACCCCGGCAACACACCCTCCCGGCCCGCCGGGCCACCCGCCCTGCCCGCCTGAACTTCCGGGCAGCAGAAAACCCGCCGTCCACCCCCTTGCTGGGAGTGGCCGGCGGGCCTGAAATCATGTGGTCGGCAATCCGCTAACGGAAGTGCATGCCGGAAAGAAGTGTCGACTAACCTATCCGACGGGAATCTACCTCGTCGTCGTCCTCTTCCACATCGTCCGCGTACTTATCCACATAGGCCGAATAATCCGGCTCAGCAGGCTCACTCGAGAAACGACTCGGTGTCCGGACTTCAGAGCTCTTGAGCTCACGCTGAAGAGCTGTGTAGTCGGTGTTCGGGGAATAGTACTTAATATCCCGAGCCTGCTTGGTAGCTTTTGCCTTTTGACGGCCGCGCCCCATGGCGTGACCCCCTTTTGTACTCGGACCGGAGGTGGTCACCATTGGCGTTAGTGAGGCCCCGGAATGTTTGGTCAATTTGTCGTACACCTAGATTACATGCTTTCAGCGGTAACTGCTCCCCGGGACGGCCACTCCCGGCGGTGTCGGGCGCGCCGTTGCTCCGGGCGGCGCCCCGGCGGCATGCAGGCCGCCCGGCATCTTAGATAGAGTTCCGTAGTGGACTTCCGGAAACGGGTCCCGCCGCCGTGCGTCCCGCCGCGGCCCAGACGCACGGAAGTGGTGAATTCTCAGTGACCGAAGAGAACGAAAGGCCCGGCAACGCCGGCACGCCTGGGGTTCCCCCGGCCGGCAGACCCGGCGAGCGGTCCGCGCCTCCCGTACCGTCTTCCGTTCCCCCGAAACCGTCGGCGCCGCCCACGTCCGCGACGCCGATTGTGCCGGCGGCGACCCCGCCGTCGACACCGCTCATGCCGCCGGCGGCCCCGCCCGCAACGCCTGCCCGGCCGTCAGTGCCGCCGGTCACCAGGCCCGACGCCGGGCAGCCCGGCTCGCGCCGCGCCGGGGGCAACCCGGGGACCGCGCGCGCAGCCGGCGCGGCAGGTGCTGCCGGTGCCGCCACCGCTGCCCTGGCGGGGGCCGGGAAGGTGGCTTCGGACAAAGCGTTCCAGCTGGGCGGCTGGGCACGCCGCCAGAGTGCCGCGCGGATGGGTGGCGCCGTGGCCGCCGTCGTTGTCATGGGTCTGCTGATCTGGTGGCTGACCTCGCTGGGCGGCGCCCCGAAGCAGCCTGTCGCGGATGCCGCCCCTGCCCCCGCTGCCGCCGCGACGTCGGCCGCACCCGCGAGCCGGGGACCGCTGCCGCTGGAAGGGGTCGGCCCGCTGGATTTCCAGCTCGGCGACTGCTTCAAGGATTTCGATCCGGAGGCTCCGCAGTCCACCGTGGTGGACTGCGCCACGGGGCACTCGGCCCAGCTGATCGGGATCCATCACTATCAGGCGTCGGACGCCTATCCCGGCCTGAACGCGCTGAAGGACAAGGGCCGCGAGACGTGCCGCAGTGCGCAGTTGGCCGCTGCCGCCACCACCTACAACCTGCTGCAGCGCAACGCCTACCCGAGCTCCTCGAGCTGGGACAACGGCGACCGCCGGGTGGACTGCTACGTGACCGCGGATGGCGGCAACGTCATCATGGAAACGCTGGTTCCTTAAAGGGTCCCACCGGTCCCTTACGGGGCTTGGCCCAAAAGAACTTCCAGCCGGAGCACGCTCCGGCTGGAAGTTCTTTTTGAGTGCCGCGTTATGCCTTGCGGCGGACCGAGAGCCCGCTGCCGGTGGAGGCGCCGCCGTCGGGCCGGAGCGACGCTTCGACTCCGCCCACGGTCAGCTCCGTCAGGTCCGGTGCGGTGTCCACCAGCACGGTGTCGCCGTCCATGATTTCGCCGGCCAGAATGGACTTGGCCAGCCGGTCGCCGATTTCGCGCTGCACCAGCCGCCGCAGCGGCCGGGCACCGTAGGCCGGGTCGAAGCCGGTCACCGCGAGCCAGGCGCGGGCCCCCTCGGTCACTTCCAGATTGAGCCGGCGTCCCTTGAGGCGTTCGCCCAGTTCCTTGACCTGCAGCTCCACGATCCGAGACAGCTCCTCGACGCTCAGCGGGTCGAACAGCACCACTTCCTCGAGCCGGTTCAGGAACTCGGGCTTGAAGGAGGCGTGCACGGTGGCCATGACGGCCCCGCGCTTGGCGTTCGCATCCAGGGACGGGTCGACCAGGAACTGGCTGCCCAGGTTCGAGGTCAGCACCAGGATCACGTTGCGGAAGTCCACGGTGCGGCCCTGGCCGTCGGTGAGGCGGCCGTCGTCGAGCACCTGCAGCAGGATGTCGAACACCTCGGGGTGGGCCTTCTCCACCTCGTCCAGCAGCAGCACGGAGTACGGGCGGCGGCGGACGGCTTCGGTCAGCTGGCCGCCTTCCTCATAGCCCACGTAGCCGGGGGGCGCCCCGACGAGCCGGGCCACGGAGTGCTTCTCCGAATATTCGGACATGTCGATCCGCACCATGGCGCGTTCGTCGTCGAACAGGAAGTCCGCCAGGGCCTTCGCCAGCTCGGTCTTGCCAACGCCCGTTGGGCCCAGGAACAGGAAGGAACCGGTGGGCCGGTTGGGGTCGCTGATTCCCGCCCGGGCCCGGCGGACGGCGTCGGAGACCGCGGTGACGGCCTTGCTCTGGCCGATGAGCCGCTCGCCCAGCACATGCTCCATCTCCAGCAGCTTCTGGCTCTCGCCCTGCAGCATGCGGCCGGCGGGGATGCCGGTCCACGCGGAAATGACCTCGGCGATGTCGTCCGCGGTGACCTCCTCGGCCACCATGAGTTCCTGCTTGGCCCCACCGCCGGCCACCCGGGCCGACTCCGCTTCGGCGGCTTCGTTGAGCTCTCGTTCCAGGGCGGGGAGTTCGCCGTACAGGATCCGCGAGGCGGCCTCGAGGTCGCCTTCGCGCTGGAATTTCTCCGCGGCGGAGCGCAGTTCGTCGATCCTGGCCTTGAGGTCGCCGACACGGTTCAGGCCGGCCTTCTCGGCTTCCCAGCGGGCGTTGAGCGCGGAGAGTTCTTCCTTCTTGTCCGCCATGTCCGCCCGGATGGCGGCCAGCCGCTCCACCGATGCGGGATCGGTCTCATTGGCCAGGGCCAGTTCCTCCATGGTCAGGCGGTCCACGGAACGGCGCAGCTGGTCGATCTCCTCCGGGGCGGAATCGATCTCCATCCGCAGCCGGGACGCCGCCTCGTCGACCAGGTCGATCGCCTTGTCCGGGAGCTGGCGGCCGGAGATGTAGCGGTTGGAGAGCGTGGCTGCGGCGACGAGGGCGGAGTCGGCGATGGCGACCTTGTGGTGCGCCTCGTAGCGCTCCTTGAGCCCGCGCAGGATGCCGATGGTGTCCTCCACGCTCGGCTCCCCGACGAAGACCTGCTGGAAGCGGCGTTCCAGCGCGGGGTCCTTCTCGATGTTTTCGCGGTACTCGTCCAGCGTGGTGGCGCCGATCAGCCGCAGCTCGCCGCGGGCCAGCATGGGCTTGAGCATGTTCCCGGCGTCCATGGAGCTGTCCCCGGACGCGCCGGCCCCCACCACCGTGTGGATCTCGTCGATGAAGGTGACGATCTGGCCCTCGGAGCCCTTGATTTCCTCCAGGACGGCCTTGAGCCGCTCCTCGAATTCACCGCGGTACTTGGCACCGGCCACCATGGACGCGAGGTCCAGGGCGATCAGGGTCTTGCCGCGCAGGCTTTCGGGCACGTCGCCGGCGACGATCCGCTGGGCGAGGCCTTCGACGACGGCGGTCTTGCCGACGCCGGGTTCGCCGATGATGACGGGGTTGTTCTTGGTCCGGCGGCTCAGCACCTGGATGATGCGGCGGATCTCGGCGTCGCGGCCGATCACCGGGTCCAGCTTGCCGGAGCGGGCAATCGCGGTGAGGTCCGTGCCGTACTTCTCCAGGGCCTGGAAGGTGTTCTCCGGATCGGCGGTGTCCACCTTGCGGTCGCCGCGGACCCCCGGGAGGGCCGCGAGCAGGGCCTCGTGGGAGGCGCCGGCGTCGCGCATCAGCTTGCCGACGGCGTCACTTCCGGACGCGAGCCCCAGCAGCAGGTGCTCGGTGGAGACGAACGTGTCGCCGAGCCGCTCGGCCTCGTTCTGGGCGTTCTTGATCGCCTGCAGGGCGGTGCGGGACAGCTGCGGCTGCTGCACCGAACTGCCGGAGGTCGACGGAAGGGCCTTGATCGCGGAGCTGGCCTGGACGCTGACGGAATCCGGGTCCGTGCCGGTGGCACGGAGGAGCGCCACGGCCACCCCCTCGCGCTGGTCCATTAGCGCCTTGAGCAGGTGGGCGGGTTCGAGCTGGGGGTTGCCCGCCGTCGAGGCGTTCATGGCGGCTGCCGCAAGAGCCTCCTGGCTCTTGGTGGTGAATTTGGCGTCCAAAGAGAGCTCCTTCCGGGAACATGCTGATATTAAAGTTGAGTCTACTCCGCTCAACTTTGCATGGGGTCCCTTTGGCTCCATGTTTGCCGACGGCGAAACTGCTGTCTAGGGCCGGAGTCCCCCGGGCGTCCGCACCACCCCGCCGACGACATGCCCTCCGCTCGGGTCGGCCGCTGGACATAATCCCAATATGCCCATCAGCCGGGCCCGGGAATGGGCATGTCCCCAGGGATCGGAGCGTAGGAATGGACGCACCCCCTTCGCGCAGGGCGGCAGGGATGGATATGCTCTCCGCTCGCAGGAGCGGCCCCCGGCTCTCGAGCGGACATGTCCCCTCGCGCGGGGCGGCAGGAATGGACATGCCCTCTGCTCGGACCGGCCGCTGGACATAATCCCAATATGCCCATTCCTCGGGCCCGGGAATGGGCATGTCCTCAAGGAATGGGGCGAAGGGGTGGGCATGTCCCCAAGGGTGGAGCGCAGGAATGGGCATGTCCCTCGCGCGCAGCGCCAGCCCCAACCCGCCCGGCCCTTGCCGCCCGCCGCCAACCCCGAAGGCCCCGTTAAACCCATTCGACGGTCGGCTCCCCCAAGGAGCCGACCGTCGATTGATGGGGCTGGTCCGATGCCGGCGGACCAGCTCCCCGGAACGGGTCGAGGGAACCGCTCCTGCGTGGGATTCTGTTGTTCAGGTATCTTGTCACACATATGACAAATCTGTCACGTCTATTTCTGAGGTTTCCCGTAGGTAGTCTTTGTCCATGGATGAGACACCGGCAACGAAGCACCACACCACCCGATCCGTCTTTCTGGACAAGGAGCACCCTGCCGCCTGGCGGGCCCTCAACGGACTGGGCCTGAAAGCCAAGGAGGCCGCGGATGAAGCCGGTCTGGACCGGACGTTGATCGAGCTGTTGAACGTCCGTATCTCGCAGATCAACGGCTGCGCGTTTTGCCTCGACCTGCACGTGGGCGACGCCGTGAAAAACGGCGAATCCGTCCAGCGTCTTGCCGTCCTCCCGGCCTGGCGGGACACGGACCTCTTCACCGAGAAGGAACGTGCCGCGCTGACCCTGGCCGAGGCCATCACCAACATCTCGGACGCCGGAGCCCGTGAGCACGAGGGCGCTGCCGCCCGGAAACACCTCACCGATGGGGAGTTCTCCGCCATCAGCTGGCTGGTGATCACCATGAACGCCTTCAACCGGGTATCAATCGTCAGCCAGCACCCCGTCCGCCAGGACCGCGGCTAGCCAGCCACAGCCGGCCGCTTCCCGCCGCAGACAACCACTTGCGCCCTCACGCCGGGTAGATCGACACCGCCGCCGCCTTGACCACGAAATAGACCTCAACATTGGGGGCCAGGCCCAGGTCCGCGGACGCTGCCGGGGTCACGTCTGCGGACAGCTCGCCGGCGCGGACCCGGATCTGGTCTCCGTGCGGCTCCAGGTCCGTGACCGTGACGCGGAACGAGTTCCGCGGGCTGCCGTGCGCCTCGCTCAGGAACACCGACACGGCCGACGGCGGGAACGCCGCCACCCCGGCCTGCCCGGGTACGAGCGGCGCATCATGCTGACCCGCGAACTCCAGGCCCTCGGCGGACCGGATCCCCGCGGACGTCACGGCCCCGGCCACCAGGTTCAGCCCGGCCAGCCCCGCGGCGAAGCGGCTGCGCGGCCGCCGGAGGACCTCACGGGTGGGCCCGTCCTCGGTGATCCGGCCCTCCTCCATCACGATCACCCGGTCCGCGAGCATGTAGGCGTCCAGGACGTCGTGGGTGACGATGATGGCGCGCCGCCCGGCGAGCACCCGCTTGAGCAGGCGCCGCAGCAGCGGAGCCGCATGGATGTCCAGGGCGGAGAGTGGCTCATCAAGCAGCAAGACATCCGGATTCACGGCGAGGGCACGGGCCGCCGCCACGCGCTGGGCCTGCCCGCCGGACAGCTCCCCGGGCCTGCGGCCGGCGAGGTCGGCGGCGTCGACCTCGGCCAGCCAGTGCCGGGCGGCCTCCCGGGCTTCCCGCTTGGCAACCCCGGCGCTCCGCGGCCCGAAGGCGACGTTTTCGAGGGCGCTCAGGTGCGGAAACAGCAGTGGATCCTGGGCCAGCAGGGCGGTTCCGCGGCGGTGCGGCGCGGTCCAGGTGTGCGCGCCCGCGCCGAGCTCGAACAGCACCCGGCCGTCCACCGCGGACCGTCCGGTGTCCGGGCGGAGCAGCCCGGCGATCACGGCGAGCAGGGTCGATTTCCCTGCCCCGTTCGGGCCGAGCACGGCAACGGTCTCGCCCGGCGCCAGGCTCAGCGACACCTCAAAGCGGCGGGCGGCGAGGGCGGCGTCGAAAGTGAACGTCACGACGCCACCCTCCCGGCGGCGCCGGTGCGGGCCGTACTGCCGCGGGACCCGGCGGGCGCCGGCCCCCGATAGGAGAGCCCGACGACGACGACCGCCACCACGACCAGCAGCAGCGACAGCGCGACGGCGGCGTCGGCGTCGGTCTCCCGCTGCAGGTAGATTTCCAGCGGCAGCGTGCGGGTGACACCCTGCAGGCTTCCGGCGAAAGTGAGCGTGGCGCCGAATTCGCCCAGGCTCCTGGCGAAAGAGAGTACGGCCCCGGACGCGAGGCCAGGCAGGACCAGCGGCAGGGTGACCCGGCGCAGCACGGTGGTGGGCCGCGCACCGAGGGTGGCGGCTACGGCCTCGTACCGGCTGCCGGCCGAACGGAGGGCGCCTTCGAGGCTCACCACGAGGAACGGCAGGGCCACGAAGGTCTGGGCGAGCACCACCGCCGTCGTGGTGAACGCGATCTGGATGCCGGCGATTTCGAGGCTCTGCCCCAGGGGGCCCTGGCGTCCGAACGCATAGAGCAGCGCGATGCCGCCCACCACCGGGGGCAGCACGAGCGGGAGCAGGACGAAGGAACGGAGCAGCCGCTGGCCCGGGAAGTCGCCGCGGGCCAGCACGAGCGCCAGCGGGACCCCGAACAGCACGCACAGCACCGTGCTCGCGGCGGCCGTGCGGAGGCTGAGCCCCAACGCGGTGAGCGAGGATTCCGAGGTGATGAGCGGGATGAACTGCGGCCAGTTGACCCGGCCCAGCATGGCCGCGAGCGGCAGCAGCACCAGCAGCGCCCCGACGGCGGCACTGGCCATAACCCAGCGTGGAATCCCGCTATAGGTGCTGTCTCTCCGGCGTTTCATGTGGGCCTAGGGGGTTCCGAAGCCGGCGCCGCGGAGGAGCTGCTGGCCGTCCGTGCCCAAGACCGACTCGATGAAAGTGGCCGCGAGGTCCTTGTGCCTGCTGGTCCGCACCGCGGCGATCGGATAGGTGTTCACGGCCTGCGCCGACTCGGGGAAGGGGATCTCCCGCACCTTGTCCTGGGCGGCCAAAACGTCCGTGACATAGACCAGCCCGGCGTCGGCCTCTCCTGAGCTGACTTTGCCCAGGACATCGGTCACGGACGATTCCTCGCTGACCGGCGTCAGCGCGATGCCGGTTTCCTGCTCGAGAGTCTTCGCGGCCGCGCCGCACGGGACCTGCGGCGCGCAGATGACGGTTTTGACGCCGGGCCTGGCGAGATCCGCGAAGGACCCGATGGACGCGGGGTTCCCCGGCGGCACGGCGATGGTCAGGACATTGCTCGCGAAGTGCCGGGGAGTCCCTTCCACCAGTCCCGCGCCGCTGAGTCTTGCCATGGTGTTGGCGTCGGCGGAGGCGAAGACATCCGCCGGGGCGCCCTGGCTGATCTGGGTGGCGAGGTCGGAGGACCCTGCAAAGCTGAGGGTCACGGTGGTTCCGGGGTTTGCGGCCTCGAACTGCTCGGCGAGCGCCGTGAAGGGGGCCTTGAGCGAAGCCGCGGCGAAGACGGTGACTGTCGTGCCGGCACCCCCGGCCGGTGCGGCGCAGCCCGCCAGTCCGGCTGCAACGGCTCCTGCCACCAGCACGGCGGCGGACCGGATGGCGGTCCTCATACGGCGCCCTTGCCTTTGGGCGTTTCGATGATCACCGTGGTGGCCTTGACGACGGCGGTCGCGACCGAGCCGAGCTCCAGGCCGAGCTCCCGCACGGCTTCGCTGCTCATCAGGGACACCACCCGGAACGGCCCGCACTGCAGTTCCACCTGGGCCATGACGGTGTCGGCGGTGATGGCCGTGACGAGGCCGACGAAGCGGTTGCGGGCCGAGCTGCCCGCCTTGGCCGGGTCGTCCGGAAGCTGGGCCTGCTCCCGGGCCAGCCGCGCCAGTTCCAGCCCGTCAACGGCGAGCCGGCCGGCGTCGTCCTTGAGCGGGGTCAGGCTCCCATTCTCGGTCCAGCGCCGGATGGTGTCATCGCTGACACCCAGCAGCCGGGCCGCCTCGGACACGCGAATATTAGGCATAGGGACACTCTAGCCCGCATTTGCGGAGTGGAGGATATTAATTGCCCGCAAACCAGAAACTGCGAGATGGCGTCTCTGGTCCTCCCGTAAGCAGCGTCCTCTAGCCCCTGCGCCGCCGCCGGACTTAAAGTTCCTGCGAGGGGTGGAGCCGCGGTCGCCTAGGAGCACCGCCGTGAAGTGGATCAAACCAGAGGACCCGGGCTATGACGAGTCCCGGACGTTGGTCAAGAGGTTCCGCCAGGACATCGCGCCCTACGCGACCGGGGGCGTGTGGCTGAACTTCATCGGCGACGAGGGCGAGGAACGGGTCCGGGCCGCCTTCGGCGAGGAGAACTACAACCGGCTGGCCCGGGTGAAACGGGAGTTCGACCCGGAGAATACTTTCCGCGGCAACCAGAACATCCGGCCCGCCACTTCCTGACAAACGGGCCAGTCCCACCGGGCTGGGGCCTCCGGCTGTGAGACGGTTAGTAAGTAACATGACCATCCGATAGTGGGAGACAAAGCAGCATGGGCAGTCCGGACAAGACAACTCCCTGGAGCGACAGCCTGGGCCGCGCCAGCATCAGGACCGCGCAGGTCCTCCTGCTGCTGGTCCTGACCGTAGTGGTGGTGTACGGCCTGATCCAGGTGCGGCTCGTGGTCATTCCGGCGCTGCTGGCCCTGATCCTCGCCGCCGCGATCGCACCCCTGGTCCACTGGCTGCGCCGCCGCGGCTGGCCAAGCACCGCCGCCACGACATTCTCGTTCGTGGCGCTCCTGCTCGCGTTCAGTGCCGTCATCACCGGCATCGTCTTCGCCGTCATGAACCAGGCGGACGAACTGGCCGACAAGGCCACGCAAGGCTTCGACCGGGTCTACGACTTCATCCGCACCGGCCCCATCCCCATCGATGACCAGCAGATCCAGCAGGCGCGCGAGGCCGCCATCGACTTCGCCACCAGCAGCACCGTCGGCGCGGGCGCCATCTCCGGACTCAGCGCGGCCGGCAACTTCATCACCGGCGCCCTGCTCATGGCGGTGATCCTGTTCTTTTTCCTGAAGGACGGCGAAAGCATCTGGGCCTTTGTGCTGCGGGCGTTCAAGGGCGAAAAACTGGTCAAGGCACGCCGTGCCGGGGAAAGAAGCCTCAACGTGCTCGGCGGCTACGTGCGCGGAACTTCCATCGTGGCCTTCGTGGACGCCTTCTTCATTGGCCTGGCGCTGGTGATCATGGGGGTGCCGCTCGCGCTGCCGCTCGCCGCGCTGACCTTCATCGGAGCCTTCATCCCGCTGATCGGCGCCACCCTGGCCGGTGTCCTCGCGGCGCTCGTCGCGCTGGTCGCCAACGGCCCGCTCGCTGCCCTGGTCGTCATCATTGTTGTGATCGTCGTCAACCAGCTGGAGGGCAACTTCCTGCAGCCCGTGGTGATGGGCCAGGCGCTCAACGTCCACGCCCTCGTTATCCTGCTCGCTCTCACGGCCGGCACCATCCTCGCCGGCATCGTCGGCGCGATCCTGGCCGTGCCCCTCGTGGCGGTGGGCTGGGCAGCGATCAAGGCCTGGAACGCCAAGGAGACCATCTCACCGGAGGACATCGCGGAAGCCGAGCATGAGACCCGGCTGAACGAAAAAGGCGAGGGCGTGCGCTCCAAGCCGCTGCATGCGCGGACGCAGGAGGAGCAGCAGTCCGACACCGCTGCTGCTGACGCCAGCCAGGGCTGATCCGCGGCCGGATTAGACTTCCCCCATGGCCATTTACCTGGACCCTCCGCTCTGGCCGGCGCACGGAACGCACTTCTCGCACCTGATCTCGGACACCTCGCTGGAGGAACTGCACGCCTTCGCGGCGGCGGCCGGCATTCCGGACAGGGCGTTCGACGGCGACCATTACGACGTCGCCGAAGCCCGGTACAGCGCCCTCGTGGCAGCCGGGGCCGTCCCGGTCGAGGGGCGGGTCCTGGTCCGCAAATTGATCGCCAGCGGCCTGCGGATCCCGGCCCGGCGGCGCAGCAGCTCACTCAAGCTCCCCCTGCTGACGCGCTGGAACGCCGTGTTGCCCGGCCACGACGCGCTCTTCCTGGACCTGCTGGACCGCTGGGGCGAGGAGCGCCGGAAGTACCACGGCCGGACCCACCTGCTGGCCGTCCTGGAGGCCCTGGACCTCCTGACCGAGCCTGCTGACCCTCCCCGCACCGTGCTGCTCGCCGCCTGGTTCCACGACGCCGTCTACCGCGGCATCGCGGGCCAGGACGAGGAGGAGTCGGCCCGGCTCGCCGAGGACCGGCTGGCCGACGCCGGCCTTCCCGCGGCCGAGGTGGACGAGGTGGACGAGGTGGCCCGCCTGGTGCGGATGACGGCCGACCACCAACCGGCGGCCGGCGACGAGGCCGCCGCCCTGCTCAGCGACGCCGACCTCTCCGTGCTCGGCGGCGAACCGGCAGCCTACGGCCGGTACCTGGCCGCCGTCCGGCAGGACTTCGCGCACATCGGCGACGACGACTTCGCCGCCGGCCGCGCCGCCGTCGTCCGCCAGCTCCTGCAGCTGGATCCGCTCTTCCACACCCCGCGGGGCCGGCAACTATGGCTGGACGCGGCGCGGCGGAACCTGCGGGCCGAGCTCGGGTAGTCAGGTGCTGCGGCGGAGGTGTTCGGCGAGGCGGTCGAAGGACTCGCGCCAGCCGACGCCGTTGCTGTCGCGGTTGTCGATCGTGTCGAAGGGGCCCTGGAAGAAGGTCATCCGGGTGCCGCCGTCGATCTCCTCCAGCTGGAAGGTCACCTCGGTTTCGAAGCCGCGGGTGCCGTCGGATTTGTCCCAGGCGAGGGTGAAGATGAAGAGATTGGGCGGTTCGACGTCCGTGTGGACGCCGCTCCACCAGTGCTCTTCCCCCGTGCTGTCCCGGACCATGCAGGCCCGGTAGAGGCCGCCGATCTCCAGATCCGCATCGATGCTCTCGCGGGGAACGTGGAAACTGCGCGGCCCCCACCAGTCCGGCGCCTGGTCCGGATCCGTCAGCGCGGACCACAGACGGGCGATGGGTGCCTGGAACTCGCGGGTAATGACCAGCATGAGGTCTTCGGCCGGAGCAGGCGGTTCTCCCTGGCCGGACGGGGAGGGAACAGCTGTGACGTGCTCGGACATTGCGGGACTTCTCCTCTACAACGGTTAGCGGTAGGCCTTGCTGTAGGCCGTCACAAAGGGCCTGTCACTCGGGACGATCTGCTTGCCGAGCGGCATAAGCGAGACCGGGATGAGCTTGAGGTTGGCGATGGCCAGCGGGATGCCGATGATGGTGATGGCCATGGCGAAGGCGGTGACGATGTGGCCGATCGCGATCCAGATGCCGGCAACGAGCAGCCAGATGACATTCCCGAGCAGGGAGAACACCCCGGTGCCACCCGGGCGGTCCACCACTGTGCGGCCGAACGGCCAGAGGGCGTAGTTTGCGATCCGGAACGACGCGAGCCCCCACGGGATGGTCACGATCAGCAGACAGCAGATGACCCCGGCCACGAAGTAGCCGAGCGCGAGCCAGAGTCCGCCAAAGAGCAGCCAGATGATGTTGAGCAGTGTCTTCATGGCTCCATTCTCCCCTGCCGGAGGCCGATCCGGCCTAGGGGTTCACCCTGAACATTTTCTGAAATGTGTCCCGTGACGCGGACGGCGGACGGGCAGCTTTGCGAACGCACGAAAGGGCACAATACTGGGAGCATGCCTGCACTCCTGAAGATTGCCCTGATCGTTGCCCTCGTCCTGCTGGTCATTGGCGTGGTGGTGGAGGCCGTGCAGTTCCTGCTCTACGTGGGCCTCCTGGTCCTGGTGGGCGCCGGCATCCTGTTCTTCCTGCGCCGCTCGCGCATCACGCGCTGACGCCGCCCGCCCAAGACGTGCGCAGATGACAAACATCGGGGACCTTCTGGGCCCCATTCTCGAAGTCATGACGTGGGTGGGTTTCGTCCTGGGCCTGCCGCTGCTGGTGTGGGGCTGGATTTCCCGACGGCGCCACTGCCAGTGGGCCGGGACCACCGGCAAGGTGATCAGCGCCGGCGGGTTCACAGGTTACAGCTGGACGGACCACTTCGACGCCGACCACCGGTCGCTGCTGCCGGCGGCCGAGTCGCACGGCCTGGTGGTCGGGTCCGACGTCGACCTCTACTATGACGTCTGCCATCCGTCCCGCTGGGGGCTCACCCCACCAAAGCAGGAAAATGCGGCCTGGGTCCTGGGCTGGATCCTCACCGGCGTGGGGATCCTTTCCACGGTCGGCGGCTTCGTCCTGCTGCTGTTCTAGACGTTTTACTGCCCTGCTGGCTGCTCCTGCTTCACCATGGCCGATTCGACACTGATCTTGACCTTGTCGCTGACCAGCAGCCCGCCGGCCTCGAGCGCGGCGTTCCAGGTCAGGCCGAATTCCTTGCGGCTGATGTCCGCCTCCGCGCTGAACCCGGCACGGGTCGCGCCGAACGGATCCACCGCGATCCCGGTGAACTCAACCTCCAGGTCCACCGGCTTGGTGACGTCGCGGATGGTGAGGTTGCCGGTCAGCACATAGTCCTCGCCGTCGCCCCTGATCCCCGTGGCGCGGAAGGTCATCTCCGGGTACTTTTCGACGTCGAAGAAGTCAGCGCCGCGGACGTGGGCGTCCCGGTTGGCGTCGCCGGAGTCGAAGCTGGCGGTCTTGATGCTGGCATGCAGGCTGGAGTCGGCGAGGGAGTCGCCGACCCGGGCCTCCGCCGTGGCCTCGTTGAAGCGGCCGCGGACCTTGCTGATGCCGGCGTGGCGGACGCTGAAGCCGACTTCGCTGTGGGACATGTCCAGCGTCCAGACGCCGGGGGTCAAACCTTCGGGCAGGGTCACAACGGTCTCCTTCGCAGGTGGCGGGCGGGCCCGCCGGGTCATCGGGGTACTCCCCCAAAGAGCCATGCTAGCCACGGCGCCGCGGCCCGGCTAGCCTTCCGCGGAAGCCGAGCGGCCGCTACAGCCGCGGCTTGGGCGCCCAGCCAATCGCCGGGGCGATGTGCCGGACCACGGTGCCCAGAAGCTTGGCGTTGAAGTCCACGCCGAGCTGGTTGGGGACGGTGAGCAGCAGGGTGTCTGCGTCCCGCACGGCGGCGTCGGCGGCCAGTTCCTCGGCTATGGCATCGGGGGCGCCGACGTAGCTCCGGCCGAAGCGGGCCACGAGTCCGTCGATCTTCCCGACCTGGTCGCGTTTTTCCCGCAGGGCGCTGAGACCGAAGAACCGGCGGTCCTCCTCGTCGACGATCGGCAGGACGCTGCGGCTCACCGAGACGCGGGGCTTGTGTTGATGGCCGGCGTCGGTCCAGGCCTGCCGGAACATGCTGATCTGTTCGGCCTGAAGCTGGTCGAAGGGCACCCCGGTGTCCTCGGTGAGCAGCGTGGAGCTCATCAGGTTCATGCCTTGTTCCGCGGTCCACACGGCGGTTGCTCGCGAGCCGGCGCCCCACCAGATCCGCTCGCCGAGGTCCGGTGAATGAGGTTGCACGGGCAGCAGCCCGGATCCGCCGCCGGCGTACCGGGGCTCCGCCTCCGCCATCCCGGCGCCCGAGATGGCGCGGCGGAAGACCGCGGTGTGCCGCCGGGCCATGTCCGCGGCGGTCTCTCCGTCCGCTGGCACGTGGCCGAAGGCGGCGGCGCCGTCGCGGGCGGGTTCGGGTGAACCGCGGCTGATCCCGAGCTGCAGCCGCCCGCCGCTGATCAGGTCTGTCGCGGCGGCCTCCTCGGCCATGTACAGGGGGTTTTCGTAGCGCATGTCGATCACGCCGGTGCCCATCTCGATCCGGCTGGTCCTGGCCGCGACGGCGGCCAGCAGCGGGAACGGGGACGCCTGCTGCCGGGCGAAGTGGTGCACGCGGAAGTACGCGCCGTCGACGCCCAGTTCCTCGGCGGCGACGGCCAGTTCGATGCCCTGGAGCAGGGCGTCGCGGGCGGTCCGGGTGCGGGAACCCTCGCCGGGCCCCCAATGCCCGAAGGACAGGAATCCGATGCGCTTCATGTCAGGGCCAACACGGGAGGGTCCGGCGGCATTCCTGCGGGCGGTTCAGGCTTCGCCGGTCAGGGTTTCGCGGCCAGCGACTTTGCCGCCGCCACGAAGTCCCGGATTTTGGCCAGGTCCTTCACACCGCGGGAGGACTCGACGCCGGAGGAGACGTCCACGCCCCAGGCGCCTGCCTGCGAGGCGGCGCAGGCGACGTTGGCGGAATCGAGCCCGCCGGCCAGCAGCCAGTGGCGCCCCGCCAGCCCTTTGGCGCGGACCGAGGCGTAGTCCCAGGCCTCGCCGGAGCCGGGGACAGCGGCGTCGATCAGGAGCAGGTCCTCGCCCCAGTCCGCGAACGCTTCAGCTGCGGCAGCCATGGTGACGGCCCGGATGAGCTTGAGTCCGGCGTCGTGCACGGTGCGCACGTCTTCCGGGGTGCGGTCGCCGTGCAGCTGGACCCAGTCCAGCCCGGCCGCGCGGGCCAGCGCGACAGCGTCCGCCGCGGCTTCGTGCCGGAAGACGCCGACGGCGGGGAGCCTGGCCGGGACATGGGCCAAGAGTTCCCGTGCCTGCGCCGGCGTCACTTCGCGGGGGCTGCGGGTCAGGACGAAGCCGACAGCGTCCGCCCCGGCTTCCGCCGCGGCCAGCACCGACTCGGGGGTGCTGAGCCCGCATACCTTGACGAACATTCCGCTCCTTCTTCGGTGTTTACCTTGTTTCTGCCTCCGACGGTAGCAAGGACCTTGGCAGGCCGGCGCCCCAGGTGCCCAGATGACGAGTGCCGGATGAGGTTCCCGGCGCCCGCCGCGGCGACCGGAATCCGCCCCGGCCCGGCGGATAGGGTGGAGGGATGGAGATCATCCGCTATGCCGAGCTGAAAGCCCACCCCTGGCGCAACGGCGGCGGGGTGACCCGCGAACTGGCCAGCCATCCCACGGCTGCCTCCCCAAACGACGGCCCGGGGACGGCCGTGGGCTGGGACTGGCGGGTGAGCATCGCCGACGCGTCCAAGGCCGGCGACTTCTCGGCGTTCCCCGGCATGGACCGTGTCCTCACCGTGCTGGAGGGCGAACTGCTGCTGCTGAGCGTCGACGGCGCCGAGCACCCGCTCGAGAAGTACCGTCCGTTCCGGTTCTCCGGCGACGCCGCTGCGGCCGGGGCGCTGCCTACGGGCGACATCCGCGACCTGAACGTCATCACCCGCCGCGGCGCGTTCAAGGGCTACACCTCCATCATCGAACTCTCCAAGAAGCGGGCGCATCCCGTTTTCGAGGGCCAGCTGGGGATCCTGCTGCAGGGCCAGGCCGCGGTCACTCCCGGAACGACCGGCGCCGAGCCGACGACGCTTGCCCGCTATGACGCCGTCGTCGGTTCCGATACCGGCACCCCCGAGATCCTGGGCCGCGGCTTCCTGGCCGTCGTGTCGATCGACCGCGTCGCGGATTAGTCCTCCGTCACCTTCACCCGGGCGGCGCCGTACCATCGAGTGCTCCAGAACTGCCGTTATGAACCCTCAAAACGGCAGTTTCGGAGCACTCGATGGGGGTGGGCGGTGCGCCGCCTACCCCGCGGCGGGTTCGCCCCTCAGCGGGGGCGTTGCTAGGCTGGAAAGAAGGCCTCGTCTCAGGGGTCTCCGGACGACGGTTCAGTACCCGGCACGCGACAAGACTGGCCACAGGAGCTGTCATGTCGTGGTTAATTCTCATACTTTCGGGGTCACTGGAAGCCGTCTGGGCTGCGGCCCTGCACCGGACCGCGCAGACCACGGGCCGCCGCCGGATTGCACCGGCCGCCGTCTTCCTCGTCTCCGTGCTCGCCAGCACCGGCGGTCTCGCGATCGCCATGCAGTCCATCCCGACCGGAACCGCCTACGCCGTCTGGGTGGGCGTCGGCGTGGTACTGACCTCCGCCTACGCAATGATCACCAAAGTGGAGCCTGCGACCGCGGCGCGGATCCTGCTGCTCGGCGGAATCGTCGCCTGTGTGGCCGGCCTGAAGCTGGTGGCGTGACCATGGCCGCGAACCGCACACCGAAACCGGCAACCAACTCACCGGCCACCACCCTGGCCTGGGTCGTCCTGCTCGCCTCCGCCGTGCTCGAGGCGGTCTGGGCGACGGCGCTGGGCATGTCCGACGGCTTCACCCGGCCGCTGCCCACCCTCGTGTTCGCGCTGACCGCGGCACTGAGCATGGCGGGGCTGGGCCTGGCCGTGAAAAGTATCCCGCTCGGCACGGCCTACGCCGTCTGGGTGGGGATCGGCGCGGCCCTGACGGTCGGCTGGGCGATGGCGACCGGCGTCGAACCTGCCAGCCCGCTGAAATTGTTGTTCATCGCGGGGATTGTGGGCTGCGCGGCCGGGCTGAAGCTGCTGCCGGCCAAACCGGCGACGGAGGCACAACAGCCGCCCTCCCCCGCGGAAACTCCCCACAATTAAGGCAGTACGACGGCGTGTCCCGGCGCCCGCGCCGTCGTACTGGCCGCGCGACAGCCAAAGGTGGGGAGATTCCGCCGTCGGAGCCGGAATAGCCGCGCGCACCCCGAGGTTCTTGGCAGGGACAGAACTACACGGAGCGCGAAGAGAGGTCCCGATGAACGCAGCGACAGTCCGGCTCGGCGACGGTTTGATGGTCAGTCCCTTGGGGTTCGGCGGCATGGCTCTGACCCCGGTGTACGGGGAAGTGGACCCTGCCGAAGCCCTGCGGACCCTGCACCATGCGGTGGATGCCGGGGTCAGTTTCCTCGACACGGCCGACATCTACGGCGGGGGCAGCAACGAGGAGTTCATCGCCCGGCTCCTGGCGGAACGCCGCGGCGAGGTTCAGTTGGCCACCAAGTTTGGCCTGGTGGGCACCCCGTCCACCGGCTACTCGGACATCCGGGGTGACGCCGCGTATGTGAGGCAGGCCGTGGACCGCAGCCTGCAACGACTGGGCACCGACACCATCGACCTGTACTACATGCACCGCCGTGACCTCCGCGTTCCGATAGTGGAAACCGTGGAGGCCATGGCGGGGCTGGTGCAGTCCGGCAAGGTGCGGCATCTTGGCCTGTCTGAGGTGACGGCCGAGGAGCTGCGTGAAGCCTGCAGCGTCCACCCGATCGCCGCGGTCCAGAGCGAGTGGTCGATCTGGAGCCGCGATGTGGAACGCAACGTTGTTCCTGCCGCGGCCGAGCTCGGCGTGGGGTTTGTGCCCTATTCGCCGCTGGGCCGGGGATTCCTCACCGGCACCGTGGACGCGTCGAAGCTGGGCAGCAACGACTTCCGCCGCAACATCCCGCGCTTCGCCGAGGCGGCGCTGGATGCCAACCAGGGCGTGGTCGCGGCCGTACAGTCCGTCGCGGCCGAGCTTTCCGCCGCCGGGCAGGCTGCAACGCCTGCCCAGGTGGCGCTGGCCTGGCTGCTCGCGCAAGGCCGGAAGCTGGGCCTGCCCGTCGTGCCCATCCCCGGCACCCGCAAGGCGGACCGGATCGACGAGAACCTGGGCGCTTTGACGCTCGACTTCAGCGCAACACAACTCGAGAAACTCGACGCCGCGGCGGACGCCGTCGTCGGCTCCCGTTCCGCGGACCCCCAGTGGGTGTCCCAGGGCCGTGAATAGCGTCTTTCGTAGACTGAAGCCCATGGACTCGCTTATTCACTCATTACGTGACATCACCATCCGCCGCATTTCGGTCAGCGAGATGGACAACAACGTGTATCTGCTCACCAGCAAAGCCTCCGGTGCGCAGCTCCTGATCGATGCGGCCGATGATCTGGCCGCCATCCAGGGGCTGCTTGCCGCCGCCGCCGCGGATACCTCCGCGACACCGAAGCTGGCGCTGGTTGCCACCACCCACCAGCACTGGGACCACGTGCGTGCGCTGCCGGCCCTGGTGGCGGCCACCGGGGTGAAGACAGCGGCCGGGACGGATGACGCCCCGGAGCTACCGGTGCCGGTGGATGTGCTGCTGGATCACGGGGACGTCGGCAACTTCGACGGCTTCGACGTGACGGCAGTGCACCTGCGCGGCCACACCCCGGGGTCGGTCGCGCTCGTGTACCAGGACCCGGAGGGCCCGGCGCACATTTTCTCCGGCGACTCCCTGTTCCCGGGAGGCGTGGGCAACACCCAGAACGATCCGGAGCGGTTCGCCCAGCTGCTCAGCGATGTCAGCGAGCGGCTGTTCGGGGCCTATCCGGATGACACCGTGGTGCATCCGGGCCACGGGCAGCCCACCACCCTGGGTGCGGAACGCCCGCACCTGGAGGAGTGGCGCGCCCGCGGCTGGTAGCTTTTTGCTGCGCTTTCAGACTTGCGCTGCGCTTTCGGACGGACGCTGCGGGAATCCCCGTAGCGTCCGTCCGTTTGTGTAGCGGAAAACCGAAACCTTAGCGGCTGCGGCGTTCGTTCGACGCCGGAGCGGTCGCGCGGCGGGGGCCGCCGCTGCGTGCCGGACGGCCTTCGCCGGAGCGGCCGTTGCCGCCGCCTGCGTAGGATCCGCCCGAGGTTCCGCCGGTGTTGGAGGACCAAACTGCCGCATTGCCACCGGCGCTGGCTCCGGTCTTGCTTCCAGCGGGCTTGGCGCCGGCAGCTGCACGCTGGCCGGTTGCCGGGCGTCCGCCGCGCTGGCCGCCGGTGGCGCCGCCCGTGCGGGGGGCCCCGCCACGCGGTGCGCCGCTGCGGGGTGCGCCGCTGCGGGGAGCCGAAGCGCCCCGGGCGTCGCTGCGTCCCTCTGCGGCGCGGCCGTCAGAACCGCGGCCTGCCGAGGCGCGGCCGCCTGCGGCCGGAACATCGTTGCGGTGAGTGCCATATGAGGTGGAGCGGCTGCGGACGCTGCGGCGCTCAGCGCGCTCGGCATCCAACCGGTCCTCATTGCGCTCGATGACACGCTCTGCGGCGTTGCGCGCGGCGGCCTGGCCTTCGTAGGCCACGGCACGGCGCTCGGCGCGGGGAAGATCGGTGCGGGGAGCCTCGGCTCCGACGCGTCCGCGTCCGCCACGGCCGCCCCGGCCACCCGCAGTGGGTGCAGCCTGGGTGGTACGGCGGGCGCGCTTGCGCTCGGCGTTGGCACCGGTGGAGCTGCCGCCGCCCTGGTTGGACTTGGCGGCCAGCAGTGCGGCGCGGGTGCGCGGATCGATCTTGTCGGCCATTTCGCCGACCAGTTCAGCAACCAGCGGGGAGTTGGCGGTGACGCGTTCGAAGTTGACCTCGACGCCGGCAGCCTTCATGAGCTTCTTGACGTCGGACTGCTGCTCGGGCAGGGTCAGCGTGACCACGGTGCCGTCGGAACCGGCGCGGGCGGTACGGCCCGAGCGGTGCAGGTAAGCCTTGTGCTCCGTGGGCGGATCCACGTGGATGACCAGCTCGACGTCGTCGACGTGGACACCGCGGGCGGCGACGTCGGTGGCGACCAGGACGCGGACCTCACCGGAGGAGAACTCGGCCAGGTTGCGGTCACGGGCGTTCTGCGAAAGGTTGCCGTGCAGGTCGACGGCGGGGATGCCGGCGTCGGTCAGGGTCTTCGCGAGCTTGCGGGCGTGGTGCTTGGTGCGAAGGAAGAGCACCCGGCGGCCGGCACCCGAGGCGAGTTCGACGATCAGCTGCTTCTTGACGGTCTGGTCGTTGACGACGAGCACGTGGTGTTCCATGGTGGTCACCGCGGCCTGTGATTCGTCCACGGCGTGGGTCAGCGGGTTGGACAGGTAGCGCTGGACGATCTTGTCCACACCGTTGTCCAGGGTGGCGGAGAACAGCATGCGCTGGCCCTGGCTGGGGGTCATGTCCATGAGCTTCTTGACCACCGGGAGGAAACCGAGGTCGGCCATGTGGTCGGCCTCGTCCAGGACGGTGATCTCGACACCTTCGAGGGTCAGGACGCGCTGGCGGATGAGGTCCTCCAGGCGGCCCGGGCAGGCGATGACGATGTCGACGCCGGCGCGCAGCGCCTTTTCCTGGCGGGCCTGGGAGATGCCGCCGTAGATCACCGTGGTGTTCAGGCCCATGGCCTTGGCCATCGGCTCGATGGTGGCGTTGAGCTGGGTGGCCAGCTCGCGGGTCGGGGCGAGGACCAGGCCCATCGGGCGGCCGGGCTTGCGGAAGTGCTTGGCTTCCCGCTCAGCGAGTCGTGCTACAAGCGGGATGGCGAAGGCAATGGTCTTGCCGGAGCCGGTGCGGCCGCGGCCCAGGACGTCGCGTCCGGCCAGGGTGTCCGGCAGGGTCTTGACCTGGATGGGGAACGGTTCAACGATCCCCTGGGCGGTGAGGGTGTCGGCGAGGGCCTTGGGCGTGCCGAGGGCAGCGAAAGTAGTCATATGTTTCAAAGGTCTTTCAGGCGGTATCCATGCGGATATCGGCCCCCGGTGCCGGTTGGCCCAGGGGTTCGCCGAAGAAAAGTCAGGTGATCAACCGGCCAGCTGCCAGTTAGGGCGGCGGCCGGGACCAAATAGAACGCGTTCATCGACGCAGGATGTGCCTCTCACATGAAAAAGTCCCACTCCCTGAGGGAATCCGAAAGGAATCCGCAGGGGAACCGGTTGATGAACCGGACCGATCATTCAAGACCAAAGTGGGCATCACTGCACATCAAGTTTCTTCAGTCTATCATCCGGCGGGCCCAAGGCCGCTTTCCGGACTCAGGGCACCAGGCTGGGCGCTTGAAACAGCGGGACGTGCGACGCCGGCCCCGCGGATGCCGGAGCCGCCGAACCGTGCGGGGACGCCGACCCTCGCGTCGCCTGGGAACGGTCCATGGCCGCGGAACCGCAGGCCGCTGCCGGGCCCTGCCTGGTTGCCGGGACCGCGACCCGCCGGATCACCAGTACCTCGGCGTCGATCAGCCTCCGCATGCCGGTCCGCTCGTCCAGGATCCAAAAGAGGTCGGTGGCCGCCACAGTCCGGATTACCTCGCCCCGGTGGAAGAGTTTGCCGTTATGCCATGCCTCAATCTTGTCCCCCACCGACAACTCCTCACACGATAGAACCTGCTCCGCTACCTCAACAGTCATGGCCTGCTCCTTCCCCAGATCCGGATCCACCCCAGCGTCATTCCGATCTCCGGCTCCAGCCTCCACCACCGAGGTTTCGGGGGCGTTTCCGGACGGTGATCTTCGTGTGTCAATTTTCGGGTGCCGCTGTTTTGCCGGTGTCGCCCGGAGCCGTCCCCTGCCATGATGTGGGAAACGGCCCCACAACCCGACACCCCAGACCGGCGAGGACAACGATGACGGATCACCAGCACCCCGAGCACGACAGCACTGTCAGTGCGGCCCAAGTGTGGGACGAGAAGTACCGCAGCCGGGCGAAAATTTGGAGCGGCGAACCGAATCCGCAGCTGATCGCCGAGGCTGCGCCCCTTCCTCCCGCGACGGCCCTTGACCTGGGCTGCGGCGAGGGCGCGGACGCCATCTGGCTCGCCAGCCGCGGCTGGAAAGTCACCGCCGTCGACGTCTCCGCCGTGGCCCTGGAGCGGGCCGAAGCGCACGCGCAGGAACGCGGCCAGGGTGGGAACATCACCTGGGTGCGGCAGGATCTCGCGACCTGGGTGCCCGGGGAGCTCTTCGACCTGGTCACCGCCCAGTTCCTGCACTCCACCGTGATGCCCTGGCAGCAGGCCCTGCAGCTGGCCGCCGCGGCCGTGCGGACCGGCGGCACACTGCTGATCGTGGGCCACCACCCCGACGGACTGCCGCCGTGGGGGCAGCACCATGACCATGCGCAGGAGAGGTTCTATACCGCCGAGCAGCTGGCCCACGAGCTGGGAATCGGGGAGCCGGAGTGGCGGATTGACGTTATGGACACCCGGCACCGCAGCGCCACCGGGCCCGACGGCGAGGCTGCCGCGCTGACGGACGCCGTGCTGCGCGCTACCCGCCTCGCCGCCCGCTGAGGCCGGAGCCGGCAGCCGGCACCTATCTATCGGGGCCCGGCGACCCGCGCGGCGACGAACACCCCGGCGACGCCGATCGCCGCCGTCAGGGCGAAGACCCCGCCGAAGGACGCCGCCGTCGTCGGGAACGCGGCAAAGATGATGCCCGTGGTGGCGAGGGACAGCGCCCCGCCGAGCGAGTCGGAAATGGACATCGCCGAACTGTTGAAGCCCTCGTCTTGCTTGCTGGACAGGGCCAGGGTCATCACGCTCAGGCGCGAATACATCAGCCCCATGCCGCCCCCGGCGAACACCCAGGCGGTGATCGCGACGGCGGCCGGCCAGTTGAGGACCGTGGTCACCAGCACCAGGACGACGGCGCCGAGAACGAGGGCCGCACCGATTCGGACCGCGCGGCGGTGATCGAGGCGCGCCCCGAGCCGGCCCTGGACCGCCGAGCCTGCGGCCCAGGAGACGGCTCCGCCCGTGAGCGCGAGTCCCGCGAAGGTGGGCGAGAAGTCGTAGCGTTCCACCAGCAGGTAGGGCAGGTACACCTCGGCGCCGAAGAACGCGGCAGAGGCCAGGCCGCGGGTGAGGATGACGCTGGGGAGGCCGCGGCGGGCGGTCAGGGTTCCCCGCGGCACCAGCGGGCGGACGGCGATGAGGGCCACGGCGACGGCCGCGACGGCCACGATCCCGCCGGCCACCGGAAGCCTGGCGGAGAGGTTCAGGCCGAGTACGGCGAGCGCCGCGAGCGCGGCCCAGGCCAGCCTGCCGGAGCCGGAGGACGTCCGCGGCGCCGGAGTGGACAGGTCCCCCGGTGCGGCGGGTTCCCGTGGTCCGTCGTCGGGTGTGCCGTGCAGACCGCGCAGGGCCGGCACCACCATCAGCAGGGCCGGCACCACGAGCCCCACCACGCCGAGGAACACCCAGTGCCAACTGACCAGCTGCGCCACCAGGCCGGCGGCGAACGGACCCACCAGCGAGGGAATCACCCAGGCCGCGGAAAAAGCGGCGAAGATCTTCGGGTGCAGCACGGGCGGATAGACCCGGGCGATCACCACATACAGCGCCACCGTCATCGCCCCGCCGCCCAGGCCCTGGACCAGCCGGCCGGCCACTAGCGCAGGCATGGTCGCCGCCGTGCCGGCGATCAGCAGGCCCAGCACAAACAGCGCCACGGATGCGTACAGCGGCCCCACCGGGCCGCGCCGGTCCGACCAGTTGCCGGCAGCCACCATACCGATGACGCCGGTGGCGAGCGGGCCTGCGAACGCCAGGGCATAAAGGGCGGCACCGTCCAGCTCCCGGCTGACCAGCGGCATGATCGTGGTCACCGCCAGCGATTCGAACGCGACCAGGAACACGAGGGCACAGGCGCCCAGCGTCACCAGCAGATAGTCGCGGTGGAAGATGCCGGCTGAATCCAGGCTCGGGGCGGGGGCGGAACGGGGCAAGGTCGTGGCCTGATCGATAGGGAGGGACGGAACCTCAACCTGGGTCGAGGTCAAGGCCGGCCGCCGCGCGGAGCTACATGGCGGAGCCGGGATGTTGGCTAAAAGGGAAGCATGCCACAGCTTGCGGGCGGGGCGCACCACCGCCGTCGTCGACTTTGCAGCGACGGCCGTTTTTATCGATGACGGGGCGCACGCAGGGCAGATCCGGCGGCACCTTCAATGTCAGGTCAAAGTGCCCTACTTGGGACTTCCACCTGAAACGTAGCGTGTGGCTTACAAGTAAAAGGGGCCTGCGATGTCCGCTCGGTCAGTTGAGGCAGCTGGAATCTTCCGGGCAGCGCCGGCGGCGAGGGACAGGCGGCGGCTTGCCTGCGTCGTCATCGCCCTGCTGGCCCTCGGTGGATGTTCGTCCGGTCCCTCGGCGGGCGGGCCGACGACGGCGGCTGGGTCGACGTCGTCCAGTTCCGCCCCACCGGCGGGCACTCCGGACAAGGTCTACACGGACCAGGAGCTTATGGCGATCATCAACGCCGTGGCCCAGAACCGGCAGGTGCACGGTGGGGCAATGGACTCCCAGCGCCTGCGCAGCGGAGTGGCCGCGGGCGCCGCCCCCCTCCCGACAACAGAGACGACGCCCGGTGAGTGCGTGGTCTTCGCGCCCCGGAGCCCGTTCGCCGTCTGGGCTGACAAGAGCGTGAACATGGCGGAGGGCGGGATCCCGATCGCGGCTCAGTCGGGGCCGACGACGACCATCACCCTCACGATCCGGAGCGCTGAGAAGGACGCGATCTCCCGGGCCGACTTCAACTACACGGATGACCTGGCTATCCGCTGCGGCCAGTTCGATCTCGCCTACACGGAGTCCGGCAGAACCTCGACGCACGCGGTCCAGCTCCTCAGCGCCCCGCCTGCCGGGGAGAAGAGGTTCGCCTGGATGCAGAACACCAAGCCCCGTCAGCCCGGGGACTTCGGCTCGGCCGGGCTCCGGGTGCTGGCGGGCACGTTGTCCGTCAGCCTGACCCTTTCCGTCGCCGAACTGAATTCCGAGGCCGATGCCCGGCCGGCCCTCGATTCCATGGCCGGCCTGGCCCAGGAGATCATCGACCAGGCTGTGCAGCACCCTCCCTCCGTCGCTGCGGCCCCGCCGAACTCCCGCACCCCTGATGATCTCGTGGCCCTGCTCAACGGCATCACGGGACCGAACGGGAACACGGTGGAAATGCCGAGCGCCACCGTCATTGGCTCGGAGCGGCCCGGCGTGGATCCCGGCACTCCGTCGCAGGGACCCCAGGCTCCATGCACCTACAGTGAATTTCCCTCGTTCCTGCCGGGCTCGACGGTCGGCCAGGGACAGATCCAGGGTTCCAACAAAATGGACTCCATCAATCTCACGGTGGCGAGCATGCCGACGACGGCGACGCAGCCGTACCCGTTCGACGCCGTTGCCGCTACTCTTCGGGACTGCGCGACGATCCAGGAGGGCATGGGCGGCAGCACGCGCCCATGGTCGGACCTCAAGCGCCCGAGCGTGGACATCGCCGCGGACTCGAGTTACGCCGTCGCCTACCAGCTCTCCGATGGGAGCGGCGAGCGGCACGTGATGGTCGGAGCCCGGAAGGGAACACTGACCGTTGAGGCCAACGTGATCAAGTTCTCGGATGCCGAGGTGCAGTCCGGCGCCGACGGGCTCGCAGCCATGATCGGCCAGATCTTCGCCAGGGCCGGCCTGTAGATGAGACGTCACCGGTGGCCGGCCGGCGCCGCCGTGGCTCTTATGGTCCTCGCGGGCTGCACCCCGGCACCCGGCGGCCCGTCGGCGTCGTCCGCACCCGGCAGCGCAACCCCCGGCACTGCAACACCGCCCGCCGCGGTGCCCGGGGAAGTCTATGAAGCTCGACGCCGATGCCAGCCACGGCTTCCGCTACCAGGATTCGGAGGGATCCGACCGCTTTTTTATCCGCCTCGGAGCACGGAGGGGAACGCTTTCCGTGGAGGTAGCCACAATGGGCTATCGGCCGCTCTCAGCAGGCGACATTCAGGCCGCTGCCGACGCGGCCACCATCGTCATCGCCCAGGTCTTCGCGAAGGCCGGTCTATAGGGGCCACTCCCGAAGTGCCCCTGGCGCGCGGCACACCGCCGCCGCGACCCGTCAGTCACCGATGAAGCGGTTCCGCCCGGCGCGGTAGCCGAACACCGCAGCCAGCGATCCGACCACCAGGAAGAGGATCCCCGCCGCCGTGAAGGAACCCGTGGCCTGGTGCAGTTGGCCGACCATCAGGGTGCCGGTGGAGCCCACCCCGTAGCCGACGCCCTGCATCATCCCGGACAGGTGCGCGGCGGTGTGGCCGTCCCGGGTGCGGACCATGATCATGGTCAGCGCGACGGCGGTCAGGCTGCCCTGGCCCAGGCCCAGCAGCCCGGTCCACAACCAAATCAGCTCGAGCGGGCCGAAGATGCTCAGCGCGAAGCCGCCGCCGGTCATGAGCGCCACCACGGTGTTGATCGCGCGCTGGTCCCGGAACCTGGTGGCGAGCGCCGGGGCGAACAGGGACCCCAGCATCTGCAGTAGGATCGAGACGGAGACGATCACCCCGGCCGTGCCGCCGTCCACCCCGCGTTCGCGCAGGATCGGGGCCAGCCAGGCGAAAACGCTGAAGGACATCATCGCCTGCAGCACCATGAAGATGGTCACCTGCCAGGCAACCGCCGATCGCCAGACATTCACTCCGCCGTGCGCCATCTGGTGCCGGCCGTGGCGCTGCCGGATGGCCAGCGGCAGGAAGAGCAGCAGCACGACGCCGGCGGGCAGCGCCCAGAACCGCAGCGCCGCGGTCCACTCCCCCGTCGCGCTGAAGACCGGGTAGGTGATGCCCGCGCCGAGGGCGGCGGAGGCGCAGATCGCGGTGGTATAGAGGCCGCCCATCAGGCCGAGCCGGTGCGGGAAGTCACGCTTCACCAGTCCGGGCAGCAGCACGTTGCAAAGCGAGATCGCGGCACCGCAGGCCGCCGTCCCGGCCAGCAGGGCAGGAAGGTGCCCGGCGTCCCCGGCGCTAAGGGGCCGCAGCAGCAGTCCGGCAGTGAGCACCGCCATCGCGCCCAGCAGCACCCGCTCGGCCCCGAAACGGCGGGCGAGCACGGGAGCGAGCGGGGCGAACACCCCGAGCAGCGTGACCGGGACCGTGGTGAGGACGACGACGGCCCAGCCCGGCAGCCCGGCGTCGGCCGTCACTTCGGGCAGGACCGCGGAGAAGCTGGAGAAGACGGTGCGGAGGTTCAGCCCGATCAGGACCAGGCACACGCCCAGGTAGGCCAGAGCGCGGCGGCTGCCGACCCGGGTGGGCTCAGCCGCGGGGACGTCGTCGATTTCGGCGTCCACCAGCAGGGCCGGGCCGTCCACGACCTCGATGCCGCTGGGGGTGGAGTCCTGGGAGCTTTTCGGTATGGTCACGGACCCCATTCTGGCAGGCCCCGTGCCGGCGGCGGTGCCAGCGTCGCCGCTGTCGACGGTCCCGTCAGCCCCGGCTCAGGATCAGGTAGCGTTCGTCGCTGATTTCCTTTCCCCACAGCGCCGGGTCTGTCAGCGGCACGACGTCGGCGTGGTGGCGGTGCCGAAGCACCAGTTCACGGCATTCCGCCGAGGGTATGCCTGCACCGGTGCCCCACAGCCCTTCCACGAGCAGCATTGTCCCTGGCTCCCGCAACAGCCTTGTCCAACGACCCAGGGCGGCATCCGGATCAGGGAGCGCCCAGAGGACGTGGCGGGCCAGCACAACATCGCAGCTCGCCGGAGGGTACAGCGGTTCCGAGGCATCACCCTGCAGGAACTCCGCGGCCGCGGGCAACCCGGCGACGGCGGCCTCGGCGGCCTTGGCCCGGGCCGCTTCCACCATCCGGCCGGACAGGTCCAGGCCCCGGACGCGATGGTTTGCCTCCGCCAGCAGCACGGACAGGCTGCCGGTCCCGCAGCCCAGATCAGCGACTTCGCTGCCGGCCAGGGGAATAAGTGGCAGAATCAGCTCCGCCCAGGCCTGGCGGACCCCGGGATCGAGCAGCCCGTGGTCTGCTTCGCGGTCAAAATCCGCGGCCTGCCCGTCCCAGTAGTCGCGTGTTGCGTCAATCATGCGGACAGTCTGCCACGTACCCCCGACAGGGGACGCTGCCCCCAGCCCGCCCGGGCGGAGGCCGGGACTCCTCTATTCTGGAAGGGATGAGTGAATCCCCAGAATCCCCCGAAACGCCGCAGCCATCGCGCCCGGTGACCCCCGGCACCCAGGCTTCCTTCGGCACCTATGGAGGCCGTCCGGTCAGCTTTGTGCGCCGCGGAACCCGTCTGCAGGGCCGCCGGCAGGTTGCCTGGGAGGAACATTCTGACCGGTGGGCCGTCGAGGTTCCCCGCCACATCGCCAACACCTCCGTGCACCCGGACTACGTCTTCGACGCCGAAGCCGAATTCGGCCGCACAGCCCCGCTGATCGTGGAGATCGGTTCCGGGCTTGGCGACGCCGTGTGCCACGCCGCGGAGGAGAATCCGGACAAGGACTTTCTCGCCGTCGAGGTCTACACCCCGGGGCTGGCCAACACGCTGATCAAGATCAACAGCCGCGGCCTGAGCAATGTCCGCGTGGTGGAGGCGAACGCCCCCGAGGTGCTCGCCACCATGCTGCCGGCCGGTTCCGTGACGGAACTGTGGGTGTTCTTCCCGGACCCGTGGCACAAGTCTCGCCATCACAAGCGCCGCCTGATCCAGCCGGCCTTCGCGGAACTCGCAGCCCGGGCCCTCAAACCGGGCGGGCTCTGGCGCATCGCGACGGACTGGTCCAACTATGCCGTGCACGTGCGCGAGGTCCTGGCCGGCTCCGCCGACTTCGAGAACCTGCACGACGGCGAGCGCAGCGGCGCCGAGAGCCCTCTCACCCAGGTGTGGGAATCCGGCGTCGAGTCCCTCGTGGGCGGGGCCCCCGTCAAGGAGGGCCGCGCGCCCGTGAGCACCGAACACACCGGCCCCAACGAGGGCACCGACGAGACGGGCGGCTGGGCGCCGCGGTTCGACGGCCGGATCCTGACGAGTTTCGAGAACAAAGCGCACGACGCCGGCCGGCTCATCTTCGACCTCAGCTACCGGCGCCGCTAGGCCAACAGCTCATGTGAACCGCCGTCGCGGATGCTGACCGCAAGCGGTGCTGTTCCCGGCGGGCTCGGCGTGGCACGATTACGTCAGAGGCATGATCCGGGCGGAACAGCGGTCCGGCGGAAGCACCGAGTCAGTTGAAGGATCCATCATCAAAAGAGAACTGAAGGACGTCGCTGACGCGGCCGAGGACATCACTAATTCGCGGACGCTGGAGCTTGTGGCGCGGGCCGGATTCGCCGTCAGCGGCATCCTGCATCTGCTGATCGGGCTGGTCGCGATCCGGCTTTCCATGGGCGGCGAGGGCGATGCAGACGTCAGTGGCGCCGTCGAGCAGCTCGCTCAACAACCGGCCGGGCCGGTGCTGCTCTGGAGTTCTCTTGCGGCATGTGTGGCCCTCGCCCTGTGGCAGACCAGCGATGCCATCTTCGACTTTGAGCACCTTCCGACGAAGAAAAAGGCCGCGAAGAAGGCCAAGGCCGCTCTCCAGGCCGTGGTCTACGCCGGGCTCGCGGTGACCCTGGCATCCTTCGCAACCGGCGCAGGCAAAGACCACAGCAGCTCCACGAGCGACCTCACTATCGCTGTGATGAAGGCCCCCGGCGGCTACCTGCTCCTGCTCGCCGTCGGCGCGGGGATCGCCATCGCCGGAATCGTCTACGCCATCCGGGGCTTCCGGCAGTCCTTCGCCAAGCACCTCCGGCTTCCCGCCTCGGCGAAGGCCCGGACGGCCGTGACCGTCCTCGGCGTCGTCGGCTACGCCGCCAAGGGCATCGCCCTGCTGCTGGCCGGCCTGCTGATCATCATTGCCACCATCAAGGTGCACCCAGAGGAGTCAACCGGGCTCGACGGCGGGTTGAAGGGCCTGCGCGACCAGCCCTTCGGCATGTACATGCTGGCCGCCGTGGGCATTGGCCTGATCTGTTACGGCATCTTCATGATGGTGCGGGCAAAACTCGCCAAGATGTAGCTGCCCGACCCTCCCATCCCGGCACTCCCCGCAGGGTCAGGGTTTGAATTCGTCGTGGACCACGACGCGTGAGAGCTCAATCGATCCGTCCGGCAGGCGCCAGTAGTGCAGCCGCCGGGCCGAGGCCACATTCTGCTCGATCGCCGCGCGGTAGCACTTTGACCCGTCCTCGCGTACCAGCTGGGCTGTGTCTGCACCCAGGTTGGCCCGCAGCGCGTGGACTTCACGCGCCGCATTCCGCTCCGCCGTCCCGGTCAGAACCTCCACCACGGCCTTCAGCGCCTTGGCCACGACGCCGGGCTCGGTGAACCCGTAGAGGGACGCCGCAAACTCCGGACCGGCCTTCCACTCCGAGGGCAGCTGCTGCCGGGCCTTGTCGGACGCCGGAACGTTCTTGGCCCAGGCGAGGTACACGTCGTGCCGCAGGCGTTCTCCTGCCGTCTCGAACAGCGCGTCCGAACCGGCAGCCAGCGCGCGCTTGAGCGCGGTCTGCGCCCGGCGCTTGTAGGCCCTGAGGTCCAGAAGTTCCTCGTTCCGCCGGGCGAGCCGGCACTCCGCGCCCTCCAGTGCCGCCCGGGCATCCTCCGCGATCTGTTGCTCCGCCCCAAGTTCCCGCCGAAGGGTGTCCTGCTCCTGCTGGAGGCTGACGAGTCCGGCCCCGGCCTGGCCGGCGGCAGCGACCAGTTCCTGCAGGACAGCCACTTTCCTGCGCTCGGCTTCGAGCTGGAGCTGGACGGTCATCAGCGCAGCCGACGGTTTCGGAACGGGCCCCGCCACGGCCGCTGAACCGCTGCCCTGCGCCGCGGCCCCACCCGCGCCGGGGCCACCGGGCGCCTTGGCCGGGAAGGTCCGGCCCGAGGTGGGCTGCTCGGTGAGGTGGCGTCCGGACCGCAACCAGGGGGTACCGCCAGCCAGCAGCGCGGGCGCGTCCACGACGTCGGCGTCATCGTCGACGTCGAGCAGCGACAGCATCACGGCCCCGTTTTCCCGGAGGAAGCGCGCCACCACCACCTCGCCTTCCGTCACCAGGCTATCCGCGGTGTCGAGGGGGTTGGAGGAGATCCGGGCCTGGTCAACGGTCCAGCTGGATCCCGGGTAGAGGGTGAGCTTCGCGTTTTTGGCGCTGACCTGTTCGGCCAGGGCGAGGACCAGGTCGCCGGACCGGTACAGCTCGGCGAGCCGGGGTGTGGTCTTCAGCGCGTTGATGTCGAGCGTCCTGTCCTCATCGTTGAGATCGCCTTCGACGGACTGGCCAAGGTCCAGCATCCAGTCGAGACGGACCGGCGGGACCACGTGCTCGCGCTGGATGGTGCAGCAGCTGCCGTCGCCCAGTTCGACGATGGCCCGGGAACCCGCACTGGCGAAGGCCCTGACGGTGCCCCGGACGCGCCGCGGCAGGGCGCGGACCGGCGCAGTTTTTGGCGGAACCACGGTGATCAGGCTCAGCACGTCCTCGATGAGGTCCTCGGCCGCGCGGACGGCCGTCTGGCGGTCCCGCGCCATCCGCAGCGGGCTGCGGTGCACGTCCGTCATCCAGCGAAGGTCCTCCGCGTAGACCCGTGCCGCGTTGCCGAACACGTGGGCCCCCGCCGGCAGGCTGTCGCCGAAGGCATAACTCTCCGGACCGTTTTCAAGCCAATAGACCTCGGCCAGATCTCCAACCTCCCGGGCGATATGGTCGACGTCGAGATGGTTCTCCCGCTGCTCCGGATGCCAGGAGATCACCGCAGCCGGTTTGGTCCGCCCGGACGCCATCAGGCGCAGCGCCAGGTCTTTCCCTGAGGTGACAACCACATATGCCTGTTCCATAACGAATCCCCAATCGCCGGTGCGGACATGCGTTCCGCAGGTGGTGGGGAAACCGTCAGCTCCCCCACCATGAGTAGAGCAGCGGGGTCCGACAAAAACCGCGGCCGGGTCGCGGCTGCCGCTAACCGCGCGGGACGGCGATGACGGCCATGGTCTGTTGCTGCCCGTTCCGCATCTCGACGCTGGCGATGTTCGTCAGCTGCAGGGGTGTGGCACCTGTGATCCTGACCCTGCCGCTGGGTGTTGCTGTCCACGCGCAGGCGCGGTCTTCGCCGCCGTCGCTGTCCTTCACCCAGAGGGAGAAGGTGCCGTCCACCGGCAGGCTCCGGCCATCGACCGACAGCTCGGTGCCCCACGTTTTCTTCACCATGCCCACCGTAATCTGCAGTCCATCACTGGCCTGCACGGAGTAGCTGGCGTCCGGTTTCGGCGCCGGGTTGAACAGCGGGGCAGCCAGGATCCCGAGGGCGAGGCACGCCGCGGCCGCCGCAGCGAGCGCCGCGGCCCAACGCCGTCGTCCTTTCCGGCGGCGGGTGGACAGTTCCTCGAGCATCCGCCGCGGCACGGCGGCCGGCACGGGATCCGACGTCGACGGTTCCCGCCCGGCAGCGGCAGCAGCAACGGCGGAGAGGGCGACGGCGTCGGGGACCGGGAGAGCGTCCAGCAGCGCGGGGAGGCTGGCCAGCTCGTCGAGCTCCTGCCGGCAGTCCGCACAGCTGCCCAGATGCTGCTCGAAGGCGGAGGCCTCCTCACGCTCCAGACCGCCGAGCAGGTACGCGCCGAGCAATTGGTGCAGCTCCGTCCCGCTCATCGTTCCACCCCCATCTCATCGAGGATCGCGCGGAGGGCCCGCACGGCGTAAAACGCCCGGGACTTCACTGTTCCGACCGGGATCTTCAAGCTGACCGATGCCTCCTGGACGGTGTAGCGGCGGTAGTGCAGGGCCACGAGGACATCCCGGTGCTCGGCGCTGAGCCGCAGCAGCGCCTCTTCCATCAGCACCCGGTTGAGGAGTTCGTTTATGCGTTCCGCGCCGTCGGCCGGGTCTGCCAGCTCCCGGTCCGACGTCTCGCGGGGCCGGCGCTGGGCCTTGCGGTAGTTATCGATCATGATGTTCCGGGCCGTCCTGAACAGGTAGCTGCGCAGGCTTCCGGTGATCTGGGGAGCCTGCTGCCAGACCCGCAGTATGGTCTCCTGCACCACGTCATCGGCCAGCTGCGGATCCCGGGAAGCACTGAGGACAAAACGCCGGAGCGCGGGCCCGTGGTCGCGGTAGATCGCCGCCACGACGTCTTCGTCCAGCGACATAACCGCCCCTCCCTAGCTCCTGGGTCTCTGCGCTGCTGCCCCTAATGACGTGCGGTTCGCCGGAAAAGTTCACGCCCGCGGATTCCCGGGCGCAGCCCAAGGCCTGCTGTGAACCATTCTTCCCCCGGAGGCGTCGTAACGGTTAGCGCCGGCCTGACCAGTTGGCCGGTTCGAGTCAAGGAGCAGCAGATGAAAAAACACCTCAGCATCGGCCTGTCCGCCTTCGCCCTCGCCGCATTGCTCTCCGGCTGTGCGGGCACCAGCGGGACTGGCACGACGCCGACGTCGGCGGCCGCCACGATGCCGCCCGGCAGCGCCACGGCGAGTTCGGCTCCAGCGTCGACCACGGCACCGGCCTCAGCGACCCCGGACCTCAAGGTCGCGGATTCCAGCGCGGGAAGGATCGTGGTCGACGGCAAGGGCATGAGCGTCTACTACTACACGAAGGACGTCAAGGACTCCGGGACGAGCACCTGCACCGGCGGATGCCTCGAAGCGTGGCCTCCGGTGCTCGCCACCGCAGACACGCCAGCGGTCGACGGCGTCACCGGCACCGTGGGCACGATTGCCACCCCGGACGGGAAGAAGCAACTGACCATCAACGGGATGCCCGTGTACTACTACGCCAAGGACCTGGCGGCCGGGGACATTCTGGGCCAGGGCGTGGGCAGCGTCTGGTACCTCGTGGCCCCGTCAGGAGAAATGATCACCGCTGCCGCCGGCTACTAGCGGACGGGCCTCCGGGGCGGCCGGCGGCGGAATGTCCGGCTCAGTCGTCCTCGACCTCGAACTCGACGGCGGCCAGGATCTCCTTGGTGTCCGGGTGAATCATGATCGCTTCCTGTTCGTCGTCCAGCATGAGGAACTCGCCCTGGTCCGTGGTGAAATGCCACGCGAGGGTGGTCTGGCCGTCGTGGTCGTAGTTGGGGTCACCCATGGTGATCTTCAGGAGCGTGTGGCCCGCCACGTCGCAGAGCTCGCGGATGATCACCTCGAATTCCGGCGTGTCCAGCAGGTCATCCTCGGCGGCCTCGGCCTGGCGCTCCGCCAGGTTCGGGATCCGGGACACACGCTCGGCAATGTGGCGGTCCAGTTCCTCGTCGTCCAGGACGAGGAGGTCCGGCAGGCTCCGGAGCCAGGCAGCGTTGAGCGCGATGATGTCTTCGGTCTCCAGCAGCGTTTCGAACTCGCCGTCGAGCTCCTCCAGAAGCCGGACCGCGTCGGTAATGCCGTCCGCGCCGTCGTCCAGATCCGCGTCCCGGTCAAGATAGGCGTCAGCTTCCTCCTCGGAGAGGGCATCGAAGGCGGCCACGGTGCGGTTGAACAGGTCCAGGTGCGCGCTGGCCCCCATATGGTCCAGCCCGGCCCGGACGTAGGCGTCGATGTCCTCGCGATCGGGCGCGGTAAAGACGTACTGGGCGAACCCTCCGCCCAGCGACTGCGTCAGGTAGAAGTCAACGTAGTAGCTGCGCAGCGCGTCCGGAGCGATTTCCTCGACGTCGAGCAGCTCCGCGTACATCACGTTGACCACGTCCACGTTCGCGTCGACCACCTCCGCGTCGCTGCCGTTGATGAGCTCCCGCGGCAGGACCGTGGCGTAACCGGTGGCGGGAAGGGCGGTGGTGGAAAGGCCGTTGCTCATGGAAAGTCCTCACTGCTGCAGGCGGGTGGCGCTCCGACCCCTTCACGGTACGTGGCACCGCCGGCACGGGGGTTGAGCGGCGCTGAACGTCCGGCGAAGTTTGGGTGTACCGGGCCGGGGCGTCCCTCCGGACGGATATCCACAGACCGGGACAACCCAGTACGGGGAGTCCTGCCAGGCTCGCTAAGATGGATCAGATGACCAACTGCTGAAAGTAGTGCGCACATGCCATCCCATCCGGACGAGAGTGCGGCACTGGCAATACAGACTCCCGCGATCAACGACCGCTCCCTCGCGGCCGGACTTGCCTACGCCATGGGGAGCCGAGTTTCCGGTATTTCCTTCGACGCCGCCACCGGACTCATGCTCGGCAAGGTCCGGGGCGGCTCCGATGTGCCGTATTCCACGACGGCGAAGCTGGTCCGGAAGGCGGGTGGCTGGAGCTGCACCGTGGGTGTCTGCAGCTGTCCGGTCCGTAAGGACTGCAAGCATGTGGCCGCACTGTTGTTCGCGGCCGAGGACAACCCGGCGATCCGGGTCCAGCTACTGGCCCCGGCCGACGTCAGCCGGCTGTCCCGGCAGGCCCCGGTGCTCGAGGTCCCGGACTGGGAACAGGCCCTCAGCCCGTTGATCGCGCAGCCGGGGATCACGCAATCCACCAGTGGCGTCCCGCTGGCGCTCCAGTTCGAAATTGAAGAACCCGCCCCGCACTTCTCCTACACCGGACGCCGGGATCCGCTGCGCAGCGTTCGCCAGCTGAAGGCGCGCCCCGTGATCATGGGCGCCAAGGGAAAATGGATCCGCGGCGATGTCTCCTGGAACACCCTCAGCTACTTGAGCTACCGGCGCGAATGCAACGAGGCCCACGTCGAGTGGATGCAGGAGTTCCTCGCAGCGCACACCGCCCAGGCGAACCGCCAGCACGCCGGAACCGGGCTGTGGCTGGGCCTGAACACCTATGCCGGCAAAAACCTGTGGAGCCTGCTGGCCCAGGCCGGGAAGATCGGCCTCGCCCTGGTCCACAGCCGGGGCCCGGAGCCCGTACGGCTCGTTGAGCAGCCGGCCGCCGTCGGGCTCAACCTGACCCGCTTCGGCGGCGCACCGGTCCCCGACGAGGGGAACGGCGCCGTCGTCCCCGCCGCCGGCGGGGACGACGGCGGTCTCTCCCTCGCCCCGAGCATCACCGTTGAGGGGGAGGTGGTCGATCCGGCACGCGTCGGGACCATCGGGCGGCCGGCCCACGGCATCTTCCTGACTTCCGGGGCGGCCGCCCTGCCCGGGGTGGCCCCGACGGATTCCTTCATCACGCTTGCCCCGCTGGAGAGCGGGCTCAGCGAGGAACTCCTGACCTTCGTCACGGCCGGGACCACGCTGCACATCCCGGCCCGGGATGAGAGCCGCTTCCTGACCGGCTTCTACCCCAAGCTCAAACAGAGCGCCCGGGTCACGGCCTCCGATCAGTCCGTGGTGCTGCCCCAGCTGGCCGTCCCCACCCTGTCGCTGCTGGCGAACTACGGCGCCGACCACCGGGTGCGGCTGCACTGGGAATGGCACTACAAGTCCGGCACACTCGTCACGGCGCAGCCGCTGTGGCGCCACCCCGGCGATCACGGCTACCGGGACGACCCTGCGGAGGCCCGCATCCTCGAATCCGTGGGACAGCCCTGGGACGTTGTGCCGGCGCTGGGCGAATCGGCCACGGGCGGGTGGGGAACTCCGCGGCTGGCAGCCTCGGCGGAACTCAGCGGCCTCGACACCCTGGCCTTCACCGAGGAACTGCTCCCTGCGCTCCGCGAGGTCCCCGGCGTCAGCGTGGACACGGCCGGCGAGATCGCCGACTACCGCGAGGCCGAGGAGGCCCCCGTGGTGTCCATCTCCACGAAAGCCACCGAGCAGCGGGACTGGTTCGACCTGGGCATCCAGATTTCGCTGGAGGGCCAGCCGGTGTCCTTCGCGGCGGTTTTCTCCGCCCTGGCAGCCGGCCAGACCAAGATGCTGCTCCCCAGCGGCGCTTACTTCTCCCTGGACCTGCCCGAACTGCACCAGCTCCGGGCTCTGATTGAAGAGGCGCGGGAACTGCAGGACAACAAGGACGCGCCGCTGCAGATCAGCCGTTTCCAGGCCGGGCTCTGGGACGAACTCGCGCAACTGGGCATCGTGGATGAGCAGGCCGCGGCCTGGCGTGAGGCTGTCGGCGGGTTGCTGGAAGGCGGAGTGAAGGGCCTGCCGCTGCCCGCGACGCTCAACGCCGAACTGCGCCCCTACCAGCTGGAGGGGTTCAACTGGCTCAGTTTCCTCTACCGGCACGGACTCGGCGGGGTGCTGGCCGATGACATGGGGCTCGGCAAGACGGTGCAGGCGCTGGCGCTGATCTGCGCCGCCAAGGACGCGGCAAGCGGGCCCGCCGCAGCCTCCGACGGCGGTGCTGCCGCCGCGGAACCCGCCTCGGTGCCCGCCGCCGCGGCGCCCGGCACGGCCCCGGGCGTCGCGCCTTTCCTCGTGGTGGCCCCCACGAGTGTGGTGGGGAACTGGGAAGCCGAGACCGCACGGTTCGCCCCCGGCCTTACGGTGCGCGCCATCGGTGAGACCTTTGCCAAAAGCGGCTCGAGCCCCGCGGAGGCCATGGCAGGGGCGGACATCGTCATCACCTCCTACGCCCTGTTCCGGATCGACTATGAGTCCTACGCCTCCAAGGAGTGGGCCGGCCTGGTCCTGGACGAGGCCCAGTTCGTCAAGAACCACCAGTCCAAGGCCTACCAGTGCGCCCGGAAACTCCCGGCGGTGTTCAAACTCGCCATCACGGGCACCCCGCTGGAGAACAACCTGATGGAGTTCTGGGCGCTGACCTCGATCGTTGCGCCGGGGCTTTTCTCCAGCCCGAAACGGTTCGCAGAGTATTACCAGAAGCCGGTCGAAAAGAACGGTGACAAGGCCCAGTTGGACAAGCTGCGGCGCCGGGTCCGTCCGCTGATGATGCGGCGCACCAAGGAGCAGGTCATCCACGATCTGCCGCCGAAGCAGGAGCAGATCCTCGAGGTGGTGCTGAACCCGCGGCACCAGAAGGTCTACCAGACGCACCTGCAGCGTGAACGGCAGAAGATCCTCGGCCTGATCGACGACGTCAACAAGAACCGTTTCACCATCTTCCAGTCTCTCACCCTGTTGCGGCAGCTCAGCCTGGATCCCTCGCTGATCGACCCCTCACTCTCCGGGGTGCGGTCCAGCAAGCTCGATGTGCTCTTCGAGCAGCTGGAGGACCTGGTGGCGGAAGGGCACCGGGCCCTCATCTTCAGCCAGTTCACCGGCTTCCTGGGCAAGGTCCGCGAGCGGCTGGTCGAGGAGAACATCGAGTTCTGCTACCTCGACGGCAGCACCCGCAACCGGACCGACGTCGTGAACGAGTTCAAGAACGGCGCCGCCCCGGTGTTCCTGATCAGCCTCAAGGCGGGCGGCTTTGGCCTGAACCTGACGGAGGCGGACTACGTGTTCCTGCTGGATCCGTGGTGGAACCCCGCCTCGGAGGCGCAGGCCGTCGACCGCACGCACCGGATCGGCCAGGCCCGCAACGTCATGGTCTACCGGCTGGTCGCCAAGGACACCATCGAGGAAAAGGTGATGGCGCTCAAGGCCAGGAAGTCCCAGCTGTTCGCCGACGTCATGGAGGGCGACGCCCTCTCCGGCGGCGCGCTGACGGCAGAGGACCTGGCCGGGCTGTTCACCGACTAAGGATGAGAGCAAGACGGCACTCAGGCCGCGGCTGGCGCCAGTGATCTCCCCGAGGACAGTTGCTTCCGGGCCCAGCGGGCGATTTTCTTGCCCTTACCCTTCCACCAGTTGTCCTCGTCCTTGTCGTGGTGCAGGCGGAAGATGATCATCGTTATCACGAACATTCCCATGGTCACGTCCAGCCATGACCAGGAGACGGCGTCCACCAGCACGCTGACGCCCATAACGAGTACCGACGGCACCGCCAGCGACCGGAAAGCGGTGCTGGCCACATAGCGCCGGTGGGACCTGGGCACGGACAGTGCACGGACCATGTCGAAGCAGACGCACACCACCACCATCGTCTGGCCGAGGGTCAGCAGGACCAGCCCGGTGATGGAACCGGCGAACATGGCGACGGACTCCATTCCCGCACTCATCGGACGCCGCTCTTAGCTGCGGGGCCGCCCGCTACAAAGCGCGGGCAAGCCATGACGGAATGGCAGAAAACACACATACGGACAACCCCCAGAGACCAGAGACCAGCTGTGAGACCCAGCTGCGCCCAGTCAAGCCGCTGCCGCTCCGGTCCGTCACGAGTAGTGTGTACTCTATTTTCCGGGAAGTACCTGGACCGCGTTCCCAAGTGCTTAGTCCAGCCTGGGGGGCTTCCCCACGGCGGCCGCGGACAACGTTGGACGCAAAGTTAACCTGCAGGAAACTTATCTGCCGTCATTCGGGCCGCAACGGCGAAACATTGGCCGGACTTCGTCAGTCGCCGTTCCGCGGCCGCCACACGACGACGGCCTGGGACCGGGCGCGGGGGCGCTTGCCGCGGGCCAGGCTGACGACGTCGCCCGCGGCTCCGGCGGCGAAGATGCGGGATTCCAGGGTGCGGGGACGGCGCTCGAGCTCTTCGCTCAGCTCGGCGACGCGCCGCTGCAGGGCTGCCACCTGGTTCTCCAGCTGGAGGATCCGTTTGATGCCCTCGAGGGACACGCCCTCCTGCGAGAGCCGCTGCACCTCGCGGAGCATGGTGATGTCCCGCTGCGAATAGCGGCGGGACTTACCGGGAGCCCGGCTGGGCGAGACGATGCCCAGCCGGTCATACTGGCGCAGCGTCTGGGGGTGCATGTCCGCCAGTTCCGCGGCAACGGAGATGACGAAGATCGGCTGCTCGTAGTCGATGGCCATGGCAGGCGTCCGCTCCTAGAGCCGGGCCTTGGCTGCCAGTTCGGCGCGGACGTCCTCGCCGGTGGTGGCCGCGGCGAAGGCCTTGACGGCCTCCTCGGCTTCCTTGTTCAGCTTCCGCGGTACGGCGACGTCGATGGTCACCAGCAGGTCACCGGTGGCCTTGGTGTGCTTGACGCCGCGGCCTTTCACGCGGAGGGTGCGGCCCGACGGCGTGCCGGCAGGGACGCGGACCCTGACCTTGTCGCCGTCGATGGTCGGAACCTCAATGTCGGCGCCCAGGGCCGCCTCCGGGAAGGTGACCGGCACGTGGATGCGCAGGTTGTCGCCGTCGCGGACGTAGAAATCGTGCGGCTTCACCGAGACGGTGACCATAAGGTCCCCGTTTCCGGCCGGACCGTACTGGCCCTTGCCGCGGACACGGACCTTCTGGCCGTCCTTGATGCCGGCCGGGACGCGCACGTCGATGACTTCGCCGTCCGGTTCACGCAGGCCGATGGTGGTGCCGCGGATGGATCCGGCGAAGGAGATCGAGGTTGATGCCGTCCGGTCCGCGCCCTTCTGCGGGGCCCGCTGGAATGACTGGCCGCCGCCGAAGCCGCCGCCCGCCCCGCCGAAGAGATCGGCGAACTCCGGCGGAATGCCGCCAGACGTGTTGTAGCCGCCGGAGTGGCGTCCGGGGCCACCGGTGAACAATCCGCCAAAGAGGTCCTCGAAGCCAGCCCCGCCGCCGGCGCCGCCGCCTCCGCCCGGGGCGAACCGGGCTCCGCCGCCCATGGCCCGGATAGCGTCGTACTGCTGGCGCTCGTCGGGATCGGAGAGCACGGAGTAGGCCTCGGAGATGTCCTTGAACTTCTTCTCCGAAGCGACATTCCCCGCATTGGTATCCGGATGGTGCTGCCGCGCGAGCTTCCGGTAGGCCTTCTTGATGTCGGCGTCGGAAGCGTCCTTGGCGACCCCAAGGATCTTGTAAAAGTCCTTGTCCACCCAGTCCTGGCTAGCCAATGGCGTTTCCTTTCAAAGTACAAAGTGATAAGGCGAGACAACCGCACGAGCGGAGCGAGACAACCGCACGAGCGGAGCGAGACAAGGGGCCCGGGAGTGGCATCGGGGCCCCTTGTCTCGCTTTGCACTAGCGGGTTACGCCGGAACAGCCACGATGACCTGGGCTGCCCGCAGGACCCGGTCGCCGGACTTGTAGCCGGAGCGCAGGACCTGGCTGACGGTGTCGATTTCAACATCCGTTCCGGGCTGCTGGATGAGGGCCTCGTGGATCGTGGGATCGAACTCCACTCCGGTCTCATCGATGCGCACCAGGCCGTACGTCTTCAGCGCATTCTCCAGCTTGGCGGCGATCGCGGCGAACGGTCCGTCCGTGAGGTCACCGTGCTGGCGGGCGGCGTCGACGTCGTCCAGTACCGGGAGCAGGGAGTTCAGGACGCCGATGACGGCCATCTCCCCTGCCACGGCACGGTCGCGTTCAACGCGCTTGCGGTAGTTGACGTACTCGGCCTGCAGGCGGCGCAGGTCGTTCCTGAGCTCCTCCGCCTCCGCGCCGTCGGCACCCTGGGCCACGGACTCCGCGGCCGGCACCTCAACGCTGTTGAGGATGTCCTCCGCCTGGGACAGGGCGTCCCCGGAGTCCGTGTCCCCTGCGGCGGTGCGCTCCTGGTCGGGGTGGCGGGCCTGGCCGGTCTTCGGATCAACCTTGCGGTTGTCGTGGATGATCGGCTTCTGCGGCTCGTTCTCCCGCTGTTCAGCGTCGCGACGGCTCTCGGAAGAACCGTGCTCTTCTTCGTTACCGTGATTCGGCATGATTACTTCTTCTCGTCTTCGTCAACGATCTCAGCGTCGACGATGTCCTCGTCGGAGCCGGCTGCCTGCTCACCGGCGGGGGCGCCTTGGGCGCCGGTGGCGCCGTCCGGGGAACCCGCCTGGGCGTAGATGGCCTCGCCGAGCTTGGTCTGGGAAGCCTGGAGCTTCTCAAACGCGGTCTTCACGGCTGCGTCATCGGTGCCCTCGAGGGCGGCCTTCAGGGCGTCGACGTCGGCCTGGACCTCGGTCTTGACCTCCTCCGGCAGCTTGTCAGCGTTGTCGGCGATCAGCTTGTCCACGGAGTAGGCGAGCTGCTCGGCAGTGTTGCGGGTGTCGGCTGCCTCGCGGCGGGCCTTGTCCTCTGCTGCGTGCTCCTCGGCGTCCTTGACCATGCGGTCGATGTCTTCCTTGGAGAGGCTGGAACCGCCCGTGATGGTCATGGACTGTTCCTTGCCGGTGCCCTTGTCCTTCGCGGAGACGTGCACGATGCCGTTGGCGTCGATGTCGAAGGTGACCTCGACCTGCGGGACGCCGCGCGGAGCCGGAGCGATCCCGGTCAGCTCGAAGGTGCCCAGCGGCTTGTTGTCGCGGGTGAACTCGCGCTCGCCCTGGAAGACCTGGATGGCCACGGACGGCTGGTTGTCATCCGCCGTGGTGAACGTCTCGGAGCGCTTGGTCGGGATGGCCGTGTTGCGCTCGATCAGGTGCGTCATGATGCCGCCCTTGGTTTCGATGCCGAGGGAGAGCGGGGTGACGTCGATCAGGAGAACGTCCTTGCGCTCGCCCTTCAGGACACCGGCCTGCAGGGCAGCGCCGACGGCGACGACCTCATCCGGGTTCACGCCCTTGTTCGGTTCCTTGCCGCCGGCGAGTTCCTTGACCAGGTCGTAGACGGCGGGCATACGAGTGGAGCCGCCGACGAGCACAATGTGGTCGATCTGGGAAAGCTGGATGCCGGCTTCCTTGATGACGTCGTGGAACGGCTTCTTGGTGCGCTCCAGCAGGTCCTTGGTGAGGTCCTGGAACTTGGCGCGGGTCAGCTGCTCGTCCAGGTGCACCGGGCCGTCGGGGGTGACGGAGAGGTACTGGAGGGAGACGTTAGTGCTGGTGGAGGAGGAGAGTTCCTTCTTGGCCTGCTCCGCGGCCTCACGCAGGCGCTGCAGGGCGATCTTGTCCTTGGACAGGTCGATGCCCTTGACCTTGAGTTGGTTCAGCAGGTAGTCAACGACGCGCTGGTCCCAGTCGTCGCCGCCGAGGCGGTTGTCACCTGCGGTCGAGCGGACCTGGATGGTGGAGAAGTTGTCTTCGTCCTTGCCCACCTCGAGGAGGGAGACGTCGAAGGTTCCGCCGCCGAGGTCGAAGACGAGGATGAGTTCGTCTTCCTTGCCCTTGTCCAGGCCGTAGGCCAGTGCGGCCGCGGTGGGCTCGTTGACGATGCGCAGGACCTTGAGGCCCGCGATTTCGCCGGCTTCCTTGGTGGCCTGGCGCTCGGCGTCGTTGAAGTACGCCGGAACGGTGATCACGGCGTCCGTGACCTTTTCACCGAGGTAGGACTCGGCGTCGTTCTTGAGCTTCATGAGGATACGCGCGGAGATTTCCTGCGCCGTGTACTTCTTGTCGTCAACGGCGACGCTCCAGTCGGTGCCCATGTGGCGCTTGACGGAAGCAATGGTGCGGTCAATGTTGTTGACGGCCTGGCGCTTGGCGATTTCGCCAACCAGCACTTCGCCGGACTTGGAGAATGCAACAACCGACGGCGTGGTGCGGCCACCCTCGGCGTTGGCAATGACGGTGGGCTCGCCACCTTCGAGAACGGAGACGACGGAGTTGGTTGTTCCGAGGTCGATACCTACTGCACGTGACATGTGTTGCTTCCTTCTTTCCGTGGAAACTTGCTGAGATGGCTGCGGACCCCGAAGATCCGACCGTTGAGCGATCTGCACTCAACTTTACTCAGGCGCACTTCAAAGTCAATTCAAAGTTGAGCGCCTTGCGCTCAACTTTGGATTTCGAAGCGGTGCAGCAGGGCGTTCGGACGGCCCTCTTCCCCGGAATTCCGGCATTCTTCAGGCGGCGGCCGCGCGGGCCGCCGCCTGTTTCGCTGTGCGCGAAGTCTGCCGCCTAACGGTCCCGGCGGTCCGCCTCGCCGGCGGAGTCGTCCCTCGTGCGCGCCGTTTCGCCTTTCCCTGCGGTTTCGGCCCCTCCGTGGCGCCGGGAGCCCGCGTCGCCGGCGGCTCCGTAGTCGCCTTCGTCATACTCGCCCTCCACGGCGGCGGGGGGCGTCGTGCCGGCACCTGCCGCGCCATAGTCGCCCTCCGGGTAGTCGCCCTCCTCTGCGCCGACGGCGGTGGTGCCACTGCCGCCGGCCGCTCCGTAATCACCGGTGGGGTACTCGCCTTCTTCGGCCTCGGGCGGGTTCTCCCCGGCGGTGCCGGCCGCCCCGTAGTCCCCCTCGACGTACTGGCCCTCAGCGGCCTGGTCGTCAGATTCCGCTGCCGCTCGATCAAACTCGTTGTTTTCGGACATGGTTGGATCCTTCCTGGAAGCCTCGGCGCGCCCAGGCAGGCGCAGGGGCAGTCTATCGAGCGGCACAGGAAGGCAACAGGGGGGCGGGAAGCCCGGCCCGGCGGCTACTCCGGATGAACCGCGGTAAGCCCGCCGGTCCGGGGCGCGGCGGGGCCCAGACCCGCCAGATCCGCCAGCACGGCCAGATGGTGGGCGAACAGTTCATCCGGGGCGGTGAAAGTGTCCGCGCCGTACTGGCCGAAAACTTCAAAGCTGACGGCGCCGAACAGGGAGGTCCAGACGAGCGCGCCACGCGCCAGCAGCGCGTCCGGCACAGCCAGCCCCATTTCGCCGCGGATGCGCCCCAGGTCAGCGGTGAGTGGCGGCGCGACGGCGGCCTGCCCGCCGGGCGCGGCCAGCCGCCCGGCGCGGTAGGCGCCGTCGAGAAGCGACATCAGGGCCTGGATGACACGCGTGCCCGGCCCCGTGGTCCGGTCGGCCGGCGCCCGGTATCCGGGCACGGGGCTCCCGAACAGGAGGCCGTAGCGGGCCGGTTCACGCAGCGCCCAGCGCCGCACTGCGGAACCCAGGGCGCTGAACCGTCCGGCATAGTCGGCCTCGGGCAGGGCGGCCACGGCGGCGTCCACTTCGTCGCCGAGTTCGGTGTAGGCGTCGACGAGCAGCAGCGTCAGCAGCTCATCGCGGTTCTGCACATAGCGGTAGACCGCCGAGGAAACGACACCAAGGTCCCGGGCCACTGCGCGTAGGGACAATGCCGCAGCCCCGNGGGCACGGGCACGCTCACGGGGCGTGGACGGCTTGACGGAGGGGTCATTGGCGGTCTGCGGCATGGTTCCAGCATTCCACAAAGCAGAGCACTGTCAACAAATGTGAGCACTGCTCTTGACTTTCACCACGGCTGGCCGCATCCTGATTTCAGAGAGCACTGCTCTCAAAATTGGGCTGCCCGGCCGGGCAGACCCAGCCTTACCAGGCGAAGCCGAAGCCGGTTCCGAAGCCGATTAAGCAAAGCGAAAGTGAGCAGACCATGTCCCAACCCGAATCCCCCGCGGCCCAGACCCCGGCCTTGTACGTCGTCACCGGCGCCGGCCCGGTGGGCTGGACCGTGGCCGAACAGCTCGCCACGGCCGGCCACCGGGTGCGGGTGCTCACCCGGTCCGGCAGCGGCCCCGACCATCCGCGCGTCGAGAAGAAGGCCGTGGATGTGTCCGACCCGACGCAGCTCTGCGGGCTGTTCCGCGGGGCTAAAGCGGTATTCCACTGCATCCACGGCTCGCAGTACAGCGCCAGGACCTGGGCGCAGGAGCTCCCCAACGCCGAGGAGACGGTCCTTGCCGCGGCGGGTGGGGCTGGCGCGGTCGTCGTCTTTCCGGAAAGCCTGTACTCCTACAGCGAGCCGGACCACCCGATGACCGAGGAGGGCCCGCGGGAGGCCCGCGGCGGCAAGCGGGGCATCCGCACCGAACTGCTGAAAGCCCGCGCGGCGTCCGCAACGGACACCGCGAGTGTGGTGGCGAGCGATTTCTTCGGTCCCAGGGTCCGCGGTGCGCATGCCGGCGAGCGCATGCTGAAGCCGGTCATCGGAGGCAAATCCCTGCTGGTGATCGGCAACGCCGGGCTGCCGCATTCGTTCACGTATGTGCCGGATCTGGCCGCCGCCATGATCAGGGCCGCGCAGGATCCGGCGCTCTGGAACCGGGTGTGGCATGCGCCGACCGGTCCTGCGCTGAGCCAGCGGAAAATAGCCGAGGAGTTCGCCGCCGCCGCCGGTGTCCGGACACCGCGGGTGGCCGCGGTGCCCGGCTGGGTGCTGCGGACGATGGCGGCCTTCTCCCCCGGGGCCCGGGAACTCGCCGAAACCCTGTACCAGTTCGAGCACCCCTTCGTGATGGACTCGCGCGCCAGCGAGGCTGCACTGGGGCTGCGATCCACCCCGGTCAAAGAAGCAGCCGCCGCCACGGTTGCCTGGTGGAGGGACCAGGAACAGTGACGGCGGCTGCGGTCGCGGGTGCCGGTTAGCGGAGTCCAGCCCCCGCAGTCTCCTGCTCCGGCTCCGGGGACGGCAGGGCACGCGCGGCGGCATCGGTCTCCGGGCGCCCCAGCTTGCTCGGCCACCAGATCCGAGGACCGATGTCGTAGGCCAGCGCCGGGACCAGCAGCGAGCGGACCAGAACCGTGTCCAGCAGCACCCCGAAGGCCACGATGAAGGCCAGCTGCACCAGGAACATAATGGGGATGACGCCCAGGGCCGCGAAGGTGGCCGCGAGCACCACACCGGCGGAGGTGATCACCCCTCCGGTAACGCCCAGCCCTCGCAGGATGCCGGGCCGGGTGCCGTGCTTCAAGGATTCCTCCCGGACCCGGCTCATCAGGAAGATGTTGTAGTCCACGCCCAGGGCGACCAGGAAAACGAACCCGAAGAGCGGAACGGTGGCATCGGCGCCCGGGAACCCGAAGACGTTGTTGAACACGAAGGCGGAGACCCCCAGCGCGGCGCCGTAGGACAGGACCACCGAGGCGACCAGCAGGACCGGCGCCAGCACGGAGCGCAGCAGCAGCATCAGGATCACGAGGATGACCGCGAGGACCACCGGGATGATGGTGACGAGGTCGCGCTGGGCGGTGGTGTTCGTGTCCAGGGCCGTCGCGGTCACTCCGCCGACCAGTGCGCCGTCGTCGACCTTCTTGAGTTCCTGGCGCAGGACCACCACGACGTTTTCGGCCTCATTGGAGTCCGCGGCGAAGTTCAGCGTCGCGTTGATCAGGACCCTGCCGTCCCGCACTGCGGGAGCTGTGGGGGCCGCCGGAGCGCCGGGAGCAGCTGGTGCGCCGGTGACGATCGGCGCGCCGCCGTCGGCCAGCAGGTAGGCGTCACCGACGCCGTCGGTTGCCTTCGTCTGTTCCAGCACTTCCTGCGCCTTCGCCTCGTCGGCGACGATCACAACAGGGCTGCCGGAGCCGGCGTCGAAGTGCCGGGCCAGGGCATCCTGGCCATCGACAGCATTGGAGGCGGTGAGGATGACCTCGGTCTGCGGGACCCCGTTGGCCTTGAGCTGCAGGACACCGGCGGAGGCCACCAGGAGCAGCAGCACGGAGGCGATCCAGACGGTCCGGGGCCGGCGGGAGACGAGGGAACCGGTGGCGCGCCACACGCCCTTCTGCCCCTCAAGGCCGGTGACGATCGCGGGCTCGCGCTCGGTCTCCGGAAGCAGCTTGGGGACGAACGGCCAGAACGCGGCACGGCCCAGCAGTGCCAGCAGCGCCGGCAGCAGGGTGAGCGCGGCGAAGAGCGAGCAGAGGATGCCGGCGGCCGCCACCGGACCGAGGGCCTTGTTGGAGTTGAGATCGGAGAACAGCAGGCAGAGGAGCGCGATGATGACCGTGGCACCGGAGGCCATGATGGGCTCCCACGAATTTTTCCACGCCGTCAGCGCGGCGGCTGTGCGGTTGGTCGTGTGCGTCAGCGCCTCGCGGAACCGGGACACATAGAGCAGCGCGTAGTCCGTGGCGGCACCGATCACCAAGATGGACAGGATGCCCTGGCTCTGGCCGTTGAGCTGGATCCAGCCGAGCTGGGCCATGCCGAAGACCAGCAGGATGGCGGCGCAGAGGGCGAAGACCGAGGTGAAGAGCACGACAATCGGCAGCAGCAGCGAGCGGTAGACAATCAGCAGGATCACGAACACCGCGCCGAGAGCCGCGAGCAGCAGGATGCCGTCAATGCCGGCAAAGGCGCTGACAAGGTCCGCCGTCAGTCCGGCCGGACCGGTCACGAAGGTCTGCATGCCCTCCGGGGCGGAGGCCTGGACCTCATCGCGGAGTTCCTTGACGATTTCCTTCACTTCCCCGGCCGAATCGATTGGGACCACAAACTGCACGGCCTTGCCATCCTCGGACGGAATGGGGCCAATGACGGTGCTGCCACCGGCCACGGCCGCCAGTTCGCCCTTGAGGGCTGCCACCTCACCGAGTTGGGCCGGGGTGAAGGCGGATCCGCTCTCAATGACAATGACGGCGGGGATCTCGTTGGTGTCCCGGAACTTTGCCTGCCAGTCCTGGACCGCCGTGGCCTCGGCCCCAGCCGGCAGGAAGGACGCCTGGTCGTTCGAGGAGACCTCGTCCAGCCGGCCGAAGGTGGGTCCGCCGATGCCGGCGATGGCCAGCCAGGTAATGACCAGCAGGACCGGCACCAGCCAGCGCAGCCAGAAGGGGACGCGTGCACTGCCGTGTGGGGTCTTGTTCATGGTTCCTTCTGGTGCTTGCCTCGACGGAGTAGAATTGAGTCCATAATAGACTATCTCCACAATGGAGATAACCCCGTAAGGGTGAAATCTTCGGAATATCGCGGGACCTCCCGGCACCCGCCCCGGGTGGTGCTGAAGTAAACTCCGGAGGGCGCCAACTGCGGAGCAGGCCACACCGGCGACAGGAGAGAGGACGGTGCACCGTGACAATTGATCCCTCGGGCCGCCCGGAATCTTCCGGGCCGCCGCCGCTGGTCCGGCTGTTGCAGGAGTTCAGCCTGGAGGCCAACCGCTATGTGGATTCCGCCGGCGGCCGCAATGACATGCACCGGACAGACCTCAATGCCCTGGCCGTGATCATGCAGCACACCGCGAGGAACCAGATCGTCACGCCCGGCGTACTCCGCAAGGAACTCCACCTGAGCTCGCCCGCCACCACGGCGCTGATCGACCGGCTGCACAACTCCGGCCACGTGGTCCGCGAACGGCAGGGCACGGACCGCCGTCAGGTCCAGCTCCGGATGACCCCCAAGGCCTACCGCGACGGAGGTGCCATGTTCCAGCCGCTAGCCCGCCACATGGCTGCCGCGATGGCCGAATTCACGCCGGAGGAACTGGAGATCGCCACCCGGTTCATGACCTCGATGATCGATGCCACGGTCACGGCCGGTCAGGAGGCGGCGCAGCAGACGGCACCGCCCGCAACGGCACCGCAGCAGTAGGTGACTTTTGCGCCCGGCGTTTGACGGCCGCCTTGCGGAACGATGACTTGGGCAGGACACGCCGCATTGCGGCTGGACGATCCGCGGATCACCTATTAAAGTCTTCGGTATCGAATGCAGGCAGGCGGACAAATTGTCCGGGAAGGGGGCGCACATCACCGCTGACCAACACGACCAACCCACCAGTTCATCCGGGAAAGCCCCTCTGCTGAGGGGCTTTCCTATGTCCGGCGCATGATGCTCGCAGCGGACGTCTCCGTGGGAGTGGATGGCTTGGGGTTAGCGATATAGGGCCTGAGGGCCAATAAGTGTTTGGCCAGCGCGACTTCCGGTTGCCCGGGATGCGCTTCCACGTATGCCCTGAGTTGTTCCCGTTCCCGCGCACTCTCCGGATCGGACAGTGCCATCAAAGCCTCAGTAGCGGCTATGGCCTGCCGTCGGATGTCTGGCATCTTCTTGCCACTGGAAGCTTCAACTGTGCTGAAGGATATTAGGCTGGGACGCGACGGCGGAGGCCCGCCCAGGCTACGTTCTGGAAGTGAAGACGGACTGGTCGACATCTGATGTCCCTTATTCCTGTTCCAGTAAACCTGAAACGGATCCACGGCCACACGCGCTCCCAGGAGCGGGTGCTCGACGCGGAGGACTATAACATCAGTTTACGCCCGGACCGCAAGTCCTGCTCCAGATAACACTTGCGCACTCCATTACAGTCCAGCCCTTGACCTCAGCGGTAGCGTTTCCTTATGAGTGCGCAGCAGCCTGACGATGTGTACAGCCACGGCCACCACGAGTCGGTGGTCCGCGCCCACGCCTCCCGGACCGCGGAGAACTCCGCGGCGTTTGTGATTCCGCACCTCACCCGCGGGGTTTCGGTGCTCGACGTCGGCTGCGGACCGGGCAGCATTACGTGCGATTTCGCCGCGCTCGTCTTCCCCGGGAAGGTCACCGGACTGGATCGCTCGCCCGACGTGATCAGCCACGCGACGGCCCTGGCAGCCGAGCGCGGCGTGCAGAACGTCGAGTTTGTCGCCGGAAACATCTACGACCTCGACTTCGAGGACGAAACGTTCGACGTCGTCCACGCCCACCAGGTGCTGCAGCACCTCACGGACCCGGTAGCTGCGCTGCGGGAAATGCGCCGCGTCGCCAAGCCCGGCGGCATCGTGGCCGTGCGCGACGCCGATTTCCACGGCATGAGCTGGTACCCGGCCGTCCCCGAACTGGATGAATGGATGGAGCTGTACCAGCGGATCGCCCGACGCAACGGGGCCGAACCCGACGCCGGCCGCCGCCTGGTCTCCTGGGCCCAGTCCGCCGGGTTCACCGATGTCGCACCCTCCAGCAGCAACTGGCTTTACGCCACCAGCCAGCAGCGCCGCTGGCAGGCCCGGGTGTGGGGCGAGCGCGTGCTGCACTCGGCCTTCGCGGACCAGGCGCTCGAGTACGGCTTCGCCAACGCTGCCGACCTGGCCCGGATTTCGGCCGGCTGGCACCGCTGGGGATCCACGGACGACGGCTGGTTCCTGATCCCCAACGGCGAGGTGATCGCCCGGGCGTGAGGCGCTCCCGGGCTTCGGTCAGCGGGGGATGATCCGGAACAGGAACTTCGTCTTGACCATCGTCCACACCAGGGCCAGCACCAGCACGTAGGCACCCGTGTTCAGCCAGATGTTGCCCAGCTGCAGCGCAGGGATATTGGCCAGGGCCAGGATCAGGAACACGTGGATGATGAAGACGTACAAGGTGGCCTGCCCCAACGGGATCAGGAACCAGCCCAGGGCCCGCTCCAGCAGCTTCCAGTAGGCGGTCAGCAGGGTGTAGGCGGTGATGACCACCAGCAGGACATTGAGCAGCCGTCCGGCGCCAAGATACGTCCGGCCGAAATAGCCGCTGTAGAGCGTCTGATGTAGGGCATCCGGCAGCAGGGAGAGCCGGACATCGTAGGCGTTGGACAGGTAGGGGTTGGACCAGGCAAACAGTGCAAAAAGGACTGTCAGCGCAACGCAGAAGGCCAGCACACCCTGGTGGCGGGAAAACCACTCCACGAGGGGCCTGCGGTAGTAGCCGGCCGTCAGGCCAACGACAAAGAGGACCTGCCAGACCAGCAAGGGAAAGGAATCTTCGAACTGGGAGGGCAGGACACGGATCCGGGACAGCGCCCCCACCGTGTAGAGGGCTGCGCTCACCAGCAGGATCAGCCATGCCAGCTTGCGGGACAGGGCCCACAGGATCAGGGGGCTGAGGAGCAGGAGCACAACGTACAGGCCCATGATGTTGAACTGCCACGGGCCGAATTGGAGCAGCAGGATTTTCGGGATCAGCCAGGCCGGGACCGGGAACTGCAGCAGCCCGTCCACCTCCGAATACATGTCATAGCTGCGGCCGGCCGCCGCGGAGCCCACGGCACCGGTCCCTTGGTCAGTGAAGGCGGTAAGTACCGTGCTCTGGATCAGCGGGATGAGGCTGATGACGAAGACCGTCATCACGACGGTCAGGGCCGTTAGGTAGAGCTTCCAGGACCGGCCGGTTGTTTTGTCCACCACTTCCCCGAGGTTGTCCCTGGTCCTTGGCCCGTAGACCATGCCCAGCACCGCTCCGGAGAGCAGGACAAAGAATTCGGCGCCGGACACCGCCCCAATCGTTTCCTGGGTCAGCAGCTGAAACAACGAGGTGAGGCCCACGTGGTTCACCACCACAAACAGGATCGCCATGCCGCGCAGCATGTCCACGCGCCGGTCCCTGACATTCTCTTCCTGGTAGGCCCACGACCGTGCTGCCGGCCAGCGGAAGGGCAGCATCCACAACACGGCGGCAAGCATCAAACCGGCCGCCGCAGCCAGCCACGCCCAGCCACCGGAAACTACCCTGCCCCCCGGTGAACTGCTGGCAGCGTCTCCGCCCTCGCCCGTTGCCGCGGCGCCCATCAGGAAGCGGGCCTCCCCCAGCCCGTTGGCCAGCGCCGAGGTGGTGACCGGGTCCGCCGTCAGGCGCCAGTCGATGGCCACCTCACCGGATGCGCGCAGTTCAACAGTTTCGTTCCACAGCACCGCCCGGATGTGGTTATAGCCGGAGGCCGGGGAAGAAAGTACCTGGCTCAGCCATGCACTTTTAATGTCTTCTTCCGCGGGTCCACCGCTTGCCGGGCTGTAGAAAGCCCCCGTTTCCAGCAGCAGAGGCTTACCCTTCGCCACGGCATAGCTGTCGTAAAAGTTCGAGTCCACCGCGGCCTGCACCGGCTGCGCAGGTCCCAGCATGCGGGTAAGACCGTCCGCAGCAGGGAGAGTGTTGACCGGCGGCCCGCCGGCTGAGTCGTCATGGAACACGGACAACCCGACCCAGTCCACCGCATCATCCCCCGGGTAGTAGGGCGCGTAGGCCGCGTCCTCAAGGTTCCAGACGCCGTCGGAATTCGTGTCCAAGGCGCCAAAGCCCGGGCTGCCGGGCTGCGCAACGTCCGGTGCCTGGACGAACGGGTAGTCCCTTCCCTGGTACGGCGACCAGACCATCACTGGGTCCCCCAGGGTTCCGCGCATGGCGACTGTCACAGCACGAAACGCCGCGATGTACTCGACCGGCTTTTGGCCCCAGGCCGTCCAGCCCGCATTCATGTCGGGGGCGAAGCGGATGTAAAGCTGGCCCTTGAACCCCCCGGCCATCACCTTGATTTCCTGCGCCAGCTCAGCTGAGGTCTCCTTGTCGACCTGCGCCAGGGGAACTCGCGGATTGACGGTGATCAACGCGTCAGCGCCTGCGGACCCCGCCTGTTCCAGAAACTGCGGGATGAATCTCTTCTCGTCCTCCCGAACGGGCATCGACAATTCATGGGCGTAGAGAGCCGCCGGTTTCCCCACGCGCCGCGCATACTGGGCGGCCGAGTCCGCCGACCAGTCAAGCTTGACCCCCCACAGCGGCCCTGTTCCCGCCTCCGCTGACGGCCCGCGGTCCGCTGCCCCGGCAGCGCCCGAGTCCGGACCTGAACCCTGGACCGGGCCGCTGGCCTGCGCCGATGCACCTGGAACCGCCGTGAACGCCAGAACCAGCAGGAACAACAGGAGGGCTAACGCACGGCGCAGATTCACAGTCGCAATAGTAGCGACCCGGCATCGCGCAACCTTCCTCGGACGCGGCAGAAGTCACACTCCACACCCAATAATTGTTGAACAATCGAAGGTTTTGGGGCATGATGGAAATCATGCAACTTGAGGCGGAGATCACATGCCCATAATCGATTTGAACAGCGACGTCGGCGAGTCCTTTGGCAGCTGGACCATGGGTGACGACGCGGCCGTCTTCCGCCACGTATCCAGCGCGAACGTCGCGTGCGGCTTCCACGCCGGTGATCCCAGCACCATTGCACGGACCTGCCGCGACGCCGTGGCTGCAGGGGTCAGCATCGGAGCGCACGTCGGTTACCGGGACCTGGCCGGCTTTGGCCGCCGCTTTGTCGACTGTTCCGCCACGGAACTGGCCGATGACGTCCTGTACCAGCTCGGCGCACTCCAGGCACTGGCCCGCGCCGCCGGTTCCGAGATCAAGTACGTGAAGCCCCATGGCGCCCTGTACAACACCATCGTCCACCACGAGGTGCACGCGCAGGCCGTCGTCGACGCCGTGCATGCGTTCAGTCCCGGCCTGCCGATACTGCTCCTGCCGGATTCCATTGCACAGGGCAAAGCCGAAGCGCGGGGACTCCGGGTACTGTCCGAGGCATTTGCCGACCGTGCCTACAATCCTGACGGCACGCTGGTCTCACGCCGCGAAGCAGGATCCGTGTTGCATGACCCCGTGATCATCACGGCAAATATGGTCCGGCTGGCAAGCGAAGGCACGATTGTGGCCCGCGACGGTTCCGTCCTGAACGTCAAGGCCGACAGCATCTGCGTGCACGGAGACACCCCCGGGGCAGTGGCCATGGCGGCGGCCGTACGTTCCGGCCTCGAAGCCGCAGGCGTCACCGTCCGGAGCTTCGCATGAGCATCACCGGCATCCGCTGGGCGGGTCCGCGGGCCTGGCTCGTGGAACTGACCGACCTGGCCTCGGTCCTCGCCCTCCACCAGCGGCTCATTGCCGAACCTTTCCCCGGTCAACTGGATACAGTGGCCGCCGCGGCAACCCTGCTCGTGAAGTTCAGCAGCCGCCGGCAGGCGGTCCTGGCGCACGCCGCCGTCGGACTGTTGGATCTGGGCCGGCTGGAGCGCGAAACCGGCAACGAGGTCACCATCGATGTCGTGTACGACGGCGAGGACCTCGCCGAGGTCGGCAGGCTGACCGGGTTGGGTGCCGACGGGGTGGTGGCCACGCACACCGGCCAGGTATGGACCGCCGCATTCGGCGGATTCGCCCCGGGGTTCACGTACCTCGTGGGGCAGGACAACCGCCTCGAGGTTCCGCGCCGGCTGTCGCCGCGGACAGCGGTCCCGGCCGGCGCGGTGGCGCTGGGCGGAGCTTTCTCCGCGGTTTACCCGCGGCAATCGCCCGGGGGTTGGCAGCTGATCGGGCGGACGGCAGCCGTCCTATGGGACCTCGACCGCGAGTCGCCCGCGCTGGTCCGCCCCGGCGACAACGTTCGCTACCAGGCGGTGCGCGAGATCATCGACGTGGCCGACAGCGCGGTCCCCGCAGCGGTCGAAGCTTCCCCGTCTCCTGCTTCCGCACTTGTGGTCACGGCCCCGGGCCTGCAGGCCCTGGTGCAGGACCTCGGCCGGCCCGGGTTCGGGGATCTCGGCGTTTCCGCGGCCGGCGCCGCCGATCAGCAGTCGGCCCGTCAGGCCAACCGGCTGGTCGGCAACGAACCGGCTGCCGCCGTAGTGGAAAACCTGCTGGGCGGCCTCACCGTGCTGGCCCGGGGCGATCAGGTGTTGTCCGTCGCGGGAGCAACTGTTCCCCTCGAAATCCGCGACGCGTCCGGAGCGGTCCGGCACCGACCCGCAATGGGCGCCCCCTTCGCCCTGGTCGACGGCGAATCACTGGCCCTTGGCGCGCCGTCCGCGGGGCTCCGCAGCTACCTCGGCGTCCGGGGCGGCTTTGACGTGGCTCCCGTGCTGGGGAGCCGGTCAAGTGACTCGATGTCCGGGATCGGCCCCGCCCCCCTGGCAGCCGGGAACATCCTGCCCGTGGCGGCCGTGGCTGCCCACCACCCGGTGGGCAGGCCGGAACCCTCGACGCTCCGGCTCGATTCCGCTCCGGCCGCACTCCGGGTGACCCTTGGCCCGCGGGATGACTGGTTCTCCGCCGCAGCGGTGCGTTCCCTGTCCAGCCAGGAATGGCTCGTCACGGCACAATCCAACAGGATCGGCGTCCGTCTGGAGGGATCAGCGGCCCTTGAACGCAGCCGCCCCGGCGAACTTCCCAGCGAGGGGGCAGTGGCGGGATCGCTCCAAATACCGCCCAGCGGGCACCCCGTGCTGTTCCTGGCCGACCACCCGGTGACGGGCGGCTATCCGGTGATCGCAGTTGTTGTGCCCGAGGATCTGCCCCTGGCCGCGCAGTTGCCGCCCGGCCATAGGGTCCACTTCCACATCGTCGACGACGCCACCCTGAAGCCGGCGGAGACCACTTCGCGCCAATCACCTGCCCGCCTTGAACCAGCCGTCAGCGGCACCGCTCCCGAAGGATCCCAGCCATGAAAAAAGTCCTGATCGCCAACCGCGGCGAAATCGCGGTGCGCATCGCCCGCGCCTGCTCCGACGCGGGGTTGCAGTCCGTGGCCGTGTACTCGGACCCGGACGCCGATGCCCTGCACGTGCGGCTGGCGGACGAGGCCCACGCACTGGGCGGACGCTCCGGGGCTGAGACCTACCTGGACATCACCAAACTCATCGGCGTCGCCCGCCGGGCCGGTGCGGACGCCGTCCACCCCGGATATGGATTCCTCTCCGAGAACGCAGACTTCGCGCAGGCGGTACTGGACGCGGGCCTGACCTGGATCGGCCCCTCGCCCCAGTCCATCAGGGAACTCGGCAACAAGGTCACGGCCCGCGAAATCGCCGTCAGGGCCGGCGCGCCGCTGGTGCCGGGCAGTGACGGACCGGTGCGGAACGCCGACGAGGTCGTCGCCTTTGCGCAGGAATACGGACTTCCCGTTGCCATCAAGGCCGCGTTCGGCGGCGGCGGGCGGGGACTGAAGGTCGCGCGCCGCTTGGAGGACATCGAGGACGCGTTCGAATCGGCCGTTCGGGAATCCCTGGCCGCCTTCGGCCGCGACGAATGCTTTGTCGAACGCTTCCTCGATCAACCCCGGCATGTTGAAGCCCAGATCCTGGCGGACACTCACGGCAACGTCGTCGTGCTGGGCACCCGTGACTGCTCCCTTCAGCGCCGCAACCAGAAACTGGTGGAGGAGGCACCCGCACCGTTCCTGAGCCCCGCCCAGCGGAGTCTCATTCACGAATCCGCCAAGGCCATTTGCCGGGAAGCCAGCTACCACGGTGCCGGGACGGTGGAGTACCTGGTCGGGACGGACGGCGTCATCTCCTTCCTCGAGGTCAATACCCGGCTGCAGGTGGAGCACCCGGTGACCGAGGAGACCACGGGAGTCGACCTGGTCCGCGAACAGTTCCGGATTGCGGCCGGAGGCGTCCTCACGCTGACCGCCGACCCCGAACCGCGGGGCCACGCCTTCGAATTCCGGCTCAACGCCGAAGACCCCGCGCGGGGCTTCCTGCCGGGCCCGGGCCAGGTGGACGTCTTCGAGGCCCCCACGGGACCCGGGATCCGGGTTGACTCCGGCGTACGTTCCGGATCCACGGTTCCGGGCGAATATGACTCCCTCCTGGCCAAGCTGATCGTCCACGGCGAGGACCGGGCGCAGGCCCTGCGCCGTGCACGCGCCGCCTTGGATGAGATACAGATCCAGGGCCTGCCCACGGTCCTGCCGTTCCACCGGGCCGTCGTCCGGCACCCGGACTTCACCGCGGAGGACAGGATGGGCGTCCACACCACGTGGATCGAGAATGAATTTGCCGGGCCGCTTGCCGCGTCGCCGGAGATCGCCCGCTCGGCACCGGACGCAGCCCGGACCACGCTGACGGTTGAGTTGGACGGCAAGGCTGTTCAACTGGGCCTGCCCGCCAGGCTCTACGACGCTCTGATGGGCGGCGGGGGGAACGGAACCAGCCCAGCGGCCGCAGACCGGGCGGTGAACCACACTGAACTTTCCTCGCCGATGTCCGGGTCCCTCGTGAAGTGGCTTGTCGAGGCCGGCGATTCAGTGGAGGCCGGGCAGCCCGTGGCAATAGTGGAGGCCATGAAGATGGAGACCACCGTGGCCGCCCACCGGCGTGGCCTGGTGGCGCGTGGCCCGCACGAGCCGGGCGCCGCCGTCGGGCGCGGTGACATCCTTGCCACGATCACCTAGGAAGCGCGGGACCGCGGCTGGTCTGCGCACACGGTTTCCGCCATCCACGGCGGACCCTGCGCGGGCGGGCTGCCCTTCTTCGGTAGATTGGAACCCATGCCGATGAATGCCGCGCTTGAAGGGATCTCCGACGAGGTCCGGGCCACCCATGCCCATACCGGATCGTGGGTGGCCGCCGTGCTGCGTTCGCGTATCTCGGCAGGCCAGCTGGCCCCGGGAACGAAACTCTCCGAACAGAAACTCTCGGCGGCGCTGGGCGTCTCACGGAACACGCTGCGCGAGGCGTTTACCGTCCTTGCCGGCGAGTCAGTGGTGCAGCGCATTCCAAATCGCGGCGTGTTCGTGTCCGCACCCCAGGCCGCGGATGTCCGCGAGATCTACCGGGTCCGGCGGCTGATCGAGCCGGCGGCGGTGCTGTGGGGGGAATACCCGCCAGAGACCCTGGATGCGCTGGATGCCATCGTCGACCGGGCCCGCGCCGCCCTCGCGGCCGGGTCTGTGCCGGATATGGCCGACGCCAACCAAGACCTGCACAAGGCGCTGGTGGCGCTCTCCGGGAGTGCATCACTGGCTGAACTTATGGACAGGGTCCTCGCCCAGATGCGGCTGGTCTTCCATGCCATGGCAACCACGGCGGACTTCCACAGCCACTACGTGGAACGCAACGCCGCCTTGGTGGCGCAACTGCGGGCCGGCCACCGGGAGGAGGCCGCGGCAGAACTGCGCCTGTACCTGGACGCAGCCGAACACGAACTCCTGGCGCATATCGGAGCCCTCCCGCGGGCTTACAGCCCCGCGACTGAAGCTTCATAAGTTGACCGCGGACCTCAGCAGCCCGCCGGAGTTCTAGTTTCCGGCGGGCCGCTGCTGCTGGTCCGGGGCTTTCGGCGCCCGGCCGCCTAGGGGACCTGGTAGGAGGTATCCCGCGCGTCCGTAATCAGCATGTGTCCCGGGGCATGGCCAATGGCCAGTGCCGGCCTTGACTCCATGACGGCTGCCTGCGGTGTCACCCCGCACGCCCAGAAGACCGGCACATGGCCGTCCGGGATGCGTACCGGGTCGCCGAAGTCCGGCCGGTCCAGGTCAGCGATACCCAGCTCGGCGGGGTTGCCCACATGGACCGGGGCGCCGTGCACGGCCGGATAGCGGGAAGTGATGCGGACGGCGTCGGCCACCTGGGCGGCCGGAACGGGACGCATGGAGACCACCAGAGGGCCCGCCATTTGTCCGGCCGGCTCGCAGCGGACGGACGTGCGGTACATGGGCACGTTCACTCCCTGGTCGATATGGGCCACCCGGATGCCGTTGTCCTGGAGGGCGGATTCGAAGGTGAAGCTGCAGCCCACAATGAACGTCACGAGGTCATCGCGCCAATGGTCTGTGATGTCGGTTGGTTCGTCGACTTTCAGGCCGTCCCGGTACACCACGTATTTGGGCACGTCGGTGCGGATATCGCCTCCGGCCAGCAGCGGACCCGCGGTCGCACCGGCGTCCAGCACGCCCAGGACAGGGCAGGGCTTGGGGTTGCGCTGCGCGAACAGCAGAACGTCAAAGGCCTGCGCCTTGGGCACGATGATCAGGTTGGCCTGCGCGTAGCCGCTGCTCCAGCCGGAGGTGGGCGTCACGAGGCCGGCGCGGAACATAGCCCGGGCCTCGTCCGGGAGCAGGCCTGCCGGGTGTTCGGGGTGGGCGATGGGGGACGGCACGGTCACCTCAGGACGATTCATTGGTTCTAGGCCCACAGCTTGGCCAGGCTGGTCAGCGAGCTGTAGCCGAGGAACAGGGTCAGCAGCCAGGCCACAACGCCAATGACGAGAAGGCCCTTGGGGTAGACGTAGCCGTGCAGGAGGTCCCGGCGGCGCCAGGCCACCCACAGGAGCACCCCGAAACCGACCGGGAGGATGAGGCCGTTGAAGGCGCCGGCGAAGATGAGGAGCTGCTGCGGGGCCTGGCCGATCAGCAGGTAGGCCACGCTGCAAAAAGTGATGAAGCCGACAGTGATCAGGTTCCGGGTGCGGTCCTTGGTGCTGGACTTCGTCACGAAGGAGACCGAGGTGTACGCCGCGCCGATCACCGAGGTGATGGAAGCTGCCCACAAGATGACACCAAAGACGCGCATGCCGATATCCCCCGCTGCGGCCTGGAACGCGGAGGCGGCAAGGTTGCTGCCGGTCAGGGCCACACCGCCGGCGACGACACCGAAGATCGCCAGGAACAACAGGATGCGCATGACGCAGGTGACCAGGATCCCTACGATCGAGCTCTGCGTGATTTGTTTGACGTTTTCAACGCCGGTGACTCCGGTGTCCAGCATGCGGTGGGCACCCGCGTACGTGATGTAACCGCCGATCGTTCCACCAATGAGGGTTGTGATGACCAGGAAGTCGATCTTCTCGGGCATCACGGTGTTCTTGAGGGCCTCACCAAGCGGCGGGGCGGAAACCACTGCCACGTACAGCGTCATCAGGATCATCAGGGCACCGAGGATCACCACGATCCGGTCCAGGGCCACACCCGCCCTTTTGCTGAGGAAGATCAGGATGGCCAGGACGGCGGACACGGCCCCGCCGATTTTGGGATCCACCCCCATCATGGCGTTGGTGCCGAGCCCGGTTCCGGCGATATTGCCAATGTTGAAGACGATGCCACCCAGGAAGACGAGAGCGGCGAGGAACCAGCCGACGCCGGGGAGAACCTTGTTTCCGAGCTCTTGGGCCCGCAGACCGGAGACGCCGATGATCCGCCAGACGTTGGCCTGCACGGCAATGTCGACCAAAATGGAGACCAGGATCGCGAAGGCGAAGGCGGCGCCGAGCTGGACGGTGAAGGCAGCGGTCTGGGTGATGAACCCCGGGCCGATAGCACTGGTGGCCATGAGGAACATGGCGCCCAGCAGGGCGGAACGCCGGGCGGCCGGCTTAAGGCCGGCTTTGACGGTGGTGGTTTCCATGGGGGTCCCAACAGTTGGGTGACTGGCGTCACAACGATTGTCTCCCGCAACTGTACAGACTGTTGAACAATCTAAGCAAGGGTTGTTGAACAATAAAACGGTTTTCCGCACTGCCTCGGTCACCTGGTGGTGCTTGAGCACAGCCGGCCGCGGCCGCGGCCGTACACTGAATCAGTGCAACCCTCCCTGTGGCTGGCCCTGGCGGGCGCCGGCGTCCTGATCAGCTTCACGCCCGGCGCGGGCGCCATCAACACCATGAGCAATTCCCTGAACTCCGGCTTCCGGCGCTCCATCTGGGGCATCCTTGGCCAGCAGGCGGCGCTGGTGGTGCACATCGTGATTGTGGCCCTGGGCGTCGGGGTGCTGGTGGCCAGCTCGCCGGTCGCGTTCAACGTGATCCGCTATTCCGGCGCCGCCTACCTGGTGTACTTGGGCATCCAGCAGTTCCGGCACAAACCCGATTTGGACCAGGAGAAGGCTGCTGCGCTGCGCAACGAGCCGGCTTTCTCCATGTTCCGCCGCGGCCTCTGGGTCAACCTGCTGAACCCCAAGGCGATCGTATTTTTCCTGGCCTTCATGCCGCAGTTCATCCGCCCGGAGGAGCCGCTCCTGCCGCAGTACCTGGCCCTGTCCGCCACCGTGATCGTGATCGACATCCTCGTCATGTGGTTCTTCTTCGCCGCCGCGGCCAAGTCCTTCCAGCGCTTCACCCACGATGCCCGCGGGCAGCGGATCCTCAACCGGACGTTCGGCGTGCTGTTTATGGCGGTCGGCGTCCTGCTGGCCTTCATCCACTGACGCCGGCGCACGAAGGCCCGGCGCCTCACCGGCCGTGACACTGTCGAATACCAGCGTGACAAGGCCTGTAATATCCGCTGCCCGGAAACTAGCCAAGAGGACCCGCATGATTCATGCTTGCACTATGCCCTCAATGTCGAGCCCGTACCGCATCATCGCGGTCTGCACCGGTAACATCTGCCGGTCCCCGATGGCCGCGCTGATGCTGGCGGAGGCCATCGCCGCCGAGGGTCTGGCCGGCGCCATTGTGGACTCGGCAGGAACCACGGCCTACGAGGTGGGCCGCCCGATTGACCCGCGGGCCGCCCGCAAGCTCACCGCCCACAGCATTCCCTCGGACCACCACGTGGCGCGCGAATGGCGGGCGGAATGGTTCCAGACCCGCGAACTCATCCTGGCTTTGGATGTGGACCATTTCGGCTGGCTGCAGCAGGCGGCGCCGGACCGCGAATCGCTGTCCAAGATCAGGATGCTGCGCAGCTTTGACCCGGCCGTCGCGGGCAAGGACCCCCTGGACCAGGGCATTGAAGACCCCTGGTACGGCGGCCACGCGGACTTCGACCTGACCTGGACGCTGATCAACGCCGCGCTTCCCGGGATCGTGGCGCACGTCCGGGCGGAGCTCGCCCGGCGACCACCGCCGGACGGGCAACACCCCGGCACCGCTGGGCAGCCGGTACGCTCTAGTTCATGAGTCCCGCACCCGTCATCATCGCCATCGACGGACGATCCGGCGCAGGCAAGACCACCCTGGCGATCGAACTGGCGGCACGGCTCCGCGAACACCACAAGGTTTCCCTCTTCCATCTTGAGGACATCTACCCCGGCTGGAACGGCCTTGCGGCCGGCATTGAACGCTACGTCTCGACCGTGCTGGCCCCGCTGCACCGCGGCGATCCGGCCGAATGGGTCAGCTGGGACTGGAAGGCGCATTACGACGGCGACACCCGCACCACCCAGCCCGCCGAAATCGTCCTGGTGGAGGGCGTAGGCGCCGCCGCGGAGGCCGCCCGTCCTTTCCTGGCCGCGGTGGTCTGGGCCGATTCCCCCGAACACGATCGGCGCAGCAGGGCCCTGGCCCGCGACGGTGAAAGCTACGAACCCTTCTGGGATGAGTGGGCCGCCCAGGAGCAGGCGTGGCTTTCCGGGGACGACGTTCCCGCCCACGCCGATATCCGGGTGCTCAACCTTGCTGACGGCGCCGCTCCCGCGGAAGTGCTGCAGGCGCTCCAATACCTTCCGGCACTGGCACCGGCGCTCCTCCCCGAGCTTGGCGCCCGCCGGGGCCTCCAGCTCCGCGCCGAGAAGATCTCCGCGGTCCCTGACCCGGCCCGGCTGTTCGAATCGCTCTTCGGCCGCTCCGTCAATGCCGTCTGGCTCGATTCCTCCTTGGCGCCGGACGGCAGCGTGGCGGCGGAGCGGAGCCGCTTCAGCATCCTGGCCGACGACGGCGGCCCGTTCGGCCAGTCGGTCCGGCACATTTCGGGCACCACCCGCGTGAGTGTCGGCAACGCCAGCGTCAGGACCGAGGGTCCGTTCTTCCGCTGGCTCGACGGTGTCTGGGGCCGCAGTGACCTCCGCGCCCCGGATGACTACCCCTGCGATTTCACCTTGGGCTGGCTGGGCTACCTCGGCTACGAACTCAAACGTGAGACCGGCGGCAGCGACGTCACGGCCGTATCCCCCGACGCCAGCCTGCTGTTCGCCGGCCGTGCCGTGGTGCTGGACCATGGTGAAGGCACGGTCTGGCTGCTGGCCCTGGACACCGCGGACGCCGGCGACTGGCTGGAGGCCGCCCGCGCCGCCACCGGGACATCATCCGGACCGGCGGCGGCAGCCGGCGGCAGCGACGCCGTCGAACCATCCGCCCCCGGCCATGGCCCGGACTTCTCCGCGCGGGATTCGGAAGTCTCCTACAAATCCAAAATCACCCTGGCCCAGCACGAGATCGCCGAGGGCAACACGTACGAGGTCTGCCTGACCACCGCCCTGGCAGCGGAACTGCCGGCCGGCTCCTTGGACCCGCGGCAGGCCTACATGGCGCTGCGCCGCAGGAATCCCGCCCCGTTCGCGAGTTACCTGCGGTTCGGGGACCTCACCGTGGCGAGCACCTCGCCGGAGCGTTTCCTGCGGATCACGGCCGACGGCGGGATGCGCGCGGAGCCGATCAAGGGCACCCGGCACCGGGACGCGGATCCCGCACGGGACGCGCTGCTGCGGCACGAGCTTGAGTCCTCCCCGAAGGACCGCGCCGAGAACATCATGATTGTGGACCTGCTGCGCAACGATCTCAGCCACTTCGCCGTCCCCGGCTCGGTGACGGTCAGCCGGCTCTGCGCGATCGAAAGCTACGCCACGGTCCACCAGATGGTGAGCACCATCGATGCCCGGCTTCGGCCCGGGATGCCGCGGGCCGAGGCCGTCGCGGCCTGCTTCCCGGCCGGTTCCATGACCGGCGCCCCCAAGGTCAGCACCATGGCCATCCTGGACCGGCTCGAGGGCGCACCCCGGGGTGTGTACTCCGGCGCGATCGGCTATTTCTCGCTCAACGGCGCGACCGACCTGGCGGTTGCGATCCGCACCCTCGTCCTCACGGCACAGGCCGGAGGCGGCACCGGGCTCAGCCTCGGCGTCGGCGGAGCGATCACCGCGGATTCCTCGCCGGAGGAGGAGTACGAGGAGATCCGGACCAAGGCCTTCGGGGTCCTCTCGGCGCTTGGCGCGGAGTTCCCGCCCGGCTGACGCCGGTTACTGCAAGGTCGCCGTCAGCCGGGCGACGTTGTCCACGTATTTGACCCCCATCGGCCGCTTCATCCAGTCATCGAGCGTCAGTTCGCGCGAAATGCCCCGGTACGTGTCCTCGACGGCGCTGATCCGCTGCACGATGTCCTCGCCCAGAAGCATCACCGAGACCTCGAGGTTCAGCGAGAAGGAGCGCATATCCATGTTGCTGGAGCCCAGCACGGCCACCTCGTTGTCGATGGTGAAGTGCTTGGCGTGCAGCACGAACGGGGCCTTGTACAGGTAGATCCGCACCCCGGCTTCCAGCAGCGCCTCATAGTAGGACTGCTGGGCGTGGTGGACCAGGAACTGGTCGCCCTTTTCGGAGACGAAGAGCTCGACGTCGACCCCGCGCTGCGCCGCCGTCGTCACCGCGTACAGCAGCGAATCATCGGGGACGAAGTACGGGCTGCAGATCGAGATCTTGCGCTGCGCCGAGTAAATCAGCGTGTTGAAGAGCCGCAGGTTGTTTTCGGTGATGAAGCCGGGGCCGCTGGGCACCACCTGGGCGGTGATGTTTCCGGCGTGCAGTTCGGGCCGGTGCGCTAGCTGGCCCTCGAGGGATTCGTCGGTTTCACTGAGCCAGTCGGTGGCGAAGACGACGTTGAGCGTGGTGACGATCGGTCCGCGCAGGCAGGCCATCAGCTCGACCCACTCGCGGCCGATCTTGCGGTGCCGGGAGTTGTTGTAGGAGGGCTCGATCAGGTTCTGCGACCCGGTGAAGGCGATCTCACCATCGATCACCATGATCTTGCGGTGGTTCCGCAGGTCCGGCCGCCGCCACTGCCCGTGCACGGGCCGCAGCGGAAGCATGGGCCGCCAGCGGATCTTGCTGGCCTTGAGCCGGGCGATCAGCTTGCTGTAGCCCTGGATGCGCAGGGTCCCCAGGTGGTCGAACAGGAGGCGGACTTCGACACCGCGTTCGGCCGCCTTCTCCATCTCGGTCAACAGCTCGTCCGTGACGTGGTCCGAGCTCAGGATGTAGAACTCGGCGTTGACGAACGACTTCGCCTCCCGGACGGCAGCCGCCATCGCCTTGATCGAGTCCGGGTAGCCGGGCAGGAGCTCCACGTGGTTGCCGTCGACCATCGGCAGCGAGCCCAGGGTCTTGTTCAGTTCCGCCGCTGAGGACACCCATTCCGGGCCCTCGTAGCGGCTTTCCACCATCGCCAGATCGGAGGCCCCGGCGCGTACCCGGGTGTTCACGGCGTCCTGCTGCGCCCGGCGCTTGCGGGAGAGCCGGAAGTTGCCGAAGAGCAGGAAGAGGACCAGGCCGACGGCCGGAACGAAGAAGATGATCAGGAGCCAGGCCATGGCCGTGGTGGGACGGCGGTTTCCGGGGATAATGCCGAGGGCCAGGACCCGGATGGCGAGGTCAACCACGGTCAGGATCAGGATCACCCAGGACGGGAGAGTTTCCGCCAGGGAAAATGGCCACAACACAGACGAACCCCTCAAGTTCCAGACCCGCGGAAGAGTTCCGGAACGGGCAACGGTCAAATCCTATCCCGCAGCCCGCCGCACTAAGCTGAAGCCATGACTTCTCATGCTGCCGCCCCCGCCCCTGTCCCGGTGCTGGTCTTCCTGGATCCGGCGTTCGACGGCGGCCGTCTGGCCGATGCCACCAGGCCGCAGCTGATGGCGACGGACCAGGGCGCGACGCGCGGCGACGGGGTCTTCGAGTCGCTGCTGGCCGTGGGCGGGCAGCCCCGCAAGCTCCAGGCGCACCTGGACCGGCTGGCCGGGTCGGCCCGGCTGCTGGAGCTGGACATCCCTGCGGAGGAAACCTGGCGCCGGGCCATCGAGACGGCGATCGGCGAATTCCGGCGCCAGCACGTGCCGGGCGCCGGGACCGTCGAGGACGACGAACTCGTGGTCAAGCTCCTCGTGACCCGCGGCGTCGAAGGTGCGGGCACGCCCACCTGCTGGGTCCAGGCCTCCGCCCCCGGGCCCGCCGGGAGGCGCCAGCGCGAGACCGGCGTCGACGTCATCCTGCTGGACCGCGGCTATGACAGCGACATCGGGGAACGGGCCCCGTGGCTGCTCATGGGCGCCAAGACGCTGTCCTACGCCGTCAACATGGCCGCGCTCCGCTACGCGCATGCCCAGGGCGCGGACGACGTAATTTTCACCTCCGCGGACGGCCGGGTGCTGGAGGGTCCGACCTCGACTGTGTTGCTCGCGCACCTGGAGACGTCCGACGACGGTGCCGGCGGGGTGCGCACCGTCCGGCGGCTGATAACGCCCCAGCTCGACAGCGGGATCCTGCCCGGCACGTCGCAGGGTGCCTTGTTCATCGCGGCCAAGGCCGCCGGCTGGGAGCTGGGCTACGGCCCGCTGGAGCCCCGAGACCTGTACGACGCCGACGCCGTCTGGCTGATCTCCAGCATCCGGCTGCTCGCACCCGTCAACCACATCGATGGCAAAGAGATCGGCACCCCCGAGCTGCGCCGGCAACTCACCGCAGAGCTCAACGCGCTCTACGCCACAATCGAGTAGTCCTCCCCTCCCCCGCGTTGCGGGGCGGAGCGTTACTTAACATGACGACGGCGGCGATGCAGGCCGGCGTTGCAGGTGTTACGTTTTTTGGTGAGTAATGAGAACCGGCGCCAAGCCCTGACTTGCCGGTCGGCAACCCTCCCTTTCGCGGCGGGGTGCCTCAGGTGAATACTCGGCATATCGACCATTCGAGCTGCAAGCGTGAAAGATAGGAGATCCGTCGTGCCTGACGCGTCCGCCCCCGCTGTCCCCGGGACAGCACCCGCCCCGTCCCCCGCAGTCCCCGGTGCCGCCGAGGAAAAACTGGCCTACCGCCTGTTTTCCGGCCCCGATGACCGCGCCTTCTGTGAGCGCGTCTCGGCCGCCCTCGCCGAGGGCTACGTGCTGCACGGCAGCCCGACCGCCACCTTCAACGGCAGCAGCGTCATCGTGGCGCAGGCCGTCGTGCTGCCGGCGGCGATCGCCAGCGCCGATGCCGCCGTCGCCAACGCCGTTGATGACCTCGAGTTCGACGGCGAGGGCCACGCGTGAGCTACGCCGGGGACCTCAGCCCGCAGGAGGCCTGGGCCAAGCTGGAGAAGGGCGCCATCCTGGTGGACGTCCGCACCGAGGGCGAATGGGCCCACATCGGCATCCCCGACACCGCGGCCGCGGGCACCAAGCGGAACGATCCGCTCTTCATCCAGTGGAACCTGGCCGGCGGCGTCCCCAATTCCCAGTTCGTTGAGCAACTGAAACTCCAGGCTCCCGAGGGCGAAGGCACCGAACTGGTCTTCCTTTGCCGGTCCGGCGCCCGGTCCATCGCCGCGGCGATTGCCGCGACGGACGCCGGTTTCATTTCCTACAACATTCTTGAGGGCTTCGAAGGCGAACCGGACCGCCACGGCGAGCGCACTGTCAACGGCTGGAAGAACCGCGGCCTGCCCACCAACCTCGGAGAGCACTAAGTGACCTTCAACCCTGATGCCGCCGGCTGGAGCGCCGACACCCAGGCCGTCCGCGGCGGACTCGACCGCACCGGTTTCCAGGAAACGTCCGAACCGGTCTTCCTGAACTCCGGCTTCGTCTACGAATCCGCGGCCGCCGCGGAGCGCGCCTTCACCGGCGAGGACGAGCGCTTCGTTTACTCCCGCTACGGCAACCCCTCGGTGGCCACTTTCCAGGAACGGCTCCGGCTGCTCGAAGGCACCGAGGCCTGCTTCGCGACCGCCTCGGGCATGTCCGCGGTCTTCACTGCCCTCGGGGCCCTGCTGGCCGCCGGCGACCGGGTGGTCGCGGCCCGTTCGCTGTTCGGATCCTGCTTCGTGATCCTCAACGAAATCCTTCCCCGCTGGGGCGTCGAGACGGTCTTTGTGGACGGCCCGGACCTGGAGCAGTGGCGGTCGGCGCTGTCGGAGCCCACGACGGCGGTCTTCTTCGAGTCGCCGTCGAACCCGATGCAGGAAATCGTGGACATCGCCGCCGTGAGCGGGCTGGCGCACGCCGCCGGGGCGACGGTCGTCGTGGACAATGTCTTCGCCACCCCCCTGCTGCAGCGCTGCGGGGAGCTCGGCGCCGATGTGATCGTGTATTCGGGAACCAAGCACATCGACGGCCAGGGCCGGGTGCTCGGCGGGGCGATCCTGGGCACCAAGGAGTTCATCGAGGGCCCGGTCAAGCAGCTCATGCGCCACACCGGCCCGGCCCTTTCCGCCTTCAACGCCTGGGTGCTGACCAAAGGGCTGGAGACCATGGCCTTGCGCGTGAACCACTCCTCCGCCTCCGCGCTGCGGCTGGCCGAATGGCTGGAGGAACAGCCCGCGGTCAGCTGGGTCAGGTACCCGCTGCTGCCGTCCCATCCGCAGTACGATCTGGCTGCCCGGCAGATGAAGGCCGGCGGCACCGTGCTGACCTTTGAGCTCTCCCCGTCCGCCGGGCGTTCGGCGAAAGAGGCCGCGTTCGCGCTGCTGGATGCGCTGCGGATCATCGACATCTCCAACAACCTGGGCGATTCGAAGTCCTTGGTCACCCACCCGGCCACCACCACGCACCGCGCCATGGGGCCCGGGGGCCGGGCGGCGATCGGGCTCAGTGACGGCGTGGTGCGCCTCTCCGTGGGCCTTGAGGACATTGAGGACCTGACCCGCGACCTCGGCCAGGCGATGAAGCAGGTCTAGGACTGTTCCGGCCCGCGGTGGGTCAGCCGCGGCGGACCCGGCCCAGGGATGAGTCCCCGTCGGTGAGGTCCCCGGTGACGGTTCCCCGCAGGGTCACTTCGACGGCCCGTTCGACGACGGCGGCCAGGCCGCCTGCGTGGTACGGCTCCCGCTGCAGCTGCGACCCGGTGCCCTCCGCCAGGATCCGGCCGACGCCCGCCCGCACCAGCTCCAGCTCGCCCTGTTCGGCCAGCACCGGTGCGACGAAATCCACCAGTGCGTGGACCACCTCCGCGGCCGGGGCCGGGGTGAAGGTCCCGAAGTCCAGCAGCTGCCCGCGCAGTCCGCAGTTGCTGGCCTGCCAGGCCGCCATCCGCAGCAGCAGCGTCGGCACCGGGGCGGGGTCGACGCCGTCGTTCCATTCCCGGGACGCCGATTCCACGAGCGCGCGCACCAGCACGGCGATCAGCGCCGCGTCCTCGGCGCGCAGGCAGACATCGGCGACCCGGATCTCCACGGTTGGATGATTCCGGCACAGCCGCGCGTCGAAGTAGACCATTCCCTCGTCCATCAGGACGTTGCTTTCCACCAGCCGGGTCACCAGTCGCCGGTAGACCGGCAGGCTGCCGAAGATCATCGTGGGACCCGACCCCGGCCAGCGGTTCCACGCCTGGGTGCGGTAGCTTTCGAATCCTGTCTCCGCGCCGTTCCAGTAGGGGGAGTTCGCGCTGAGGGCGATCAGCACGGCGAGCTTGTCGCGGATCCGGTCCATCACGGCCACGCCTTCCTCCGGAGACTCCACGAAGGTATGGACGTGCAGTCCGCAGGTCAGCTGGTTCCGGACCGTGAGTCCGAAGCGCTGCTGCATGGTCAGATAGCGCTGATTCGGCGTCAGGTGGGTGGCGGAGCCCTGCGGCGAGGTGGCGAGGGCGGCGACGCGGCCGCCGTGCACCTGGGCGGCTTGGTCCGCGTGGGCCCGGCCGTGGTTGAGCTGCCGGAGCAGTTCGGTGTAGTCCAGGCACGGCCGCGTCTGGGTTTCGATCTGTTCCAATTTGAGTTCATAGCTGAAATCGGTGCCCTCGCCGATGTCATGCAGCCGTGCCGGGTCGACCGGGCCCGCGTCCTGCCTGGGCGGGACCAGGCTGGGCAGCATAACGCCGGCGAGGGCCAGCAGCATCCCCGTTTCCGGGTCCACTATCAGCAGTTCTTCCTCCACGCCGAAGGTGCGCATGTCTCTATTGTGCGACACGATCCGCCGAAACGCTCGGGGGCCTTGGACCCGGGCGGGTTCAGCGGGTTCGGCGGATTCAGTCTTGGAAGTACTCGATCTTCGCGCCGAGGGTGTTGAGCCGCTCGGCCAGGTCCTCGTAGCCGCGCTCGATCACATAGATGTTGCGCAGTTCCGAGACGCCGCGGGCGGCCAGCATCGCCAGCAGCAGGCAGGCCGCGGGCCGGAGTGCCGGCGGGCAGCCCACCTCGGCCGCACGCCACTTGGTGGGTCCATTGACGTAGATCCGGTGCGGGTCCAGCAGCTGCACCTGGGCGCCGAGCTTGTTCAGTTCGGTCAGGTAGATCGCCCGGTTGTCATAGACCCAGTCGTGGATCATCGTCTGGCCCTGGGCAGTCGCGGCGATGACCGCGAAGAACGGCAGGTTGTCGATGTTCAGCCCGGGGAACGGCATGGGGTGGATCTTGTCCTCGGGGGCGCGCAGTTCCGAGGTCCTGGTGGTGACGTCCACCAGCCGGGTGCGCCCGTTCCGGGCCAGGTACTCGCCGGAGACCTCCAGCCGCTGGCCCATCTGTTCCAGCGTCGCGAGTTCGATTTCCATGAATTCGATCGGGACGCGCCGGATGGTCACTTCCGAGTTCGTGACGATGCCGGCGGTGATCAGGCTCATCGCCTCGATCGGGTCCTCGGACGGGAAGTATTCGATGTCGGCGTCGACGGCGGGGCGCCCGGTGATCTTCAGCGTGGTGGTTCCCACGCCCTCGATCCCGACGCCGAGCATCTGCAGGTAGAAGCAGAGATCCTGCACCATGTAGTTGGGGCTGGCGTTGCGGATCACGGTGGTGCCGCTGCGGTGCGCGGCGGCCATAATGGCGTTCTCGGTGACGGTGTCGCCGCGTTCGCTGAGCACGAAGGAGCGGTCGCGCCCGTCCGACGGCGGCGCCTGCACGGCGTAGAAGCCGGCCGTGGCGTCGACGCTGAGGCCGAACTGGCGCAGCGCCTGCATGTGCGGCTGCACGGTGCGGGTGCCAAGGTCGCAGCCGCCGGCGTAGGGCAGCCGGTACTCGCTGGATTCGTCCAGGAGCGGGCCCAGCAGCATGATGACGCTGCGGGTCCGGCGGGCCGCCTCGACGTCCATCGAGTCGAGGTCCAGCACGGCCGGGCGGCGGATCTGCAGGTCGTTGGCGTTGAGCCAGGTGCATTCGACGCCGATGCTGGTCAGCACCTCGACGATCCGGTTGACTTCTTCGATCCGGGCGAGCCGCCGCAGGGTGGTGGTGCCGCGGTTGATCAGGCTGGCGCAGAGCAGGGCGACGCCGGCGTTCTTGCTGCTGTTGACGTCGACGGAGCCGGACAGGGTGCGGCCGCCCTCGACCCGGAGGTGCGTCATGGCCGGCCGGCCCACCTTGACGATGCTCCGGCCGAAGATGGACTCGAGCCGCTGGATCATTTTCAGGCTCAGGTTCTGCTTGCCCTGTTCCATGCGGGCAATCGCGCTCTGGCTGGTTCCCAGCTCGGCGGCGAGCTGCCCCTGGGTCCAGCCTTTCTGGCCACGGGCGTCGCGGAGCAGGGCTCCGACTTCTTCAGCAGTCTCGTAAGTCATACCCGAAAAATATCACGGATGATTTATTTTTCCCCGTCATTCCGGGCGCAACGCCTCGAATCTCACAGAAATACCCGCGTCGTGCGATAACGGCCGCTACTGCCGTGCGAGGAAGACCATGTTCCAGGTCCCCGCTGCGAGCGAGGCGGCGACGGCGGCGCCGGCAATCAGCACCCCTCCCAGCAGCACCCAGGCGTCCACCCCGCTGAACGTCGATGTCCGGGCCCAGGTCCGGTGCGCGCCGCCGAAGCCCCGGGCCTCCATGGTGACCGCGAGCCGGGAGGCGCGCCGGACAGCCTGCACCAGCAGCCCGAAGCTCTGCCCCAGGGTGGCGCGGAGCCGCTGCAGCGGACTCCCGTGGGAGCCCACGCCGCGGGCACGGCGTGCCATGCCGATGGTCTGCCATTCTTCGGCCATAAGCCCCACCAGCCGCATCGCGGCCAGCGTCCCGAGGACGAAGCGGTGCGGCAGCTTCGCCTTCTGCGCGAGGGCGTCGGCCAGGTCCGTGGGGTCCGTGCAGCTCATCAGCAGCACTGCTGGCAGGGCAATGGCCAGGCCGCGGAGCATGAACCCCAGCCCGAGCTCAAGGGATCCTTCGCTGATGGACCAGATCCTGGCGTCCAACAGGATGCTCCCGCTGTCCGGCGCCAGGATCGTGGTGCTCCAACCGCCCAGTGCGGCGGCCAGGATCAGCGGCCAGCCGCGCTGCCAGAGCAGGCCAAGAGTCAGCCCGGCCAGCGGAAGGATCGCCAGCTCGAAGGCCAGGGCCACCGAGGCCGACACCCAGTCGATGGACAGTGCCAGCACCATCGTGATGAGCATCACGGCGGCGAACTTTGCCAGCGGGTTGGCGCGGGTCAGCAGGGCATGGTTGCCGCGCAGGGTCAGTTCCTGCCTCATGGCGCGGCGACCTTCCCGGGTTCCTGGTGTTCAGGGGCCCGGAGGCTCAACTCGGTGCCGCCCAGGACCTCGCTGAATTCGGCATCGTGCGTCACGGACACGACGGCGGTGCCGTCGTCGAGCAGTTCGGAGAGGAAGGAAGCCAGTTCCGCCCAGGTGTTGGCGTCCTGGCCGAACGTGGGTTCGTCCAGGACGAGCACCTGGGGATGCGCGGCGAGGACGGTGGCCACCGACAGGCGCCGTTTTTCGCCGCCCGAGAGCGTGTAGGGGTTGGCGTCCACCAGCTCCGTGAGCCGCAGCCGCTCCAGCAGTTCGTCCACGCGCTCCTCGCCGCGGCCCAGGTGCCGGGGCCCGAACATCAGCTCATCGAGCACCCGCCCGGTGACGAACTGGTGCTCGGGTTCCTGGAACACGGTGCCGATCCTGGCGATCAGCTGCTGCGCCTTCCACCGGTACGGATCGATCCCGGCACCGGCGCTGAGCTCCAGCGTGGCCGAAACCGTGCCGGACACGGGTGCGAGCAGGCCGGCGAGCGTAAGGGCGAAGGTGGACTTCCCCGAGCCGTTGGGGCCGGTGATGGTCAGGGCCTCCCCGGCCCGGACCTGGGCCGTGATACCGGACTGCACGGGCTGCGGCGGGATGGGCCGGAAGCCGCCGCGCAGACCGGCCCGCCGCGGCCGTTCGCGCGACACGGCCAGGTTTTCCGCGGCCAGCAGCAGACGCCCCGCGGTGCTGGCACCGGGTGCGATCCCTCCCAATGCGCCGGACGTGCCGGCATCCCGCGCGCCCCCGCGCGCCCGGGTCTGCGGGACGTACCCCGGCACCCAGACTCCTGCCGCGGTGAGCATGTCCCGTGCCTGCGCCAGGACCTGGTCCGGCGGCCCGTCGACCAGGACGGCGGAGTCCGTGGCCGATCCCGGCTGCAGCACCACAATCCGGTCCACCAGCTCCTTCCAGACCGAAACCCGGTGCTCCACCACCACCAGGGTGGCTCCGGTCTTCTCCAGGCAGCGGCCGACGGCGTCGCGGACTTCCAGGACGCCGGCCGGATCCAGATTGGCGGTGGGTTCGTCGAGCAGGATCAGCCCGGGGCGCATCGCCAGGATGCCGGCGAGCGCCAGGCGCTGCTTCTGCCCGCCGGAGAGCGCGGACGTCGGGTGGTCCAGCGGCAGCCGGCCCAGCCCGACGTCGTCGAGCGCTTCCGCTACCCGTGACCAGATATCCCCCGGGGGCACGGAGAGGTTTTCCGCGCCGAAGGCGACGTCGTCGCCGAGGCGAGAGAGCACCACCTGGGTCTCCGGGTCCTGCTGCATCAGCCCGGCCCGGCCCCGCCGGGACCGCGGCGGGGCGCCGTCGATGAGCAGGCTGCCGGTCTCGTCCGCGTCCTCGGGGTCCGCCGCGGGGCCAGGCGCGTGCTCAGCGCCGCCCGCGGAGCTGTCGCCGAGCACCCCGGCCAGGGCGTGGAGCAGCGTGGATTTGCCGGCACCCGAGGGTCCCAGCAGCAGCACGCGCTCCCCGGGCCGGATGTCCAGGTCCAGGCCGCTGACGGCGGGCCGGGACCGGCCGGCGTGCCGCCAGCCCCAGCCGCGGGCGGCGATTGTGGCCGGGCGTACTGTATCTGAGGATGTCATGGTCAGTGTGCGGACGTCAGACGGGCTCCGTGGCGGCCTTGCGGGAGGCGAAGGAACTCAGCACGCCGGTCCGGGCCAGGCCGCGGGTGGCGAGCCAGGACAGCCCGCCGGCGATCACGGCGCCGGAGATGGCAGTGAAAATGATGTACGCGAGCTTGTCGCCGCCGGCGTAGGCGATGTTCCAGCCCCAGGGCAGGAATGAATCATTCAGACCGCAGAACAGGCCCGCCCCGGCACCGGCGAGCAGGGACACCGGAAGGTTGAACTTCCTGTACATGAAGGCGGCGAAGACCAGTTCGGCGCCAAGACCCTGCAGCAGGCCGGAGATGAGCACCGTGGTGCCGTACTGCGAGCCCATGATCAGCTCGCCGGTGGCGGCCACGGCTTCGCAGAACAGCGCTGCGCCCGGCTTGCGGATGATGAGCATGCCCAGCACCGCGGGGATCATCCAGCCGCCGGCGTAAAGCCCGGTGAGCGGCGGGTAGAACGCGTTGACGGGGGCGGAAATGATGTTGGCGCCCTGGGACCAGGCCCAGAAGATCACGCCGCCGGCCACCGCGATCAACGCGGCCACCACAATGTCCACTACACGCCAGTTATGGCTGCGTCGGGCGGGCGTGGTGGCAGGTTGATGCCTGGCGGGTTCGTGGTTGGCAGGTTCTTGCTTGGCAGGTGTGTGCTCGGCTGATGTGTCAGTCATATCGTCCTCCTGAGGAACAGGAGGGGAGAGTGACCCGGGGCCCGCAGCTTCCTCCGCCACCCCGCGCACTCTGAGAACTCGACTCCCTTGCGCCGGTACTAACCGGATCAGGTTCGAGGGTCTGCGGCTGTCCGCACTCTCAGCGCCCACCTGTGGTTTCCCCGGATTCCTCCGGTGATGCCCGACGGCGGCGCTCCCCTGTCGTATCTAAATATCGCCCTTGTGGGCGTGGCCCAGTTTACACCCGTGGAGCGTTGTTTTCCGGGGCCGGCCGTCACAATCCGCCGGTGCCCGCGCCGGTGACCCGGAACGGCCCGCTTGGTAGAGTCGGCAAAGCACGGGAACGCCGGACGCCGCGGCCGGCCGGCCATCAACGGCGGTGAACTAACGGAAGCTGAATCATTTGACCAACTCACCAGTGCCCTCCCCCGACTACGACCCGGACTCGGCGGAACCGCAGCCGCACGGTTCCCTGGGTGCGCTCATCGGCCGCATCCTGGCGGAAATGGATGAGCTGCAGTTCAGGTCCTTCAGCAAGGACGACGCCCTGGACCTCGGGCTCCTCCTGGTTGAACTCGGCCGGCAACGGTCCCACCCGATCGCCATCGACATCACCAAAGGCGAGCAGGTGCTTTTCCATGCGGCGCTGGAGGGCGCCACCCCGGACAACGAACGCTGGATCAGGGCCAAACAGCGCACAGCCGTGCGGTACGAAGTCCCGTCGCTGCTGGTCGGTCTCCGGGCCCGGGCCGCCGGAGGAAGGATAGAGGACAACGAATGGTTCGACCAGCAGGAGTTCGCCGCGCACGGCGGTGCCTTCCCCATTTATCTGCGCGGAACGGGGATGGTCGCCACCGTCACGGTCTCCGGACTGCCGCAGAAAGCCGACCATGAGCTGGTGGTCGAGGCCCTGTCGGAAATCCTCGGCCGCTCCGCGCGGTCAGACTAGCCTGCCGGAGCTGCCGCTGCTCCGGGGTGTCCGCGCGGCCAGCCGGATCAGGGCCAGCCCAACTGCCACGAACCAGACCCATAACAGCACCCCGTAACCCCAGTAGAACTCCGGAACCGCGTCGCGCAGCGCCTCCGCGACGACGCCCAGGCCGCCGGTGGCGATCCCGAGCCAACCCAGGGTCCGCGGCAGCACACCTTTGAGCATGACGACGGAGATCAGCAGGATGCCAAGCGCTGACAGGACGCCGACGACGGCGGGGGTGTTGTTCTCCGCAACGATGGCCTCGGCGGCGGTCGCGTAACGGAGCCGGGCTGCATCATCGCCGGCCGCGGTGTAACGGTCGCTGAGGTACACGAGCACCAGGGAGCCCCGGCTGGTGACCGGGACGGCGAGGATCAGCGCCCACGACAGGCCGCCGATGACGGTGGCCAGCAGGGCCAGGCTCTTATCCAGCGGGGCGAGCGCCGCAAACAGGGCCACGAACACCAGCACCGGCAGGATGTTCGGCACAATCCACAGCAGCTGCTCGGCGAGGTAGACCCCCTTGTTCCCCGCAATGAATTCCAGCGTCTCGGAGCCCCCGTGGACCGGGGGCGGGGCGGCGAAGTCCAGGACCAGGGCGAGGATCAGCAGCGCCACGAAGAGCGCCGAGGCGATGCCGGCCCAGAAATAGAGCCGCCGCCAGGTCTGGCCGTCGGTCGTAGGGGCGGTGGGCGGCGAGGCGTGGCCCCGCGGTCGGGTTTTGGGCTGGTCCATGCTCGAAGGTAGGACCGGGCCGGACCCGCCGGACAGGGGCGTTGGTCCCGGCCCGCCCGGGATCCAGTCCGGGATCCCGGCGGGTCCCGCGTCCCTGGCTGAACCGCCTGGCCAGGAACGCTAGGCTAGGGGAAGCCCTGTTTCCTCCCACAAGGAGTCCGAAGTATGAACATCTTCATCAAGCTGCTCGGCACCGGCATCAGCCTGCTCGCCGGCTTTGTTGGCACCAAGCTCGTTGACACCGTCTGGGAGAAATCCACGGGCAACAGGCCGCCCAAGGGCCACGACGACGATGTGCCCACCACGCTTCGCTCGGCCCTGACCTTCGCGCTGGTCTCGGCGTCTGTCAGCGCGATCATCCAGGTCCTCGCCAACCGCGGCACCCAGCGCGCGATCACCCGCTTCGCCAAATCCCAGGACCTGGTTTAGGGCGCATCGTCTAGCCCTCAGCGCCCGTCGGTGGCCGCGTCGCCGTCGTCGTCGGTAAAACCGCGTTTGCCGGCCGCCTGCTGCACCACTGCCTCCAGTTCATCTGTGCTGAGCAGCTCCGGGTGCAGGTGCTTTGTCCGGTAACCGGCCCGGCCGACCATATGCGCGGACACCGGCACGGTGAGCAGCTGGAAGATCCACGCCACCACCAGCACCGGCCACACCCACCAGGTGCGCATCTGCAGGCCCAGCGCGAAGAGCAGCAGGAACAGCCCCAGCACCTGCGGCTTGGTGGCTGCGTGCATGCGGGTCATGAGGTCCGGGAAGCGGAGCAGGCCCAACGCCGCGGCGAGGGACATCAGGGCGCCGACCACCATAAAGACCGCCGAGACAGCGTCGATCACGGTATCGGCGGAAAATGTCTCAGGATTCACTGGTCTTCTCCCGACGGTCGGCAACGAAGCGGGCGACCGTGACGGAGCCGACGAACCCGATGAGGGACACCGCCACCAGCAGCATGAGGCTGTTCAGGTGCCGGTTCGCAGCCATGTCGATGCACAAGGCGGCGCCCACGATCGCCAGCAGCACGTCCGCGGCGAGCACCCGGTCCAGCAGTGACGGGCCGCGCGCGATCCGGATAATGGCGCCGCCGGCAGCCAGGGAGAGCACCACGGCGGTGACGGTCAGGACCAGCTGCATCATGCCGCCACCTCCTGGTTGAGTGCGGACAGTTCGGCTTTGGTGCCCATGATCCTGATCAGTCCGGCCTCCGTGTTGCGGACGTCCTTGCGCAGCTGCGCGGCGTCGGCGGCGTCGCGGATGTTGATGCCGTGGATGTAGAGCGTGGACGTGGAGCGGTCCACCTCCACGACCAGCGAACCGGGGATCAGTGCGGTGATGTGGCCGGTCGCGGTGACCAGCAGGTCGGAGTGGCTCCGGAGCGGGACGGCGACGACGGCGCTGATCACCTTGGGGCCGGTGACCACGGCCAGGTACAGGACCTGGAAGCTCGCTGCCGCCACTTTCGCCAGGAACATCAAGGCGAACGGAACTGCCCGGAGCACGTTGAAGCGCCCGCCGAGTTCCACCGGCGGCAGGTAGAACAGCCGGGCCACCAGGACGGCAATGAGGGCGCCGAAGAGCAGGTTCCCGGGGCTGAAGTCCCGCCAGAGGGCAACCCAGACAATCACAAGCCATACCAGCAGCGGGAGTTCCTGCCGCAGCGAGATCCGTTTCCGGCTCATTTGGACACCACCGGCGGCTCGGGCTGAGCGATCGCAGGAACCTGGGCTTCCTGGCCAAGGACCGCCTGGATGTACGAGGTCCGGTCGAGCATGTCCACGGCGGACTGGTCCGCCACCTTGTACAGCGGACCGGCGAAGATGGTCAGCCCGACGCCGAAGATGACCAGGCCCAGGGTGGAGCCCACCATGGTCCGCGGCAGCAGGGTGACGTTGGTCTTGCCGGCCCGGTCCCCCGTGGCCGAATCCTCGGGGGCGGCCAGCAGCACCGGATCGGGGTGTTCGGCGTCCTCGGGCTTGCGCCAGAAGGCGCGGTTCCAGACGCGCGCGATGGCCAGCAGGGTCAGCAGGCTGGTCAGCACCCCGCCGATCACGAGGGCACAAGCCAGCGGGGTTCCCAGCTGGACACCGGCCTGCAGCAGCCCCAGCTTGCCCAGGAAGCCGGAGAACGGCGGGATGCCGGCCAGGTTCATGGCCGGGACGAAGAACAGCACCGCCAGCAGCGGGGACAGCTTCGCGAGCCCGGCGACGCGGTCCATCGAGGAACTGCCGCCGCGGCGTTCGATCAGGCCGGTCACCAGGAACAGGCTGGTCTGGATGGTGATGTGGTGCGCCACGTAGAAGACGGCGGCGCCCAGCCCGGCCACCGAGGACATTGCGAGGCCGAACACCATATAGCCGATGTGGCTGACCAGGGTGAAAGACAGGAGTCGTTTGATGTCGCTCTGGGCCAGGGCGCCCAGGATCCCCACGATCATGGTCAGCAGGGCCGCGACCATCAGCGGGGTATTGAACGTGTCACCCGGGAACAGCAGTGTTTCGGTGCGGACGATCGCGTAGACGCCCACCTTGGTGAGCAGGCCGGCGAACACCGCCGTGACCGGGGCGGGCGCCGTCGGGTAGGAGTCCGGGAGCCAGAAGGACAGCGGAAACACGGCCGCTTTGATGCCGAACGCCACCAGGAGCATCACGTGCAGCAGGTTCTGCGTGCCCTGGTCCAGGTCCGCGAGCTTGATGGCGAGGTCGGCCATGTTGATGGTGCCGGTGGCGCCGTAGATCATCGCGATCGCGATCAGGAAGAGCACCGAGGACACCACGGAGACCACCACGTAGGTCACACCGGCCCGGATCCTCGGCCCGGTCCCGCCGAGTGTCATCAGCACATAGCTGGCGGTCAGCAGGATCTCGAACCCCACGTAGAGGTTGAACAGGTCCCCGGAGAGGAAGGCGTTGGACACCCCGGCCACCAGGATCAGGTAGGTGGGGTGGAAGATCGAGACCGGCGCGTCCCGGTCGCCGTCGGCCATGCCCTGCCCGGTGGCGTAAATCAGCACGGCGAGGCTCACGGAGGAGGAGACCACCAGCATCAGCGAGGAGAACTGGTCCACCACCATCACGATGCCCCACGGCGGGAGCCAGCCGCCAATGTTGACCGCCGCCGTTCCGCCGTCCCAGACGGAGGCCAGCAGCCAGCACTCCAGCAGCAGCGTCAGGGACAGCAGCGCGATGCTTACTGTCCGTTGAGCCCGTGAGTGCCGGATCAGCAGGAAGGTCAGGGCAGCGCCGAGGATGGGAAGGAGGACGGCGAGCGGGGCGAAACTGGCAATGTTCACTGTCCGCCTCCTTCCTTGGGTGGGGCAACATTCAGGGATCCGGGCTGTTCTTCCGAGGCGGCTTCCTCGGCGTCCAGCTTGCGGTCGGCGACCTTGACCGTGGCCTCGGCGCCGTCGGGAACGTCGGACACGGCTTGGCCGTCCGAGCCGATCATGGTCAGGGGGAACTCGGAGGTCTCCACCGGGATCACGGAGTCGTCCTCGACGTCGAAGCTGGGAGTCTTCGCGACACGGCGGTCCTCGGCGTCGTCCTGGATCTCATCCTCGCGGGCCAGCACCCAGGTCCGGTAGATGATGCCGAGCATAAATGCCGTGACGGCGAAGGAGATCACGATCGAGGTGAGGATCAGGGCCTGCGGCAGCGGATCGTTGTACTCACCCGCGGCGGTGTCCTTGCTGTACATCGGTGCCAGGCCGGCGTAGCCGCCGGTGGCGAGGATCAGCAGGTTGGTGGCGTTCGCGAGAAGCATCAGGCCCAGCAGGACCCGGGTCAGGCTGCGTTCCAGGATCAGGTAGATGCCGCACGCGTAGAGGGCGCCCATGACCGTCAGCAGGGTCAGGTTGACGCTCATGCTTGCCCCCCGGCTGTGGTTTCGGCCGGAATCCCGCCGGTTTCCTGCCCGTCGGCCTGCCCGTCGGTCTGCTCGTCGGCATGTACCTCCGGGTGTTCCTCGAAGTGTTCGTCGATTTCGGCGCCGAGGCTGCGCAGCACGTCCAGCACCAGGCCGACGACGACTATGTAAACGCCGATGTCGAAGATCGTGGAGGTGACGAACTTGACGTCGCCGAAGACCGGCAGCCAGAACTCGATGATGGCGCTCTGGAACACCTGGCCGCCGAGCAGCAGCGGCACCAAACCCGAGGCGGCCGCGGTGGCGAGGCCGAAGCCCAGCAGGGTGCCGGCGCTGATCGGGGTGGCTTCGCGCAGCTCGAACCGGCCGCCGGCGAGGTAGCGGACGGTGAGCGCCAGCCCGGCGGTGAGGCCGCCGGCGAAGCCGCCGCCGGGGGTGTTGTGGCCCGCCAGCAGCAGGTAGATGGAGAAGACGATGATGGAGTGGAAGACCAGCCGTGTGACGACTTCGAAGATGATGGAACGGCGCTCCGGCGCCATGGTCCGGCCGGCTACGAGCCAGGCGTCCCGGCTGGAGGCCGCGAACCGGCGGCTCATGGCCAGTGTGGCATCGTCACGGGTGTTCCCGCGGCCGGTAGCGGCGTTTCGGCGTCCGACGGTCCCCTCGGCCACGGTGGAGGAGGCCCGGATCCCCTCGCCGCGGCCCCGGACGAAGATCAGGCTGGCGACGCCGGTGGCCGCCAGGGCCAGCACCGCGATCTCCCCGAAGGTGTCCCAGGCGCGGATGTCCACCAGGGTCACGTTCACAATGTTCAGTCCGCCGCCGCCCTCGTAGGCCAGCTTGGGGAATTCGAGCGATACGGGCGTGGCCACCCGGGCGCCGAGGGCGTAGATGGCGACAAACACCATGGTGACGCCGAAGGCGGCGCCGATGATCACACGCACCACCCGGTACTTCCCGCCGGTTCGGTCGCGCAGTTCGGCCGGGAGGCTGCGCATGGCCAGGACGAAGGCCACCAGGATGATGGATTCCACCAGCATCTGGGTCAGCGCGAGGTCCGGGGCGCCCTGCAGCGCGAACATCAAGGCAATGCCGTAGCCGGTGACGGAGACCATCAGCACGGCCAGGAAGCGCTTGTTGGCGCGGACCGCTGCCAGCGCCCCGATCACAATTCCGGCACCCACGACGACCTGCAGCGGGGAGTTGGGGTCAATGAAGTAGAGGTCCTGCGGCAGCGGTTTGTTGGCCAGCACCAGCGCGGTGAGCGGCAGGACGAACGCCACGGTGAGGATGACGGTCAGGTAGAAGTACAGCGAGCCGCGCTGGGTCCGGCCGGTGATCCAGACCGCGGCGTCGTCGAGCGCACCTATGGTCAGCTGGTAGCTGCGGTCGCCGTCGATCCAGCCGGGGACCAGCCCCTGGAGCCGGGAGACCGCGTTGCGGCCGTAGAACATGGCCAGGCCGAGGGCGAAGGTGATGGCGGTCAGTCCCAGGGCCGGGGTCAGGCCGTGCCACAGCGCCAGGTGTCCGGCGGCGTCCGCCGGGTCCTCGCCGTCGGGCACGAACAACGCCGCGTAGGGCTGGATCCAGCCGTCGGCGGGGGCCGGCCACAGCCCGTAGACGATGGTCAGGAGGCTCAGGATGGCGGGGGCGGCCAGGAACGCCGGTTTGATCGGTGTGAACGGGGTGGGCTCGACGCCGGATTTGACGGCGAAGGCGCCCCACATAAACCGTGCACTGTAGGCGAAGGTCAGGATGGAGCCCAGGACCAGGCCGAGCAGGACCACCAGCCCCCACGGGCCGGCGGCGGGCTCGGCGCTGTAGTGGACGAAGGCTTCGAAGACCGATTCCTTCGCGACGAAGCCGGCCAGCGGCGGGATGCCGGCCATCGATGCGGCGCCGACGGCGGCCACGATGGCGAGGCCGCGGGCGGAACGGTAGACGCCCGAGAGCTTGCGGATGTCACGCGTTCCGGCCTGGTGGTCAATGATCCCAACCACCAGGAAGAGGGTGGCTTTGAACAGTCCGTGGGCGAGGAGCAGGGCAAGGCCGGCCAGCGCCGCATCGGGTTTGCCGAGGCCCACCACCATGGTCAGGAAGCCGAGCTGGCTGACCGTGCCGTAGGCCAGGATGAGCTTGATATCGGTCTGCCGCAGCGCCCGGTAGCCGCCGACCAGCATCGTGGCGAGGCCGAGGCCGAGGACCACCGGCAACCAGAACGCGGTATCCGCGAATCCCGGCGCCAGCCGTGCCACGAGGTAGATACCGGCCTTCACCATGGCCGCGGCATGCAGGTAGGCGCTCACCGGGGTGGGGGCCGCCATGGCGCCGGGGAGCCAGAAGTGGAACGGGACGAGGGCCGATTTGGTGATCGCACCGATCAGAATGAGTACGACGGCGGCGCCCACGGCTCCCGCGGCGGGCCCGGTGACGAGGCCGGGCGCCAGCTCGAGGAGCATCGAGATCCGGTAGGTCCCGGCGGTGAAGCCGAGGATGATCAGACCCACCAGCATGGCCAGGCCGCCGGCGGTGGTCACGATGAGGGCCTGCAAGGCGGAACGCCGCGCTGAGAGCCTGGTCCGGGCGTAGCCGATCAGCAGGTAGGACAGGACCGTGGTCAGTTCCCAGAAGATGAACAGCAGGAGCAGGTCATCTGCCGTCACCAGGCCGAACATCACCCCGGCGAAGGCCAGCAGCTGGGCACCGAATCCGCCGAGGTAGTCGTCCTTGTCCTTGAAGTACCGGGCGCAATAGACCAGGACCAGCGCCCCCACGCCCAGGACGAGCAGGGACATAATCCAGGCCAGGGCGTCCAACCGGAAGGCAAGCTCAATTTTCAGCTCGGGGATCCAGGGCAGGACCTCGGCCAGTCCCGTGCCGGCACCACCGCCGCCCTGGGCTTCTCCAGGGCCGGAGTAGACGGCGCCGTGCTGCAGGAGCAGCCAGACGAAGGAGCCTGCGGGTACCGCCGCGAGGGCGTAAAACGAATTCCGGCCGAACTTCCGGAAGAGAAATGGCGTCACAGCAGCCACCGCAAAGTGCACGGCAAGGACTGTGATCACTGGTATCTCCGCAACGTCAGGAATTCGATTGTCAAAAAGTTGGAGCAGGCGGGGCATTCGTTAGGTTCAGTCCGGACAGTTTACCAAGCGTGGACAAATTCTTTTCGCACGGTGCGCCGAGACCTCGACGCCCTGCGGATAATATTCACGCTATGAACTCCGCTGCTGCCCCCGAGGCCATGCGTCCCGCCTCGGAACTGGAATCCGGAAGCCAGGTCACCCACAAGGGCCGCATCCTCGCGTGGGCAGCCTGGGACTGGGGCTCGGCTGCCTTCAACGCGGTCATGACCACGTTCGTCTTTACTGTGTACCTGACCTCCAATGCCTTCGGCGGCGAGGACCAGGCCTCCGCGGTCCTGGGCGGCGCACTGGCCATCGCCGGTGCCGCCATCGCGCTGCTGGCCCCTGTCACCGGGCAGCGCTCGGACACCGGGGGGCGCCGGAAGCTCTGGCTGGGGGTCAATACTGCCGCGGTGGCGCTCCTGACCGCGCTGTGTTTCTTCGTCTTCCCGCGTCCGGAGTTCCTGCTGCTCGGCGTGACGCTGATCGCGCTGGCGAATGTGTTTTTCGAGTTTGCCGGTGTGAACTACAACGCCATGCTCGCCCAGATCTCCACCCGGGAGAACATCGGCAAGGTCAGCGGCTTCGGCTGGGGCATGGGGTACCTCGGCGGGATCGCAGCGCTGCTAATTGTGCTCCAGCTCTTCGTCCAGCCCAGCTTCGACTGGTTCGGCGCCTCGACGGAGGACGGCCTGAACATCCGCCTGGTCGCGGTGTTCTCGGCCTTGTGGTTCTTCATCTTCGCGTTGCCAGTGTTGTTCGCCGTGCCGGAGCTTCCCAGGACCAAGCAGGGCGCCGGTCTGGGATTGCTGGCTTCCTACGGCCTGCTGGTGCGGCGGATCAAAGCGATCTACCGGACCAGCCCGCACACCATCTACTTCCTGCTCGCCAGTGCCGTGTTCCGGGACGGGCTGGCCGCGGTGTTCACCTTTGGCGGCATCATCGCCGCCGGCACGTTCGGCTTCGAACTCAAGGACGTCATCTTCTTCGCGATCTTCGGGAACGTCGTCGCCGCCGTGGGCGCCATTTTGGGCGGCTTCCTCGACGACCGGATCGGGCCCAAGTCGGTCATCATCGGGTCGCTGGTGGGCCTGCTGATCGCCGGGTCGATGATTCTGGTCCTTGGCAACGCGAACCAGTCCTTCTTCGGCATGGAGTGGGCGGGCACTACCACGTTCTGGATCTTCGGCCTGTTCCTGTGCCTCTTCGTGGGGCCGGCGCAGTCCTCCTCGCGGGCCTATCTGGCCCGGCTCGCCCCGCACGGCGAGTCCGGCGAGCTGTTCGGGCTGTACGCCACCACAGGCCGGGCCGTCAGCTTCCTGGCCCCTGCACTCTTCACGCTGTGCATCGCCGTCGCCGCCCCGCTGGTCGAGCCCGGCGAGGCGCAGCGTTGGGGCATCCTCGGCATCATGGTGGTGCTGCTGGCCGGGCTATTGCTCCTGCTCCCGGTCAAGGCACCGGACAAGACCGACATCGCGGTGGTCCCCGCGGCCTGAAGCTGCCCGGAAAGCCGTCCGGCGCACTAGGCTGGAGGCATGAACGTGGATGAAACGGAACTGCCGGGGCTGGGCCGGCGCAAGGATTTCATGACCGCCTCCGGGCGGCGGATCGGCGTCGTGGAATACCGCGAAGGCCAAACCGAGCTGATCGTCTCCACGTGGGACGACCCGGACACCTGCCAGGCGTCCATCCCGCTGACCGCCGATGAAGCCGCTGCGCTGGGGAACCTGCTGGGCGGCCAACGGCTGGCCATGCAGCTTTCCGAAGCCCACCGCGAGGTCCCGGGAATCGTCACCCGGCAGTTCTCCATCGGGCCCGATTCGCCCTTCCGTGGCCAGCCGATGGGCAAGGCCCGCATCCGGACCAGGAGCGGTGCCTCGATTGTGGCCATCATGCGCGAAGGCGAAGTACTCCCCTCGCCGGGACCGGACGTGGTCATGCAACGCGGCGATCTCCTCGTGGCAGTAGGAACGCAAGAAGGCCTCGACACAGCAGCCGGCATCCTGCGCAACGGCTGACGGCATGGATCCGCTTGCACTGACCCTGATTGAACTCGGGGCCGTCGTCTTTTGCCTCGGCTTGCTGGCGAGGCTGGCGGGGCGGATCGGCATGTCTCCTATCCCGTTGTACCTCGTCGGAGGGCTGTTCTTCGGTGCCGGCGGGATTGTGAAACTTGAGGGTATGCAGGAGTTCGCCCATCTTTCGAGCGAGATCGGCGTCATTCTTCTCCTGCTTATGCTCGGATTGGAATATACAGCCGCCGAGCTGGTCACGGGTCTGCGCCGCTCCTGGCAGGCCGGCGTCCTGGACCTCGTCCTGAACTTCCTGCCGGGTGCCCTGCTGGCGGTCCTGCTGGGCTGGGGGGTCGTGGGAGCGATGGTGATGGGCGGGGTCACCTACATTTCGTCCTCGGGGATCGCGGCGAAGGTGATCACGGACCTGGGCCGGATCGGCAACCGCGAGACCCCGGTGGTGCTCTCGATCCTCGTGTTCGAGGACCTGGCCATGGCGGTTTACCTGCCGATCCTGACCGCGACCCTGGCCGGCGTCAGCTTCGTGATGGGACTGCAGACCGTAGGGATCTCGCTGGCCGTCGTCACCGTCGTGCTGCTGGTGGCACTGCGCCACGGGCACCATGTGTCAAAGGCCGTGCACAGCGAGAACTCCGAGGTGTTCCTGCTCAACCTGCTCGGGGCCGCGCTGCTCGTGGCCGGACTGGCCGCGGCCATGCAGGTGTCCGCGGCGGTGGGGGCCTTTATGCTCGGAATCGCCATTTCGGGGGCCACTGCGCACAGCGCCACCAGGATCCTGGAGCCCTTGCGGGACCTTTTCGCTGCGATCTTCTTCGTGGTCTTCGGCCTCAACACAGACCCCTCCACCATCCCGCCCGTGCTGGGCTGGGCCCTGCTGCTGGCCGTCGTCACTGCCGCCACCAAGATGATCACGGGGGTCTGGGCGGCCAAGCGGGCCGGGATCGGCCGGCCCGGGCAATTCCGCGCCGGCGCCGCCCTGATCGCCCGCGGGGAATTTTCGATCGTTATTGCCGGCCTTGCTGTCGCCTCTGGCGTGGTGCCCCAGGAGCTCGCGGCCCTGGCCACCGCCTACGTGCTGATCATGGCCGTGACGGGCCCGCTCGCAGCCAAGTTCATCGAGCCGGTGGTGGCGATGCTGCGCCGGCCGGCGAAACCGCCCACGGTGCGGACCGCGGACGGCGTCTAGCTCCGCCCTGGGCCGCGGTCCCAGCGTCCGTGCAGCGCGTCAGCGCGCGCGGTATTACCGCGCCACGGGGTTCAGATGTCCGTGCGGTGGAAGTTCAAGTGGCTGCGGCTCGCCGTCGGGCCGCGCTGGCCCTGGTAGCGGTTGCCGTACTCGCCGGAGCCGTACGGGTACTCGGCGGCGGAAGTGAGCCGGAAGAAGCACAGCTGGCCGATCTTCATGCCCGGCCACAGCTTGATCGGCAGCGTCGCCATATTGGACAGCTCGAGCGTCACGTGTCCGGAAAAGCCCGGATCGATGAACCCTGCCGTGGAGTGCGTGAGCAGGCCCAGCCGGCCCAGCGAGGACTTGCCCTCAAGCCGGGCGGCGATGTCGTCGGGAAGCGTCACCGTTTCGTAGGTGGAGCCCAGGACGAATTCCCCGGGGTGGAGGATGAAGGGTTCGCCGGACTCGACCTCGACCAGGCGGGTCAGCTCGGGCTGTTCCTCTGCCGGGTCGATATGGGCGTACTTGTGGTTGTCGAAGAGCCGGAAGAATTTGTCGATCCGGACGTCAACCGACGATGGCTGAACCATGGCAGGGTCAAACGGCTCCAGAACGATCCGTTGGGAGTCAATTTCGGCACGAATGTCGCGGTCGGAGATCAGCACAGTCTCAAAATTACCGTACTCGCCGGGGACAAAAGTGCGCGGGGCGAGTGTTACAGCACTGCCGTTACGGCGCTGCCTGTTCTTCCAGCACCGACTTGAGCTGCTCCAATTGGCAGACCTCGGCCTTCATCCGGCGGCGGAGGGGGGACTTCAGCCGGGCCAGGAGCCCCCGGGGCTCGCATTCCACGGCGAAGCGGACGCGGGTGCTTCCGCCTTCCGTGCTCAGGTAGTAGCCGCCGCGCGTCCGCTCCGGCCCGCCCAGACCCCGGTACTGGATTTCCGCCCCGGGCCGCGCCTCGGTGATCTCGAAATCTCCGCAGATGGCGCGTCCGCCGGGGCCGGTGACGGTCTGCCGGTACACGGCTCCCTTGGTTCCGGCGGCGCCCGATTCCAGTTCGATGCTGCTGACACCGGCACGCCAGGCCGGCAGGTTGCGGGCGTCGAGCAGGAAGTCATACACGCTCATGGCATCCCGCTTGATGACGACGTCGTATTCTGCGATTGCCACGGAAATCCTTGCTCGGCGGACGGCTGATGGGCGTAGCCCGCTTCCCCGGAACTGCAGCTAACTCGTTCAGGATAGACAGCAAGGCCCGCCCCGCGCGGCTGCGGGGACGGGCCTTTATCGAAGAGTTATGGGACTCCCCGGATTGTGTACTGCTCTGTGACTCCGTCGCAGGGGCTGGTGCGGGGCCTACTTTTCGGTAAGTTTCGGCACCGAGAACACCACAATGGCGCCGACCACGGCGAAGGCCGCGAACATGTAGAAGTTGAGCTGCCAGCCGAAGGCCATTCCGGCGATCAGCCCGCCGATCAGTGGCCCGCAGATGGCGCCGATGCGTCCAATGCCGAGCGACCAGCTCAGGGCGGTGGCGCTCAGGGACTGCGGATAATGCGTGGCGCAGTAGCCGCCCACCAGGATCTGGGTTCCCACGGAGCCGAGCCCGGCGAAGGCGACGATGACGAGCAGCATCGCCAGCGGGAGCTGGAGGCTCAGCATGAGGATGGACACGAAGGCCAGGAGGAAGGACGCCGTCACCACCTTGCGGATGCCGATCTTGTCCGCCAGGACGGAGGCGCTGATGGAGCCGACGATCGCGCCGGCATTGAGCACCAGCAGGAATGTCAGGGCATCGCCGAGCTGGAATCCGGCCTGCCGCATGATCTGCGGCAGCCAGGTGTTCAGCCCGTAGACCAGCAGCAGTCCGCAGAAGTTCGCCATCGCGAACAGGACGGTGGAGCGGATCCACTTGCGGGTGAACAGGGTCTTCATGGCCGATTTCGGCGCTTCTGTTCCGGTCTTGACGTCCTCCGCGGTGACGATGTCCGAGTAGATCAGGCCGTAGCGGTCTGCGGTCGCTTTGGCCTCCTCGATGCGCTGCTTCCGGGCGAGGTAGGCCACCGACTCGGGCAGGAGTTTCCAGGCGATGGGGAGCAGGGTGACGAGGGGCAGCGCGCCGATGGCGTACATCCAGCGGAAGTCGATGTGCTGCAGCAGGTTGATGGCGAGGAGGGAGGCGCCGACGCCGCCCACGGAGTAGCCGCTGAACATCACGGCGTTGGCGATCTGGCGCCGCTCCTTGCGGGCGTATTCGACTGTCAGCGCGATGCAAGTGGGAACGATGCCGCCCAGGCCCAGGCCGGTCAGGAACCGCAGGAGGCCGAAGACCTCGGCGGATGGCGCGAAGGCCGTGAGCAGCATGCAGGTGGAGAACCACGCGATGCAGGCAAGCATGATACGGCGGCGGCCCAGCTTGTCGGTCAGGATGCCGACGGAGAGCGTGCCGACGAGCATGCCGACCAGGGCGAGGCTGCCGATCAGGCCGGCCTGCGCGGGGGTGACGCCCCATTCCTGGAATTTCAGGATCGTGGGGACGGTGGACCCGTAGACCACCAGGTCATAACCATCAAAGACGATGGCCACGAAGCACAGGATCAGGACCGCGTGGCCCTTCCACCGGGGTGTGGCCTCGTTGCGCAACTCAGTCGGCATTGACTGCGTCATGGGTGTACCTCTCATTGAGATTTCGTTGGGATTTTGTGTGGCAGATCACATGCTGTGCCCACTGTGTCACGCATTGATTCCGACAGTAAACAAATCAGCATATTTAGTTTCTGTAACGATCGTCAGCGTTGTGCGCTGAAGTCAGTGGCCTTTGAAGGCCTCGGCGAGCCACCAGGCGCCGCCGTCGGACGCTATCTTGGCATCGATGACCAGCGGCCGGGCGGGGCCCGCCTGCAGCCAGGCGTGGACGGCCTCAAGGTCCGCCACGCTGCGGACCGTCACGGCGTCCGCGCCGAAACCCCGAGCGATCGCGGCGATGTCAGTGTCCGGAAAGGTGACGGTACCGAGGTCCACGGCGGGATCGACGGCTGGGCCGCCGTCGGACTCCGCACCCGCGCCGAAATGGTGGACCTCCGCCCCGTAGCCGGCGTCGTTGTAGATAATGCAGACGAGCGGCAGCTCCAGACGGACGGCAGTCTCCAGTTCGCTGATGCCCATCAGGAAGCCGCCGTCCCCGGCCCCGAGGACCGGCAGCCGGTCCGGCCGGGCCAGCGCGGCCCCGATCGCGGTGTAGAGACCGAGCCCGATCGATTGGAAGGCCTGGGTGAAGCAGAAGCCGAACTCATCCGGGACTTTGAGGTAGGTGCTGGGATAGCCCATGAAGTTGCCGGAGTCGATCGAGAGAATCCGGTCCGCGGGCAGGATCAGGTCCAGTTCGCGGCTCAGCACCCGCGGATCGATCCGCCCGCCGCCAGAGAGGTCCGGAGTTTCGACGTCGTTCCAGCGCGAGCCTGCTGCGATGGAGGCCGCGTTCTGCGCGGTGCGGTACCGCTGCGCCGGCGTCGGCTGGAGCGTCCGCAGTTCCGCGAGGACATCCGCCGCAGTCAGCGCGGAATCCCCCACCACGCCCAGGTCGATGGGCCGGTTGGCGCCAAGCGCGGAGTCCTCGACGTCGACCTGGACCACGGCGGTCCCGGCGGAGATCAAATGTCCGTGCCGCATGGTCCACATGTTCAGGGCGCAGCCCCAGCCCACGATCAGGTCAGCGCCCTGGATCAGCTCGGCGCTGAGCGGCGAGGAGAATCCGCCGGAAATCCCGAGCGCGAAGTCCTCGTCATGGAACAAGCCATTCGCCACCGCCGACGTGGCCACGAGCGCCCCGGAATGCGAGGCGAGGCTGAGCAGCTCCTCGCGCGCGTTCCTGGCCCCGCGGCCTGCCACGAAGACCGGGCGCTCCGCGGCGTTGATCAGGTGCGCCAGGCGACGGACGCCGGGGGCAGCGGGGCGGACCGGCTGGACGTCGGCGACAGCGGCCGGGCGGGCCGCCCCTGCCTGGGCGGCAGCCGGGGCCGACTGGACATCGAGAGGCAGGTTGAGCACTACGGTGCGGCGTTCGTTCCGGGCGGTGCGGAAGGCCCGGATGGTGTCCGCGACGGCGGTGGCGGGTGAATGGATCCGCTCGCTCACGGCTCCGACGCTCCGGGCGAGGGCATCCTGGTCGATTTTGAAGTTCGACCGGACAGCGGAGCCCTGGGTGTCGGCCGTCAGTACGATCAGCGGCGTGCGGCTCTTGGCCGCTTCCCCGATCCCGGTGACGGCGTTGCTCAGCCCGCAACCCTGGTGCGTGCTCACCACGCCCACCAGGCCGGACATCCGGGAATAGGCGTCGGCCATGGTGGCAGCGCCGCCCTCGTGCCGGGCAGCGGTGTAGGGCACCCCGGCCAGGCGCAGGGCATTGGTCACCTCGAAGTTGCCGCTGCCCACTACGCCGAAGACGTGGCCGACGCCGAGCTCCGCCAAGGTCCTTCCCACGAGCTGCGCGACGGTCGCGGACGGCTGCTGAACCTGGCCGCCGGGGACCTCCCGGGCCGCGTCGAGGGGCCCGAGGGCCACTTCCGGAGCGCCCGGGGCGCCGGGGGAAACGGATGAAGCTACTACCATGGACTTACCTTCCATTGAGTAATGCAGCGGTTGATTACTGCGCTGTTGCTAACTGCTCTACGAACTTCCAGGCGGCCTCCATGAACCCCCTTCAGTCCCTCCCCAGCACCGCCACGACGGCAACCCTGGAACGGACCATTGAATGGGTGGATACGGATGCCGCGGGGCACCAGCACAATTCGGCGGTGCTCCGCTTTGTCGAGGCCTGCGAGGCCAAGTTGTTCCGGGACCTGGATCTGCCGGAGTACTTCCCGTCGGCTCCGCGGGTTCGCCACGAACTCAACTACCGGGCGAAGTTGTACTTCGGCCAGCAGGTCACCACCACCGTAGTGGTGGAAAAAATCGGCCGCACGTCCATGACGTTCAGCTTTGAGGTGTGGGGCGAGGAATTCCGCGGCGAACCCCGAGCCCTCGCCGCCCACGGGTCCTTCGTCACGGCCCACGTCGCCCAGGGCGCCACGGCCGCCACCCCGTGGCCGGCGGAGCTGACGGCCAAAGTCACCGCCCGCGGCGTCTCCGGCCGGGACTGACCGGACCGCCCCGTCCGCTGCCCGGCACCGCGCCATCGAGGCACCGGGCAGCGATCCCGCACCGGCGCTAGACCGACGCCGGCACTTTCGCCGGTGTCCAGCGCAGGTGCGTCGGCAGCCCGGCAATCTCGGGCTCGCGCACCAGCGCCAGCCGGGGCCGGACCGCGTCGGTGCGGGCCGACGGCGGCTTCCGGCTGCCGGCCCGGAATTGCTGCGGCCAGTCGGCGCCGGGCCCGCGGTAGTCCTGCTCGATCGCCGCGTGCAGGGTCCACTGCGGATCAAACAGGTGCGTGCGGCCAAGGGCACAGAGGTCCGCCCGGCCTGCCAGCAGGATCGAGTTGACGTCGTCGTAGGAGGACACCGCCCCCACCGCGATCACTGCCACGCCTGCCCTGTGCGCCACCTCCTGCCGGATCCGGTCCGCAAACGGCGTCTGGTAGCTCCGGCCGTAGGCCGGCTTCTCCTCCTTGACCACTTGGCCGGAGGAGACGTCCACACCGTCGGCGCCGTGCTCCACGAACGCCCGGGCAATCGCAACAGCGTCGTGCTCGTCATTGCCGCCGGGTGACCAGTCCGTCGCGGAGAGCCGGACCGTCAGTGGCTTGTCCGCCGGCCAGGCGGCACGAACGGCGTCGAACACCTCCAGGGGGTACCGCAGCCGGTTCTCCAGCGATCCGCCGTAGTCGTCGGTGCGCCGGTTGGCCAGCGGCGAGAGGAACGTGGACAGCAGGTAGCCGTGCGCGCAGTGCAGCTCCAGCAGGTCGAAGCCCGCAGCCGCGGCGCGGACAGTGGCGGCGACGAACTCGTCCCGGACCTGGTCCATCTCAGCACGGCTGATTTCGCGCGGGGCCGGGCTCCCCGGGCCGTAGGGGATCGCCGAGGGGCCCACCGGCTCCCAGCCGCCCTCCGGCAGCGGCTCGTCGATCCCTTCCCACATCAGTTTGGTGGAGCCCTTGCGGCCGGAATGGCCCAGCTGGACACCGACGGCCGCCGTCGAACGGTGGTGCACGAAGTCGACGATCTCGCGCCAGCTCTCCTGCTGGACCTCGTTGTAGAGGCCGCTGCAGCCTGGCGTGATGCGGCCGGTCTCAGAGACGCAGACCATCTCGGTCATGACCAGGCCGGCGCCGCCGAGGGCCTTGCTGCCGAGGTGGACCAGGTGGAAGTTCCCCGGCACACCGTCGGTGGCCGAGTACATGTCCATCGGTGAGACGACGATCCGGTTCTTCAGTTCCAGCCCGCCGATCCGGTAGGGCTGGAACATGGCCGGGGCACTGCCCTCGATGCCCTGCGTGCGCGCGAATTCCTCGTCCACGCGGGCGGCGAACTCGGGGTCCCGCAGCTTGAGGTTGTCGTAGGTGATCCGGCGGCTGCGGGTGAGCAGGTTGAAGCAGAACTGGACCGGGTTCTGGTCCTTGTACATGCCGATATTCTCGAACCATTCCAGCGAGGCCTGGGCGGCGCGCTGGGTGGATTCGACGACGGGCCGGCGTTCCGTTTCGTAGGCTTCCAGCGCGGCCCCCAGCTCGGTGTGTTCGTGCAGGCAAGCTGCCAGGGCAAGGGAGTCCTCCATGGCCAGCTTGGTGCCGGAGCCGATGGAGAAGTGCGCGGTGTGGGCGGCGTCGCCGAGGAGCACGATGTTGCCGTGCCGCCAGGACTCGTTGCGGACCGTGGTGAAGTTGATCCACTTGGAGTTGTTGACCAGGACCTCGTGCCCCTCGAGCTCCGCGGCGAAGATGTCGCGGATCGCGTCGACGGCCGCCTCGTCACTTTCGCCCGGCCGGAAGGCCTGGTGTTCGGTGACGTCGAAGCCGGCGCTGCGCCAGACGTCCTCATGCATTTCCACGATGAAGGTGCTTCCCTCGTCCGAATAGGGGTAGCCGTGGATCTGCATGACGCCGTGCTCGGTGTCCTTGACGAAGAACTTGAACGCCTCGAAGACGAGGTCGGTGCCAAGCCACATGTACTTGGACTTGCGGACGTCGAGGCTGGGCTGGAAAACCTCGGCGAATCGCGAGCGGACGGCGGAGTTCAGGCCGTCCGCGGCGAGGACGAGGTCGTAGTCGCGGCTGAGTTCCTCGACGTCCGGCGCCAGGGTGCTGAAGTGCAGGTCGACGCCGAGTTCGGCGCAGCGGCGCTGCAGCAGCTCGAGCAGTTCCTTGCGGCTCATGGCGGCAAAGCCCTGGCCGCCGACGGTGTGCTGCTGACCCTTGAAGTGGATGTCGATGTCGGTCCAGCGGGCGAAGCGCTCGGACATGTACTCGGCGATCGCGGTGTCAGCGTTGCCGATGCCGCCGAGGGTTTCGTCGCTGAAGACGACGCCGAATCCGAAGGTGTCGGTCGCGGCGTTCCGTTCCCAGACGGTGACCTCGTGGTTCGGATCCAGCTGCTTCATGAGGGCGGCGAAGTAGAGTCCGCCCGGGCCGCCGCCGATGATTGCGATTTTCATGTGGTGCCTCTCAAGCGTTCTGGTGTTCGGGGGTAGCGGTGTCAGCGGCCAGCTGCTCGCGCAGCCGGAAATGCTGGAGTTTGCCGCTCGGGTTGCGGGGCAGTCCGTCGACGAAGTTCACCTGCCGCGGGTACTTGTACGGGGCGATGGTCCGCTTCACGAAGTCCTGGATCTCCTTGCGCTTCGCGTCATCGGCCTCGACGCCCTCGCGCAGCACGATGAAGGCGCAGACCACGCTGCCCCGGTCGGGGTCCGGCCTGCCGACGACGGCGTTTTCCAGCACGTCCGGGTGCTGGTCAATCGCGGCCTCGACCTCGGGTGCGCCGATGTTGTAGCCGGAGGACACGATCATGTTGTCGGAGCGTGCCTGGTAGTAGAAATAGCCGTCCTCGTCCCGGCTGAAGGTGTCGCCGGTGACGTTCCAGCCGTCGACGACGTAGTCCAGCTGGCGGGAGTCGTTGAGGTAGCGGCAGCCGGTGGGACCGATCACGGCGAGGCGCCCGACCGCGTTCGGGCCCAGTTCCCTGCCGTCGTCGTCAAGGATCGTGGCCCGGTATCCGGGGACGGCGGTGCCGGTGGCGCCGGCGCGGATGTCGTCCCCTGCCGCGGAAATAAAGACGTGCAGCATTTCGGTGGCGCCGATGCCGTTGACCAGCTTCAGGCCGGTGCGTTCATGGACGGCGCGCCAGGTTTCCGCCGGCAGGTGCTCCCCCGCCGACACGGCGGTCCGGAGGCTGGCGAGCAACCCCTCGGCGCCCTCCTTGAGGATGGCCTTGTACGCCGTCGGAGCAGTGAACAGAATGGTGGCTTTCGCCGCATGCACGGCTTGCGCCAGCTCGAGCGGGGTGGCGCGTTCAGTCAGCAGCGCAGCGGCCCCGAAGCGCAGCGGGAAGACCACGAGCCCGCCCAGCCCGAAGGTGAAGGCCAGCGGCGGCGACCCCGCGAAGACGTCCTCGGGGGTCGGCTGGAGGATGTGCCGGGCAAAGGTGTCCGCGTTGGCGAGGATGTCCCGGTGGAAGTGCATGGTGATTTTCGGTGTCCCGGTGGTGCCCGAGGTCGGGCCGAGCAGCGCGACGTCGTCCGCCGCCGTCGGGACGGTCGCGAACTCGCCGCTTTTGGCCGCGCAGCGGGCGGCGAGGTCCGTGCCGGTGCTGCCCCCCATGGCCAGCACCGGCACCTCGTCTCCGGCAGCCTCGGCCAGATCGTCCAGGAAGCGGCTGTCGCACAGGGCGGCGGCCGGCCGGGTCAGCTCCAGCAGCGTCCGGATCTCGTTGGCACGCAACGCCGGCATGATCGTGACGACCACGGCGCCGGCCTTGAGCACCCCGAGCCAGGCCGCGACGAGCCACGGGTTGTTCGGCGAGCGCAGCATCACGCGGTTCCCCGGGACAATTCCGCAGTCCTCCACGAGGACCTGGGCCACCTGGTTGGCGCGGCGCTGCAGTTCCCCGTAGCTCCAGGCGGTGCCGTCGGGGGTGAGCAGGGCCAGGCGTTCGGCACCAAAGCTGCGGACGGCGTCGTCAATCAGTGCGGTGGCGGCGTTGAGCTGCTGCGGGTACTGCAGTTCCGGGAGCGTGAACTCCAATTCTGGCCACTGCGATGCCGGGGGCAGGTTGTCACGCGCAAAGGTGTCCTGGTGCGCCGAGGGCGTCAGTTCCATTGCAAGCCTTTCGTATCGTCATTAAGAGGTGGTGGGGGCCATCGATTGCTCCGAAACGGCCGTTTTGGCCGCCCAAAAGGGCAGTTACGGAGCAACCGACTTCCGGATCATGCCTTCCTGGACCACCGTGGCGAGGAGCCTGCCCTGCCGGTCGTAGAAGTGCCCCTGGGCGAGGCCGCGGCTGGCCTGGGCCGAGACTGCTTCCTGGACATACAGCAGCCAGTCGTCCACCCGGCCTTCGCGGTGGAACCACATGGCGTGGTCCAGACTGGCCGTGACCAGGCCCGGGTCACCCCAGGCGTAGCCGTGCACCCGGAGCACCGGTTCGAGGATGGTGTAGTCGCAAACGTAGGCCAGCGCCGCCCGCTGCAGGTCCGGGTCGTCGGGGAGCCGGTCGAAAGCCTTCACCCAGACGGCCTGGTACGGAACCTGTTCCCCCTCAACGCTGAGATACACGGATCCCGGAACATGCCGCATGTCGAAGCTGCGGCCGCCGGACCAGTAGGCCGCAGCGTCACCCTCAACGCCGTCGAGCACGTCGGCGGAGGACGGCAGCGACTCCGGGTCCGGGATCCCGGCCGGCATGGCACGGGCGAATTCCTCGCCGGATTCCTCCGCCTGGAAGGATGCCATGGCCACATAGACGGTCTTGCCGCCCTGGTAGGCGCGAACCTGCCGGGTGGAGTAGCCCCGCCCGTCGCGAAGCCGCTCCACCTCGTAACGGACCTCGGCGCCGATGTCCACCGGCCGCATGAAGTAGCTGTGCATCGAGTGCAGCGAGCGGTCATCGCCCACCGAGCGCATTGCAGCGGCCGCGGCCTGGGCCACCATGTCGCCGCCGTAGGCTTTGGGCCAGGGCACGTACTGCGTCGTGGCGGTGTAGGCCTCGTCGAGGAATTCCGGCTCGACGGCCGTCAGCGCAAGGGCCGACAGCAGAATCTCGGAGGTGGGGTTCATACCCGGCGGTACCCTTCGAGCGTGGAGTCGTCGACGTCGTCCAGGTTCACCACAATGTTCTCCGGAGTGCGCGCTGTCAGCCAGACGAGTTCCTCGGTGACGCTCATGTTGGCTTCCACATGCGGCATGTACGGCGGGACGAAGACCCAGTCGCCCTCGGTCATGTCAATGAATTCCTTGTAGCCCTCGCCGAAGTAGATTCGGCCGTGGCCGCGCAGCACATAGCCGCCGGTTTCGGCTTCGCCGTGGTGATGCGGGAAGGAGCGGTAGCCCGGTTCGTTGCTGACCTGGCCGTACCAAATCTTTGTGGCAGGGGTGTGCTGGGTGCTGACGCCGGAGATCCGAACGGCTCCGCCGGACTGGCCGGTGTCGCGGTGCTCCGCGCCCTTGCGGGTGACGACGGGGACGACCTGTTCAGTCAACTGCTGGCTGATCTGTTCTGTCATGGTGATGCCTCTCTGTATGGCGGGTCGGAATGGCGGGGTGGTGGCTTAGAGACGGACGGTGTTGGTGAGCGTGCCGATGCCCTCGATCTCAGTGGTGACCACGTCGCCGTCGTGCAGGAAACGCGGCGGGGTGGCGCCCATGCCGACACCGCCGGGGGTGCCGGTGAGGACGACGTCGCCGGGGCTCAGCCTGGTGAAGGTGGAGATGTAGGACAGCAGGGCGGCTGCGGTGAAGACCAGCGTCTTGGTGTTGCCGTTTTGGACCTCTGTGCTGTTGACCAGGCAGCGGACCCGGACGCCGGCCTCGGGATCGCATTCGTCCGCGGTCACCAGCACCGGACCGAGCGGGGTGGTGCGGTCGAAGGCCTTGCCCTGGAACCACTGCAGGGTGCGGTTCTGCCAGTCGCGCATGGAGATGTCGTTGGCTACCGTATAGCCGGCGATCGCGGCGGAGGCTTCCTCAACCGAGGCGTTCTTGAGCGGGGCGCCGACGACGACCGCCAGTTCTGCTTCCCAGTCCAGCCTGGCGCCATGCCCGGCGGCGTCGATGACCTCGCCGTCCCCGATCAGGGTGTCCGCGTACTTGGCGAACAGGGTGGGGTATTCCGGCAGCTCCCGGCCCATCTCGGCGATGTGGTCCGCGTAGTTCAGGCCGCAGCAGATGACTTTGGACGGGCGCGGCAGCACGGTGGCGAAGCGGACGGCGTCGGCGGGGATGGTGTCGGCGCGGACGGCGTCGCACGCGCTGCCCGCCGTTTCCGCGGCGGCAACGGCGGCCGCTGCCTGCTCCTGCCAGCCGGCACTTCCCAGCAGTTCACTGAGGTCCTGCGCGGCCAGCAGCACAAAGCGGTCCCCAACCTGCACGGCGGCGCGGGTGGCGGGGCCACCGGCGTCGTGGGCTGCCGTAATGACGGTCGCAAGGCGCATGATTCTTCACTTCCGGTTCGACGGCGGAGCCGGCCCCTTTGCCGGTTCCGGTGACGTGCCCGCTGCGGCATCCCCGATTCGGGTATGTCGACATTTTTACGGTCGTCACATATGCTCAAGTTAACACGAATTCACCGGTTTGGGTAGACCGGCAGCGGTTCCGAATCCGCCCGCCGGTTGAACTCCGGACCCCGATTACCCACTAGTACGCAGCACCGCCGACTTATTGAGGAGCCACCATGAACCACAAGGTCATCAACCCCGCAGCCCTGGCCAAGCCCTCCGGCTTCGCCCACGGCGTCCTGGCCGGCAACACCGTGTACCTGGGCGGGCAGACGGCTATGGACAGCAACGGCGACATTGTTCCCGGCGGCATCGTGGAGCAGTTCCGCCAGTGCTTCTCCAACGTCCTCACGACGCTGACTGAAGCCGGGGGCGTGCCCTCGGACCTGGTCAATGTCAACATCTACTTGACCGACGTCGAGGACTACCAGAAGAACGGCCGCGAAATCGGGCGGATCTGGCGTGAGATGGCGGGCACCGACTATCCCGCGATGGCAGGCGTCGGCGTCACAAGGCTCTGGCAGGCCGAGGCGCTGATCGAAATCCAGGGGGTCGCTGTGGTGTCAGGCCAGGGCTTAGGCCCTGCCCGGCCCGGCCCGGCCTAAGTAGTACCGGAACTGCCCGTGGCCGCCAGCAGCCGCTCGGCATGCTGGCGGGCCGGGACGTTCAGGCGGCGGTGCAGCTCCGCGAAGATACGTTCTGCGGTGAGCCCGTGCCAGCCCGGCGGCAGGAACTCCGCCGGCAGGCCCGGATCCAGATACGGCAGCCGGCGCCACTGGGTGAGGAGCTGGATGTAGTCCGCGAAGGCCGCCCGGTCGGCATCGGGCCCGGGCTCTGCTGCGCCCGCCGACTCCCAGCGCGCCAGGACCGGCGCGAAGCGCTCGATGAATTCCGCGTACAGCGACTCCAGGGCCGGAAGGTCCCACCATCGGGAGACCTTGTCCTTGACGTCACCGGCGGTCAGGTGTTCGGCCTTGAAGAACTCCACGTATTCAGTCAGCCCGGTCCGCTCAAGCTGGTGCCTGATGTCGTCATAGGTGTTTCCCGGGGCAATCCAGAGGCCGGGGGTGACAGACCCGAAGCCCATCCGGGTTAGCATGCTGCGCAGCTGGTGGCGGAGGTGGCGCTGCGATTCCGGGACGGAGAAGGCGATGAGGAGCCAGCGGTCGGCAGCAGTCGCCCGGCGGGGCGAGAAGATGCGGCGGTCACCTTCCTGGAAGACATCCTCAAGATTGGGGGCCAGCCGGTAGGCGGCCACTCCGCCCTGCTTGACGCTTTCCAGCACTCCGCGGCGCTTGAGCCGGGACACGGAAGAGCGCACCCCCGAGGACTCGACGCCAAGGTCATCGAGCATGGAAATCAGCACCGAGACCGGCAGGGCGCCCCCGTTGGAGCGCCCGTAGAGGCCGTAAATCGTCACGATCAGCTGCTGGTGCCGCGGGGTCGCCCGCGGAACGGCGCTTCCGCCGGCAGGACCGTCATCCAGTCCGGCGCCCAGCGGCGTCGCGGGGTTCTCTAACACCGTCGGTCTTCCCTCAGCAGAACAGTCATGGATCTAGGCTATAGAGGTCTGCGTGCCGCCACAGCCAGGACGCTCCGCGAACCGTCGCCGTACCGCCGCAGGCGGGCTCCTGCTCAGTCCCTAAGTTGCGCGAACGCCTCGTCCACGGCATCGGACCCGCCGTCGTGTTCGGTCTCCGCGGTGCGCGCCACATGGCGCGCCAAGGCGGCTGACGGCGCAGGGAGGAGAGGGACGGGACGCGTCATGCATCCCGTCCCTCGATCTTCTCCCCCGACCTCGCCTGCCGTGTGCCCTGGACGCGATCGGAAACCGGTTCGAGTGTTCTGAGAAGGCTTCCGACTGGGGTAATGTAAATCTCGTTGTTTTCACCGGGACCAGGTCCGGCCTTTCGGACGGTCCCACTGCGGCTGTAGCTCAATGGTAGAGCGCTAGCTTCCCAAGCTTGATACGCGGGTTCGATTCCCGTCAGCCGCTCCAATTTCCCGCACGGCCACGCCCCGGACCCAGCCCGGCGGACGTCCCCGGGGCCGTTAGGTCAGTACCTGTATCGTTCGAAGTCAGGAACCTTTCCGGTTCCGCTACAGGAGCGATCATGGCTGACAAATCCCCCCGTCAAGCAGCATCCAAGAAATCCGGCAAATCCATCAAGGAAAAGCGGGCCGACAAGAGGACCGCTGCAGCGCCGCCCAGCTCCCTGGACAAGGCCACCAGCTCCAAGCCGGCGAGTCCCAAAAAGAAGTGAGCGGCACCATGAGCCACCTCACCCTCGGAGTCGTAGGCAGCACGCGGAAACCTAACGAGCGGCGCCTCCCGATCCATCCCCTCCACCTGGACCGCATCGCCCCGGAGCTCCGGCAGCAGCTGATCCTGGAAGAGGGCTACGGCAAGCGGTTCGGCCTCTCGGACGCCGACCTGGCACCGCTGGTGGGTCGCATCGTCCCCCGTGCGCAACTGGTGGCCGAGGCCGACGTCGTGCTCCTGCCCAAGCCGCAGCCCGAGGACCTCGCCGAACTCCGGGACGGTCAGGTCCTGTGGGGGTGGCCGCACTGCGTCCAGGACCGGGCCATCACCCAGCTGGCCATCGACAAGAAGCTCACGCTGATCGCCTTCGAGGCGATGAACCACTGGGCCAGCGACGGCGGCTTCGGCCTCCACGTCTTCCACAAAAACAACGAGCTGGCCGGCTACTGCTCCGTGCTGCACTCCCTGGCGCTGACGGGATCCACGGGGGTCTACGGCCGCCGCCTCAGCGCCGTCGTCATCGGTTTCGGGGCCACGGCCCGCGGTGCCGTCACTGCCCTCAACGCCCACGGCATCCATGACGTCCAGGTGCTGACCAACCGCGGGGTTGCCGCGGTGGGTTCCCCCATCCATTCGGTGCGGATCGCGCAGTTCGACCACGACGATCAGGCGCCATTCCGCAGCGAGGTCATCACCGACCGGGGCCGCGTGCCGCTCGCGCCGTTCCTCGCCGCGAGTGACATCGTGGTCAACTGCACCCTGCAGGATCCCAACGCGCCGCTGACGTACCTGCACTCCGAGGACCTGGATGCGTTCCGGCCCGGCAGCCTGATCGTGGACGTGTCCTGCGACGAGGGCATGGGCTTCAGCTGGGCGAAATCCACCACGTTCGCCGAGCCCATGTTCAAGGTCGGGGACCATATCGACTACTACGCGGTGGACCACAGCCCCTCCTACCTGTGGAACTCGTCCAGCTGGGAAATCAGCGAGGCGCTGCTGCCGTTCCTGGAAACCGTGATCACCGGCCCCGGGGCCTGGGCCACGAACGAGACCATCCGCCGCGCGATCGAAATCCGCGACGGCGTGGTCCTGAACCCGGACGTACTGCAGTTCCAGCAGCGGAAGCCGGAGTACCCGCACGCCCCGCTGGCCGTCTAGCGCCGGCCCAAGGTTTTCGCTGCTGAAACGGACAGCCCCTGCGTGGATCCACGCAGCGGCTGTCCGAAAACGGTGCGGAAAGCTAGGATCTGGCGTCCTTGCGGACGATCTTCACGAGCCGCCGCCGGTCCTTCACGTCCACTTTGAGCATCAGCTGGCCGCGGCGCGCCAGCACGACGGCGACCGTCGCCGCGGCCAGGGCCGGCACGCCGCCGGAGACCAGGATGGCGGTGTGCGGGTCCACATGCTCGGCCAGCCATCCGATCATCGGACCGCCAATGGCCTGCCCGCCGATCAGCACCATGATGTACAGGCTCATAACGCGCCCGCGGATGGCCATATTGGAGCTGATCTGGACCAGCTGGTTGGCCGCGGTCAGGAACATCAGGCACCAGAACCCGGCCAGGACCATCGCCGCCCCGAACCACACCATGGACGGCGCCAGCGAGGCGAGGCAGAGCATCAGCCCGTACATCCCGGCCCCCAACATCACCGAGCGCAGCCTCAGTTCCCGCCGGCGGGCGGAGGTGATGGCCCCGGCCAGCGCCCCGAGGGCCACCAGCGCGTTCAGCAGGCCATAGCCGCCGGCGCCGACGTCGTACACGTTGTCCGCGAAAGCGGCCAGCAACACCGGCAGGCTCATCGCGAATACGGCTATGAAGCCGGCCATCAGCCACGGCCAGTAGATGGTGGGTTTGCTCAGCGCATAGTTCAGCCCCTCCCTGAGCATGCCCTTGCGTTTGGGCACCGGCGCGGTGATGTGCAGCTGGTCCTTCCGCAGCGTGAGCAGCATCGCGACCGTGAAGCAGCAGGCAACGGCGTTCGCGGCGAACGCCCAGCCGGCCCCCACCGCGGTGAGCAGCAGCCCGGCGAGCGCAGGCCCGATCAGGCCGCCGAGCTGGAACGTCGTGGAATTCACGCTGATGGCGTTCCGGAGGTAGACCGGGCCGACGAGTTCATTGACGAAGACCTGCCGCGCCGGCTGGTCCAGAACGGTGACCAGGCCCAGGGCCAGGGCGATCACGTACACGTGCCAGACCTCGATCCGCTGGCTCAGCGCCAGCACCGCGAGGATGGCCGCCAGCACGGCTGCCGCCGACTGGCACAGCATCAGGATCTTCCGCTTCGCGAAGCGGTCCGCCATCATGCCCGCCCACGGGCCCAGGAACAGCGAGGGCAGGAACTGCAGCGCCACGGTGATCCCGACGGCGGTAACGGAGCCGGAGAGCTGGAGTACCAGCCAGTCCTGGGCGATCCGTTGCATCCACAGGGCGATCACGGCGATGAAGTGGCCGATCACGAAGATGCGGAAATTGCGGACTTTCAGTGAGATGAAGGTGTGGCGCCAGGGCAGCCGCTGGCTGACGACGGCGATGGGCGCGGTGTTCGTGTCCGGCAGTGCAGTTACGTTGGCCTCTAACGGCGGAGGGGGTGCCACGGAAAATCCTCAAAGGAGCGGGTGAGCGGGGATGCCTTAACGCTAAGCTGGCCGCAACAGATTGTGGAAGATTATTCACCGCATAACTCGCATTACAAAACGCAATGTGGCGCGAGATCGCCGCAGCTCAGGAGACCGCATGTTCGAACCCGCCCAGCTGCGATCCTTCCTGGCCGTGGCTGAAACACTGAGCTTCACCAAGGCGGCGGAACGGCTCGGCCTGGCGCAGCCGACGGTCAGCCAGCACGTGCGCAAGCTCGAGACCGCCGCGAAGCGGGTCCTTGTGGCCCGGGACACCAGGGACGTGCGGCTGACCGACAACGGGGACGCCATGGCCGGGTTCGCCCGCAGCATCCTGGCCGCGCACGACGCCGCCTCCCGCTATTTCTCCGGATCGGCCATGCGCGGACGGCTGCGTTTCGGCACGGCGGACGACCTCGCGATCACCGGGCTGCCGAGGATCCTGCGGGAGTTCCGGCAGGTTTACCCGCAGATCAACCTGGAACTGACAGTGGGCCAAAGCGATCAGCTCTACAAGCGGCTCAACGCCGGCCAGCTGGACCTTGTCTTCGTCAAATGGGTGGCCGGGGCCAAGGACGGCACCGTGGTGCAGCAGGACTCCTTCGCCTGGGTGGGCCTGGAACAGACCGCGCTGGACCCGGCCGAGTCCGTGCCGCTGATTGCCTACCCCGCTCCCAGCCTGAGCCGGAAGCTGGCCATCGACGCGCTCGAATCCGCCGGCCGGACCTGGCGGATCACCTGCACCACGCGGCAGATCAGCGGGGTGCTGGCCGCAGTCCGCGCCGGGATCGGGGTGGCGGTCATGCCGTCCTCGCTGGTGCCGGACGACCTGAAGATCATCACCCGGCGCTTCGACCTGCCGCCGGTGGGCGACGTCGATTTCACCCTGATCCGCAACCCGCTGGCCAACACCGAGGTGATCGAGGCCCTGACCCAGACCATCGCGGGCCGGACCCTGAAGCGCTCCGCCTAGGCGGCCGGAGGGCACCTGCGTACTCGTTGATGTACCTACTCGGATTGCGTACTTACGCATACCATTGATCCACTCGAGTTCGTGACATATCCTGAGTGTGTTGAAGGTCAAGCAGAGGCCTATGACAACGATTCAAAACACGAACGCTGTCCTTGTGTCTGCCATGCGGCAAGCCTGCGGAGGCGTTCGGGATAGGCCGACAATGACGCCAGCCGTAAACCGCCCCCACTCATCCGCATCAGCCCGCAGCCTCAAGCCAGTGGGCCCGCTTTCGCAGGTGGTGCAGCGCGGCTCCGCCGCCCATCACCCCAGCCGCGGACGTCTGGACCCGCACCCTACGACCCTGGTGGAGGCCGAGTACGTCGGCAGCCCCTATTGCGAACGCTGCGGAACCGACGAGTTCATCTATCTTGAGACTTTTGTCCCTGCCACTCACCACCGGGACGGTTCCATCAACAAGCTGGGCGAAGTCACGTACTTCTGCTCCGGTTGCGACGACTTCTCGGCCCACGCCGTGCCTGCCTCGTGGGTTCCACCCGGCTGGTACTTCGGCTGAGTCGGCAGGCTCCGAGCCACGAAGACACGAGCCGGGCGGCCACTATTGGAGGGTGGCCGCCCGGCTCGTTTTTGTTGCCCGGGGTGTGGTTGCCTCCGGGGAGGCGGTCGCTAAATCAGCCCGTCCGAGATGTGGTTCGGGGTGCCGAAGCGGTGCGCCGTGATGCTGACGGCCTGCTCGTGCAGGAACGGCAGCAGTTCCACGCGTCCGGCTTCGGTGACGGGGTGGAAGTAGATCGCCAGGTCGGGACGTCCTCCGGTCGCCTCGGCCAGGGCCTCGGCGCTGCCGCCGATGAGCCGGATCCGCGAGGTTGCGAGCCTGGCCGCGCCGGCGAGTTTGCCCTCCGAGGCCAGCCAGTCGGCGTCGTTCTCGACGGTCACCTCAATGCCGAGGCCGGCGAGGACGGTGCGCAGCCGGGCCGGGAGTTCGACGGCGGTGGTCACCGTCAGCGCGGAGCCCGCCAGGACGCCGGCCGCCACGGTCCGGACCAGGTGGGCGAGAGGTTCGCCTTCGGAGAGCCGCACCGTGACCGGAAGTGACCGGTAGCGGAAGATGTTCCGCTCGGCGCTGAGCCCGGAGACATCCTTGGCGGTGCCGAATTCCTCGGCCCAGGCGAGGGCGTCGGAGGCCAGGGCGCGCTGCAGCGGTTCCAGCTCGCCGTCGGCCAGGAAGCCCTGGGCTGCCTGCTCCAGCCGGCGGACGCCGGCATGCGCGGCCGCCTTGCCGGCCGCGGCGCTGGGCTTGCTGACCCATTCGCCGAGCCCAACAAGGTAGTTGGGCCCGCCGGCCTTGGTGCCGGCGCCGACGGCGGATTTCTTCCAGCCGCCGAAGGGCTGGCGCTGCACGATGGCACCGGTGATGCCGCGGTTGACGTAGAGGTTGCCGGCCTGGACGGTGTCGAGCCAGACCCCCACTTCCTCCGGGTTCAGCGAGTGCAGGCCGGAGGTGAGGCCGTACTCGATCTGGTTCTGGATGGCGATTGCGTCCTCCAGGGTTTCGGCGGTCATCACGCCCAGGACGGGGCCGAAGAATTCGGTGAGGTGGAAGTAGGAGCCGCGGCGCACGCCGTAGCGCACGCCCGGGCTCCAGAGCTTGCCCGTCCCGTCCAACTGCTTCGGCTCGACCGCCCAGTTTTCGCCTTCGCCGAGGGTGGTGAGGGCGTTGAGGAGCTTGCCGCCGGCGGGTTCGATGATCGGGCCCATCTGGCTGGACGGATCCTCCGGGTAGCCGACCTTCAGGGACGTGACGGCGTCGATCAGCTGGTTGTGGAACCGCTTGGACTGGGCCACGGATCCCACGAGGATCACCAGCGAGGCGGCGGAGCACTTCTGCCCGGCGTGGCCGAAGGCGGAGTATGCGACGTCCTTGGCCGCGAGATCCAGGTCGGCACTCGGGGTGACGATGATGGCGTTCTTGCCGCTGGTCTCGGCGAGCAGCGGCAGGTCCTTGCGGAAGGAACGGAACAGTTCGGCGGTCTCGTAGCCGCCGGTGAGGATCACCCGGTCCACCGCGGGATGGGAGATCAGCTGCCGGCCAAGCTCACGCTCGCCCAGCTGGACCATGGTCAGGACGTCCCGCGGGACGCCGGCCTCCCACAGGGCCTCGATCATCACGGCAACGCTGCGGCGGGCCTGTTTGGCGGGTTTGATCACGACGGCGGAGCCGGCGGCGAGGGCGGCGAGGGTGGAGCCGGCCGGGATGGCGACCGGGAAGTTCCACGGCGGGGTCACCACGGTGAGCTTCGCCGGGACGAAGGTGGCGCCGTCGACGTCGTCGAGCTTGCGGGCCGCTTCGGCGTAGTAGTGCGCGAAGTCGACAGCCTCGCTGACCTCGGGGTCGCCCTGGTCGATGGTCTTGCCGGTTTCGCTGGCCATGACCTCCAGCAGGTCGGCGCGGCGGGCTTCCAGGACGTCGCCGGCGCGGTGCAGGATCGCCGCACGCTCGTCACCGGAGAGGGCGCCCCAGGCCTTGCCCTTTTCCACCGCGGTGCCGATCACGGTGTTGAGCGTCTGCTCGTCGTTGATGGTGGCCGCGTCCACGGCGTCGTTGCCGAGGGTCGAGAAGGGGACCCGTGCCAGGATGGCGCGGCCCCAGTCGCGGTTGGCGGGCAGCGAGGGGTCGGTGTCCGCGGTGTTCTCGAAGGAGTCGTGCGGCATGGGCTCGGGCGGAAGGCTGCGGTTCTGCCGGCGGTTGGGCGGCGGGACCTCGTCGTCGAGCTTGGCGAGGGAGGCGAGGAAGCGCTGCTTCTCGCGCTCGAAGAGCGTTTCGTTCTCGCTGAGTTCAAAAACGGCGGACATGAAGTTGTCCTGGCTGGCGCCTTCCTCGAGCCGGCGGATCAGGTACGCGATCGCGACGTCGAACTCGGCGGGGTGGACCACGGGGGTGTAGAGCAGGAGCGAGCCGACATCCTTCTTTACAGCCTCCGCCTGGCCCTGGGCCATGCCGAGCAGCATCTCGAACTCGATGCCGGACTCCACGCCGCGCTGCTTGGCCAGCAGCCAGGCGAACGCGATGTCAAAGAGGTTGTGGCCGGCGACGCCAACCCGGATGTTGCGGATCCGGTCCGGGTGCAGCGCGTAGTTGATGACGCGCTTGTAGTTGGTGTCCGAGTCCTGCTTGGTGCCCCAGGTGGCGAGCGGCCAGTCGTGCAGGGACGCTTCGACCTGTTCCATCGGCAGGTTGGCGCCCTTCACCACGCGGACCTTGATCGCGGCGCCGCCGTCGGCGCGGCGGGCGGAGGCCCAGTCCTGCAGGCGGATCATGGCGGCGAGCGCGTCTGGGAGGTAGGCCTGCAGCACGATGCCGGCCTCGAGGGTCTTGAACTCCGGCTTGTCCAGGATCCGGGTGAAGACCGCGATGGTCATGTCCAGGTCCTTGTACTCCTCCATGTCCAGGTTGATGAACTTGGCCTTTTGTCCGCCGGCGGCAAAGGACGCGGCGCGGGTGAAGAGCGGGGTGAGCTTCTCGACCACATGCTCCACGGCCTCGTCGAAAGCCCAGGCCGAGTGCGGGGCCACCGTGGAGGAGACCTTGATGGAGACGTAGTCGACGTCGGGGCGGGCGAGCAGTTTGTGCGTTCCCTCAAGGCGGCGCGAGGCCTCGTGTTCGCCGAGTACGGCCTCGCCCAGAAGGTTGACGTTGAGCTTGATGCCGTCCTTGCGGATCTTGGCAATGGCCGGGCCCAGCTTGGCGTCGGTGGCATCGACAATGAGGTGGCCGACCATTTCACGGAGCACCCGGCGGGCGATCGGGATGACCACCTGCGGCAGCGCCGGAGCCATGGTGCCGCCGAGGCGGACGGCGCCGCGCATGTACCAGGGCAGGAAGGCGGGGACCTTGGGGGCCAGCGCGGCAAGGTTGCGGGCGGCGACTTCCAGGTCCTCGGGGCGGACAACGCCGTCGACGAACCCGACGGTGAAGTCCAGGCCGTTGGGGTCCTTCAGGACGCCGGCGAGCTGCTCGGCGGAGGCGTCCACCGGGACCTTCGCCGCCTCGGTGAGCCAGCGGCGTACCAGCCCGATGGTCTCCTCGGCGAGGGCTGCGGCCTCAAGGACCGGTGAGCCTTCCGAGACGGGTGCGTGCGCGGCCGCGTTGCCGGTGTTCACACCGGACTCCGTTGAAATGTTGGTCATGGCTGGTACTCGTTCTTTCTCAAAATATGGACCGTTCTAGATTCAGTATGCGACCGGATTTTCATAAGATAAAGCGATGTTTTCCGAGCAATACTGGTTAGGAAAATCGAAGCTTCCCTGACCCGCTGCAACCATCCCCGAACACACGAATGCGCTATCACTTTTGGCCCCCAAACGGCTGTGATGGGAGCCAAAAGTGATAGCGCAACTCGGGTTGACCGGCTAGCCGATGGGGCGGTGCATCTCCACGAGCTCTTCGTGCCGCGGGCTGTCCGGGTTCATCAGCGAGTGCCTGCGGCCGTAGCCGAAGTAGATGATCAGGCCGATGACGAGCCAGACGCCGAAACGTGCCCAGGTCTCCCAGTGCAGCTGGAACATCAGGAACGCCGATGCCAGCACACCAAAGGCCGGAACCAGCGGCATCAGGGGAAGCCGGAAGGTGCGCGGGGCATCGGGCCTCTTGTAGCGGAACACGATGACCGAGAAGCAGACGACGACGAAGGCAGCCAGGATGCCGATGTTGGTCAGGTCGGCGACGGCCTTGATCGGGAACACACCGGCGAGCAGCGCGGAGGCGATTCCGGCGATCCAGGTGACGCGCTGCGGCGTGCCGTGGCGGTCCGTCTTGGAGAACCAGCCGGGGAGCAGCCCGTCGCGGCTCATCGAGAACCAGACGCGGGTGACGCCGAGCAGGAAGGTGAGCATGACGGTCAGGATGGACAGCACAGCAAAGACCGAGATGATCGTGGCGATGACCGGCAGGCCCACGCTGTTGAATGCGGAGGCGAAACCGGCCTTGGGGTCGATTTCCTGGTAGTTCTGCATGCCGGTGAGCACCAGGGTGGCAGCGACGTACAGGAGCATCGCGACAACCAGGGACATGATGATTGCCTTCGGCATGTGCTTCTTGCCGTCCTTCGCCTCTTCCGCGGCGGTGCTCATCGCGTCGTAACCGAACACAGCGAAGAACACCGTGGCCGCTCCCGCCACTACCGGACCGAATCCGCTGGGCATGAACGGGTTGTAGTTGCCGGTGTCGATGTAGAAGATGCCGAGACCAATGATGAAGAGGATCAGGATGACCTTGATCGCCACGGCAATGAGTTCGAAGCGGCCGAAAGTCTTGGTGCCGCGGGACAGGATCCAGGTCACGATCAGACAGACCACGATCGCCGGGATGTTGACGATGCCACCGGTGCCTTCATCCGGCGTCGCGGTCATCCAGACGGGCATATTGACACCGATGCCGGAGAGGAAGGCGTCGAAATAGCCTGAAATGCCGATGGCCACCACAGCCACGATCGCGATGTACTCCAGCAGCAGGTCCCAGCCAATGAACCAGCCGACGATTTCGCCAAGCGCCACGTAGCCATACGTGTAGGCCGAACCCGCCCGCGGGATCATGCCGGCGAATTCCGCGTAGGACAATGCGGCCGCCGCGGAGGCGAGGCCCGCGATCAGGAAGGAGAACAGCACGGCCGGGCCGACGCCGGGCTCGGTCTCGCTGCCGTGGGCGACGAGGCCCGCCAGGGAGAAGATGCCGACGCCGATGATGCCGCCGACGCCGATCGCGGTCAGCTGCCAGAGCCCCAGGCTCTTGAACAAACCGCTGTGTAGGTTTTCTTCCTCGATGTCGTCGATGGGCTTGCGCCGCATGATCGACCTGTCAATGTCTTTTGTGCTCATCAGGGTCTCCTGCTTAGGTGTGGCGCCCATCAATCCACCCTGTGATGGGAGTTACTCAACGACAACAGTATGCAAGCAGGATTGCATTAGATAAAGTGAATTCTCCTAATCAATAACCATTAGAATTCACAAAGGAATAGCGATGCTGGATGTCCGGCGGTTGCGCCTGCTGCGCGAACTGAAGATCCGGGGCACCCTGGCCGAAGTCGCGGAGGCGCTGCAGTACAGCCCCTCCTCGGTCTCCCAGCAGCTGGCCCTCCTTGAAAAGGAAGCCGGCGTCGAGCTGCTGCGCAAGACCGGACGCCGGGTCCAGCTCACCCCGCAGGCCGAAGTCCTGGTGGCGCACACGGCGCAGCTGCTGGAAACGCTGGAACAGGCCGAGGCTGACCTGGCCGCCTCGCTGACCACCGTGACGGGCACCGTTCGTATTGCCGTCTTCCAGTCCGCGGCGCTGGCCCTGATGCCGGACGCCCTCACCCGGATGTCGTCCCGCTATCCCGAAGTGCGGATCGAAATGACCCAGCGGGAACCTGAAACCGCACTTCATGAGACCTGGGCCCGGGACTTCGACCTGGTGATTGCCGAGCAATACCCCGGACACGCGGCACCCCGGTATGCCGAACTCGACCGGCTCCGGCTCACCAGCGACGCGATCCGCCTCGCCGTTCCACCAGGCTCCCCCGACCGGCCGCCGGTAACGACCCTCACGGACACCGCTGCACTGGCCTGGGTGATGGAACCGCGCGGGGCGGCGTCACGGCACTGGGCCGAGCAGGCCTGCCGCAGCGCCGGGTTCGAACCCGACGTCCGCTACGAGACGGCTGACCTGCAGGCCCAGATCCGGCTGATCGAATCCGGCAACGCCGTGGCCCTCATGCCGGATCTCGTCTGGACCGGGCGGGGGACGACGTCGCAACTGATCACCCTGCCGGGCGATCCGCACCGGACCATCTTCACCTCGGTCCGGCGCTCCAGCACCAGGCGCCCGGCGATCCTGGCGGCAAGGGAGATCCTGGCCGAGACAGCAGCCTCCATCCCGCCCGCCGGCCCGTGACGTGGCCGGCGGTGTTGGCTGGCTCACAGCGCCGGCGGCGGGCCGGCGCTAGACTGGTCCCGTTATGAATCGCACAATATTCAAGTCCAAAATCCACCGCGCCACGGTCACGCACGCGGACCTCCACTATGTCGGTTCGGTCACCGTGGACCTGGATCTGCTGGAAGCGGCCGACATTCTTCCCGGCGAACTGGTGTCCATTGTTGACGTCACCAACGGCGCCCGGCTGGAGACCTATACGATCGCCGGCGAGCGCGGTTCCGGCGTCATCGGGATCAACGGCGCAGCGGCGCACCTCATGCACGAGAACGACATCATCATTCTCATCACGTACGCCCAGATGACCACGGACGAGGCCAAGGCCTACAGCCCCAAGGTGGTCCATGTGGACAAGGACAACAAAATTGTCCAGATCGGCAACGACCCGGCGGAGGGCCATACCCCCGGGATCATGCGACCGCCGTACGCGCTGAACAACGCCACGCTTAACTGACGTCCTCACACCACTGACGCCTTAATCCGCTGACGTTCCCCGGCCGTAACAGGCGCCAGGCTTAAATAAAGCTGATTAGTCTGGGAGGGTGACTGCCGCCCATTCCCCGCCTTCCCCGCCGCGGGCTGCCGCGTGCTAGGGGTCCTGGCCGGCTTCTTTGTGGTCTGGTGCATCATCCTGGTGGGCATGTTCGTCGGCCGGCGCGGCATCCTGGGCGAGAACGCCAGGTCCGTGCTGAGCGCCCTGACATTCTTCGTCGCCAGCCCCGCCCTCCTATTCGAGACGCTCAGCAAGGCCAAACTGCACGACGTCTTCGCCGCGCCGCTCCTGGTCACAGCGGTCGGGGCCATCGCGACGGCGGCGCTCTTCTTCGTCATCGTCCGTTTCCTGCTCAAACGCTCGGTGCCGGAATCCCTGATGTCCTCCATGGGCGCGTCGCTGGCCAACTCCGCCAACCTGGGCATCCCCATCGCCGTTTTTGTCCTCGGGGACGCCAGTTACGTGGCCCCGCTGCTCATCTTCCAGCTGGCCTTCTTCACGCCGCTGTTCCTGATGGCCCTCGACGCCACTACCAGCAGCCACCGGACCACACTGCTGGGGTTCGGGGTCATGATCCTGCGGAATCCGATGATCGTGGGCTCCGGCCTCGGCCTCCTCGTGGCGGGGACGGGCTGGAAGGTCCCGGAGCTGGTGATGCAGCCCATCCACCTGATCGGCGGCGCCGCCATTCCGGCCATGCTGCTGGCCTTCGGCATGAGCCTCAATGACTCCCGGCCCCTGCAGGCCTCGGCCGGCCGGCGCCTCGACACCCTGCTGGCCAGTGGCTTCAAGCTCTTCGTCCATCCGGCGCTGGCCTACGTTTTCGCCCGCTTCGGCCTCGGCATGGAGGACCAGGCCCTCTTCGCGGTCGTGGTTACCTCGGCCCTGCCCACGGCGCAGAACGTGTTCGTTGCCGCCAGCCGGTACCAGACCGGCCTCACGGTCGCCAAGGACACCGTCCTCATCACCACCATTGTCGCCGTGCCGGGCATGATCGGCGTCGCACTGCTTCTCGCCTGACGCCCACCCCAACGAACGCTCGCTCACCTCAGCACCAACACCCTCCGGAGGACCCATGACCGCCAGCCTGGACACCGTCGTCATCGGAGGCGGGGCCATGGGCTCGGCGGCCACCTGGGTCCTGGCCAGCCGCGGCCGGGACGTCACCCTGCTGGAGCAGTTCGGCCCCGGACACCGCAACGGCGCGTCGCACGGCGCCACCCGGAACCTCAACCCCGGCTACGCAGATCCGGACTATGTGGCAATGCTCGCCGAGGCCGTCCGGCTGTGGGACGAGCTCGAGGCTGACGGTGGTGAGCGTCTCCTGGCGCGCACCGGCGTCGTGAACCACGGCACCGACCCGCGGCTGGGCGAGGTGCGCAGCGCCCTGCACGGGGCAGGGCTGCGGGCCGAGTTCCTGAGTGCCACGGAAGCCGCCGAACGCTGGCGCGGCATCCGGTTCGACCAGCAGGTGCTGCACATGCCCGACGGCGGGCAGCTGAATCCCGATGCCGCCCTGCCGGTGCTGCAGCGCCTCGCCGCGGGCCGCGGGGCCGAGATCCGGCACCGGGTCAAGGTGCTGGACCTCGCCGTGGAGGCCGGCGGCGTCCGGCTCACGCTCGACGCCGGGGGCCGCACCGAGGTTCTGACCGCCCGGCAGGCCGTGGTCACGGCCGGTGCCTGGACCTCGAAACTGCTCGGCACGGCGGCGTCCCTCCCCCAGCTCACCGTGACGCAGGAACAGCCGGCGCACTTCGCCATTGCGGACGAGGGTGCGCTCTGGCCCGGGTTCAACCATGTTCCGGGCCAGGGTGTGGAGTTCGCGGACTGGTACTCACCGGTCTACGGCATGCAGACTCCCGGGGAGGGCATCAAGGCCGGCTGGCACGGCGTGGGGCCGGTGGTGGACCCGGACCGGAGGTCGTTTACGCCGGAGCCGGCGCAACTGGCGGCGCTGCAACGCTACGCGCGGTCCTGGCTGCCCGGCGTGGATGCGGACTCCCTCACGGACATCAGCTGCACCTACACCACCACCGTGGATGAGAACTTCATCCTCGACCGCATCGGGCCCCTCGTGATCGGCGCTGGCTTCTCCGGCCACGGGTTCAAATTCACGCCCGTGATCGGGCGGATCCTCGCCGACCTCGCCACGGGCGAAGGGCCGGCGCCGGCGATGTTCTCGGCGTCCCGCCCGCGGCTCCGCTGACCCCGAGCCCGTGGCCGCTGCCACGTCATGGGCGCGATATGGCCCCGCGGTGCTGTGGACGCCGGTACGCTGGGACCGGTCTCAAGCTGCTCCGCGGGGGCCCGGGGCAACAGCATGAAGTGGGGAAGAATTGCACAGGGTCACACTACGCAGCACTGCGGGATCCAGGACCGCCAGGTCCGGCGCCGTCGACTGGATCGCGGCCGGGCTGGCAGGGCTGCTGCTGGTCTCCGCCACTGCCTGCGCCAGCCCCGGGACGGCACCGGCCGCCGCGCCGGCCCCCGCCGCGAGCGCCTCTGCCCCCGCTGAGAGCTCCACCGCCCCGGCCCCTGTGGCGAGTCCTCCGCCCACCGCCGAGGGGGCCGCACCGGACCCCGCCGCCAGCAAAGCCATGGACGTGCTGGCCACGATCCCGGTCAAGGGCCGGGCCCCGAAGACGGGTTACTCGCGCGATCAGTTCGGCCAGGCCTGGGCCGACGTCGACCGCAACGGCTGCGACACCCGCAATGACATGCTCCGCCGGGACCTGACCGATCTCGCCCTCAAGCCTGGCACCCGGGACTGCGTTGTCCTCTCCGGCATCCTGAACGACCCCTACACGGCAAGCCTGGTCAACTTCCTCCGCGGCAACAGCACCAGCGCCGCCGTGCAGATCGACCATGTCGTGGCCCTCAGCGACGCCTGGCAGAAGGGCGCCCAGCAGCTTACCGAGGATCAGCGGCTTTCCTTCGCCAACGATCCGCTGAACCTGCTCGCGGTGGACGGCCCCACCAACCAGCAAAAGAGCGACGGCGACGCCGCCACCTGGCTGCCGCCGAACAAGTCCTACCGCTGCGACTACGTTGCCCGCCAGATCTCGGTCAAGGCCAGCTACGGGCTCTGGGTCACCCGGGCGGAACACGATGCGATGGCTAGGGGTCCTGGCCGGATGCCAGGACACCACCACCCCCGCCGGCCCGGAAGCACCGGCACCAGCCAAACCCCAGCCGGCACCCGACGCCGCACCTGCCCCGGCCGACGCCGCACCCCCGGCCGCCCCACCCGCTTCGACGGCCGTGCACTACGCGAACTGCGCCGCCGCCCGTGCCGCCGGGGCCGCTCCGCTGCGGGCCGGCCAGCCGGGCTACCGCGAGCAGATGGACGGCGACCGCGACGGAGTCGCCTGCGAATAGCGGGCATTCCGCTTCACCCCCAGGGGAGCCCCCTAGTTCTTCGGCAGCGCGTCCAGCAGCCGCGCGCAGCGGATGAAGCCCAGATGCGAGTACGCCTGCGGGTGGTTCCCCAGATGCGTCTCGGTGCCCGGATCGTACTCCTCCGGCAGCAGCCCGGTGGGCCCGAACAGGTTGACCAGCTGGTCGAACAAGTCCCACGCCTCCTCGATCCGGCCCACCGCAACGTAGGCCTCGATCAGCCACGTGGTGCAGATGTGGAAGCCGCCCTCCAGGCCCGGCAGGCCGTCGTCGTACCGGTAGCGGAACACGGTGGGCCCTACCCGCAGTTCCCGTTCCACCGCCGTGACGGTGTCCAGGAAACGCTGGTCGGAGACGTCCAGGAGGCCGGAGAGCCCGATGTGCAGCACCGCGGCGTCCAGGTCCGGGCTGTCGTAGGCCACGGTGTAGGACGCGGCACTCTCATCCCAGCCTTCGCGCAGGACTTCCTCCCGGATGATCGCCGCCGTCGGCTCCCACTCCGGAAGCGGCGTCCGGCCGTGCCGGACGGCGGTGCGCAGCGCCCGGTCCAGCGCCACCCAGCACATCACCTTGGTGTAGATATGGTGCCGGGGTGCCCGCCGGGCTTCCCAGATTCCGTGGTCCGCCTCGTGCCAGCGGGCCAGGACGGCCGAAGCCATCTGGACCATCAGCTCCCAGTTCGCATCATCCAGCGCCCCCTGCCGGGCGCTCAAGGCATCGATCAGCTCGGCGACCGGCCCGAAAACGTCCAGCTGCACCTGGTGGTCCGCGGCGTTGCCGATCCGGACCGGCCGGGACCCCGCATAGCCGGGGAGGCTCTCGATGATGGCTTCGGTGGACAGCGGCGCCCCGGTGACGGAATACAGCGGATGCAGCCACTCCGGGCCGGGGGCGTGGGCCAGGATCCGCCCCAGCCAGCCCAGGAACCCTTCCGCCTCCGACGTCGAGCCGAGGTCCACCAGCGCGTTGACCGTCATGGAGCCGTCCCGCAGCCAGCAGTACCGGTAGTCCCAGTTGCGGGTGCCGCCGATCCCCTCCGGCAGCGACGTGGTCGGCGCCGCCAGCACGGCGCCGGTGGGCTCGTGGACCAGGGCTCGCAGCACCAGGGCGGACCGGCGGACCAGGGAGGGCTTCACGGAGGGCAGCTGCAGTGCCTGCACCCAGCGCCGGGAATGATGTGCGACGGCGGCGCGGCGCGAGTTTTCCTCCGGCGGCTCCGCGCGCTGGTGTTCCGTGTCGCCGCAGCGCAGGTTCAGCACCACCGGGCCGTGCCGCAGTTCGACGTCGGCCGTGGCGGTGGCGTGGCGGCCGTCCGACGTGATGGTGAAGCTGACGCCTGGAGCGAGCAGGATGATCGGGTCAGCGGTCCCCACGACGTGCAGCTCCTCGCCCCGGGGCTCCATGCTGAAGGGCGCGTTCGCGTAGTCCGGCCGGGGCGCGAAGACTATCCGCGCCGTTCCCGTGCCCGAGAGCACCCGGACCAGGCTGGTCACCCCGTCCGGCGCCGGTTCCAGATAGTCAGTGACGGTAACGTCGGCCCAGCGGGTTTCCACGATCATGGTGCTGTCTACATAGCGCTGGCCCAGGACCTGCGAGGCCTTCACCGGCTCGACCGAAAAGTGGCCGGCCGCGTCGCCGCCGAGGAGATGCGCGAAAAGGGACCCCGAGTCCGGCAGCGGATGGCTCATCCAGCAGATCTTGGCGTCCGGGGTGATCAGCGCCGTGGAGGAGCCGTTGCCGATCAGCGAATGCCGTTCCAGGCCGACGGCGTCCTCCCCGAACAGCCAGGCCCGGCGCAGTTCAAAGAGGATGGCCAGCACCCGGGCAAAGGACTCAGGGTCCCGCAGCCGGTGCGCGGCCAGCGTGGGGCCTTCCCCCACCCGCAGGGCCATGTCCGGCCCGCGCAGGGTCGCCATGGCCAGCTCATCGCTGGCTGCGTCCCCTGCGTAAAGGGCGGCACTGACGCCGAGCATGGAGCGCAGGTGTTCCAGGGCGGTTGCCTTGGCCGGCTCCACCACGGACAGGTCCAGCACCGAACCGTCCACGATGAAGGACAGCCCGTGCGCCCGGGCGATGGCCTCCGCCTGCTCGGTGGCCAGCGCGACGACGTCGGGGGCGGCCGGGCGGGTGTGCACTGACACGGCGACGGGCTTCCGCTCGATGGTGATGCCGCGGTAGGCGCCCACGGTTTCGGCGAGTGCCTGGCTGGCCTGCTGGAGCACGGACTCGGTGGCCAGGGACAGTCCGTGGGCGTAGCCCATGTCGAACTCGGCGCCGTGCGAGCCGACCAGGTGCACCTCGGCCGGGAGCCGCGAGACGGCGGCCAGGTCGCGCAGGGAACGCCCCGAGATGACGGCAGCGTGGGTGTTCGGCAGGGCAGCCAGTGCCCGGAGGGCAATCGCGGCGCTGCCCAGCGGCAGGGTTTCGGTGGAGATGCCTTCCGCGGCGCAGAGGGTACCGCCGTAGTTGCAGGCCACCAGCAGCCCGGGGGCGCGGGCCAGGATCTTGAGTTCGGCCAGCAGGTGCGGCGTCAGCCCGTCGTCGGCGGCGTTGGTCTGTACAAAGGCGCGGAGCAGGCCCAGCGGCAGGGATTTCGTCAGGAGGGCAGAATCGGCCAGGGACTGGTTGAGCGGAGTGGGCATGTGCGGAGTCCTTCGAGTAGTCCCCAATGCCTGCGACCGTCCGTGGAGGACGTACTTCCAGTATCCTCCCGGCACGATTTCCCGCGGGTGTCCCGGCTGTTGCAGCTATGTAACATCCGCAACCGCAACGTCCTGCACGCCCTACCGATGTTCACCAACACGCGTGGCGTTGACGTCGTCCCCCGCCGGACCGCGTCACGCAGGGCGGGTTATTGGCACCGGACGGGCCGTCGGGCCGCGCCAATCCGCGGCGGGACGGCGTCGAGCCTCGCTAAAGCCTGCCGTGCGTGACGGAGCCCCTGCTTGACGGACCCCTGGCGCCTAGACCCGGACCAGTCCGGCGACGTCGGCCAGCAGCTGCACCGAGCGCAGCCGGGCCTCGGTGCCGGTGCTCTGGTGCGCGACGATGAGCTCGTCGGCGTCGGCGTGGGCGGTGAATCCGTCCAGGTATTCCAGCACGGCGTCCGGGGTGCCCACGGCGGAATACTTCATCATCTGGGCCACGTGCTGGCCCTGCGGCGAGTCCAGGATCATGTCCGCCTCGTCGTCGCTGAACTCCCGGCCGTTGCCGAAGAACAGCGAGACGCGGGCGCGTTTGGTGGCGTGGAACATCTCCTGCGCCTCGGCCGCGGAATCCGCCGCGATCACGTTGACGCCGGCGATCACATGCGGGGCGTCCAGCTGCGCGGACGGCTGGAAGTCGCGGCGGTAGAGCGCGACGGCGTCCTGCAGCGCGTTGGGCGCGAAGTGCGAGGCGAAGGCGTACGGCAGCCCCAGCTGCGCGGCAAGCTTGGCGCCGAACAGCGAGGATCCCAGGATGTACAGCGGCACGTCGGTGCCCTTGCCGGGGGTGGCCTCCACGCCCTGAATGCGGGTGGGGCCGGTCAGGTAGCCCTGGAGTTCCAGTACGTCCTGCGGGAAGCTGTCCGAGGACATCGGGTCGCGGCGCAGGGCCCTCAGCGTGTTCTGGTCGCTTCCGGGCGCCCGGCCCAGGCCCAGGTCGATCCGGCCCGGGTGGAGGGTTTCAAGGGTGCCGAACTGCTCGGCGATGGTCAGCGGCGAGTGGTTGGGCAGCATCACGCCGCCGGCGCCGAGACGGATGCTCGCGGTCTGCGCGGCGACATGGGCGATCAGCACGCTGGTGGCCGAGGAGGCGATCGCCGACATGTTGTGGTGCTCGGCGTACCAGACCCGCCGGTAGCCCACCTTCTCAGCAAGCTGCGCCATCGCGACGCTCCCCGCGAGGCTCTCTGCCGCCGTCTGGCCCTTGCCGATGGTTGCCAGATCAAGGATGGAAAGCGGAACAGTCACGGAAAAGCCGGCCTTTCGTAGCGGGGAAGTCTCGGGTGCCGCGCCGGATCCCGGCATGGGCACACTGTCGACAACGACGCCGGGCTCCGGGTTATTTCTGCCTCAGCTGTGCCGCTCCCCATGTAGCAGCCCGTGGCGGCTCAGGGGCACGAGTAGTTGTAGTCCAGCCCGCCGGAGACGAACTGCGTCAGGGCGACGCGGCTGCCGGGGGTGAGCGCCGGCAACGAGCAGTGGGACTTGGCACCCGTCAGCGACCGCGCCCCCGCCAGCCAACTCGGCAAGCCCGCGAGCGGGCTGCTCGCCGCGACGGTGCCGGCAATCTGGCTCCACTGGTAGCCGGTGGAATACAGGCCGACCTTGGCGTTGATGCCGGTGAAGTAATCGGTCATGCCTTCGAGGACCGCGACATTGGCGGCCTTATCCGCCTGCCAGCTGTTTTCGGTCTCCACGTCCAGCCACCACAGGTAGTCCTCCGGATTCTCGACCCCGCGGATGGTGGCGTCGTCGTGGGCCTTCGCGTAGCCGTACATGTAGGAGCAGGCCCGGAAGGCGTCCGCCCCGCTGCCGCACACACCGTACGGGTTGGGTACGTCAACGCCGCCGTAGTGGTTGGAACTGGGCCACCACGAACCCTGCCGGCCGGGGTTGGCCGTATTGACGTACAGTGCCACCCGAGGCTGGGCGGTGAGCGCCGGGGACGGGGCGGTGTCTGCCCAGGCGAGTTGGCTTGCCAGGCACGGGTTGGTGGTGTTGGCGAGACCGTTGTTCACCCCGACGATCGCGAACGCCGGCTGTTTGGGGAGGGTCTTGCCGCACTGGGGCCAGGACACGTCGATGCCGACCCGCTCGGCATTTCGGGGCGGCGCTGCCGCGGCCGGCCCTCCGCCCAGCAGAAGCAGGCCAAACGTGATGGCGGCGGAAACAACTTTTCTCAATACCCGGGTGGCCATACCCCAGCTTACTTCCGGGCCCTGCCCCGTGCCGGGAAACCCGCCGTGCGGGCCGGCGGTTGGAATACTCAGCAGGCTGAGGGAGTTGCCGCCCCTATGAGCCATGACAACTCACCGCATCCGGAAACGTCCGCCACGATCGATCTCAAGGACCTGGGAACCGTCCACCGCCTGGGGTTCGGGGCCATGCGCATTGTTGGGGACGGCGTCTGGGGTGAGCCTGCGGACCGCAAGGCCGCCCTCGCCGTCGTCCGCCGTGCAGTCGACCTGGGCGTCGATTTCATTGACACCGCCGATTCCTACGGGCCGAACATCAGCGAGGAGATCCTTGCCGAGGCCCTGTACCCCTACAAGGACGGTCTGCGGATCGCCACCAAGGTCGGTTTTACGCGCACCGGCCCCCATGAATGGGTGCCGCTGGGCCGCGCCGAATACCTCCGGCAGCAGACCGAGCTGAGCCTGCGCAAGCTCAAGGTCGACGCGCTCGACCTGCTGCAGCTGCACCGGATCGACCCCAAGGTGGATCCGGAGGAGCAGTTCACCGTGCTTCGTGACCTGCAAAAGGAGGGCAAGGTGAAGGCGCTGGGCCTGTCCCAGGTCAGCGTCGCAGAACTCGAGGAGGCCGGGAAGTACTTCACCGTCTCCACCGTGCAGAACCGCTACAACCTGACCGACCGCAGCTCCGAGGACGTGCTCGACTACGCCGAGGAGAACGGGATCGGCTTCATCCCCTGGGCACCGATCTCCGCCGGAGAGCTCGCCCAGCCCGGCGGCCCGCTGGATGCGGCCGCCAAACGACTCGGCGCCTCCACGTCCCAGGTGGCTCTGGCCTGGCTGCTGCGCCGCTCCCCCGTCATGATGCCGATCCCCGGCACCGGCTCGGTCCAGCACCTCGAAGAGAACCTGGCCGCTGCCGGCATCGTCCTGGATGACACGACGTTCTCCGAACTCGAAGCCGCACGCTAGAACCCCTACTAAGCACCGCCGGCCGCGTGGCCGGCAGAACAGGAGCCTGACATGGCTAGCATTCTGATGGTTGTATCCGCCGCCGATTCCCTCACCATGCGTGACGGCAGCGAACACCCCACCGGCTACTGGGCCGAGGAGCTGGTGGTTTCGCACCAGACCCTCCGCCATGCCGGACACACCGTCCACATCGCCACGCCCGGCGGCGCGAGGCCCACGGTCGACGAGGTGAGCCTGGCGGCCGAGTCCGCAGGCGGCCAGGACCGCGCCGACAGCTTCCGTACGTACCTCGCCGAGATCGACGCCGAGCTGTCCGCGCCGCTCGCGCTGGCCGACGTCGACCCCTCCGGCTACGACGCGATCGTCCTGCCCGGCGGCCACGGCCCAATGACCGACCTCTACCAGGACGCCGCCCTCGGCAGGATCCTGGTCTCGGCGAACACGGCCGGCAAGATCATCGCCCCGTTCTGCCACGGCCCGGCCGGCCTGCTGAGCGCCACGGACGACGCCGGATCGTTCGCCTTCGCGGGACGCCGCCTCACCGTTTTCACCAATGAGGAGGAACTCAACGGAGGCACCGGCCCCAACACACCTTGGTTCGTGGAGGACGCCCTCAAGGACAAGGGCGTGGTCATCGACAACGCTGCCGCGTGGAGCTCACATGTGGTGCGCGACGGTAACCTGATCAGCGGCCAGAACCCGCAGTCCAGCGAGGACGTGGCGAAGGAAGTCCTCAAGGCCCTCGCCGAATAGCACCGCCGCAACACCACCTGCCGAAGCCGGGTCCGGGTTGCCGGACCCGGCTAAGCTGTCCGCATGGCCATCAAATCCACCGCAGACAAAGTCGCCACCATCCAGAAGGGGTACACCCTCGAGGGACCCACGATTGAGCTCGGCGCCGCGATCATCGACGGCGAAGTCCACAAGGATGCCCCCGTCCGGCTGCCGCTGTCCATGATGAACCGCCACGGGCTGGTGGCCGGGGCAACCGGCACGGGCAAGACCGTCACCCTGCACATGATGGCCGAACAGCTCTCCGCTGCCGGGGTCCCGGTATTCCTGGCGGATATCAAGGGCGATCTGTCCGGGCTGGCCACGGCCGCCACGGGCAGCGAAAAACTGATGGAACGCACGGCGGGGATCGGCCAGCCCTGGACCGGAAAGACATTCCCCGTGGAGTTCCTGGCCCTGGGTGGCGACGGCAACGGCATTCCGGTCCGCGCCACCGTCACTTCCTTCGGCCCGATCCTGCTCTCCCGCGTCATGGAGCTCAACGACACGCAGGAATCGAGCCTGCAGCTGGTCTTCCACTTCGCGGACAAAAACAACCTCGAACTGATCGACCTGAAGGACCTGCGCGCCGTCATCCAGTTCCTCACCTCCGCGGAAGGCAAGGACGAGCTCCAGGAACTCGGCGGCCTGTCGAAGTCGACAGCCGGCGTGATCCTCCGTGAACTCATCACGCTCGAGGCGCAGGGCATGGAAAAGTTCTTCGGCGAACCCGAGTTCGACACCGCCGAACTGATGCGCACCGCCCCGGACGGGCGCGGCGTCATCACCTGCCTGGAGCTGCCCACCCTGCAGACCAAGCCGATGCTGTTCTCCACCTTCCTGATGTGGCTGCTGGCGGACTTGTTCGAAGACCTGCCCGAGGCAGGCGACCTGGACAAGCCGAAACTGGTGTTCTTCCTGGACGAGGCCCACTTGCTCTTCAACGGCGCCTCGAAGGCGCTCCTGGACGCCATTAACACCACCGTGCGGCTGATCCGGTCCAAGGGCGTCGGCATCTTCTTCGTCACCCAGACCCCCAAGGATGTCCCCGCGGAGGTCCTCGGGCAGCTCGCCAACCGGGTGCAGCACGCCCTCCGTGCCTACACGCCGGAGGATGCCAAAGCACTCAAAGCCACCGTCTCGACGTTCCCTCGGAGCGACTACGATCTCGAGGAAACCCTCACCTCGGCCGGGATTGGCGAGGCCGTCATCACCGTCATGAACGAGAAGGGCGCCCCGACGCCGGTCGCCCTCACCCGCCTGCGCGCGCCGGAATCCGTCATGGGCCCCAGCGCCGACGCCCTGATCTCCAGCACCGTGGGGGGCTCGGCGTTGCTGCCCAAGTACGGCACCGCCGTCGACAACGTCTCCGCCTACGAGAAGATCTCCGGGAAGGCCGCGGCGGACACGGGCCCGGCGGCCCCCGCTCCGGCCCCCGGCGGCACCTCCGACGTCGACGCCGAGGCACGCCGGATCGAGGAGGAAATCCTGGGCCGCCCCAGCAGCCGGCCCGCTGCGGCGTCCGACCGCCAGGAATCCAGCCAGGAACCCCGGCAGCCTCAACGGCAGCCGGCGGACGACGGCGGCATGGCCGGAGACCTTGCCGGGGCCCTGGGCGGCGCCCTCGGCGGCGGGCTCAAGAGCATGGCCCGCTCGCTCGGGACCCAGCTCGGCCGCGAACTGCTGCGCGGTGTCTTCGGCACCGCCCCCAAACGCCGCCGCCGCTAGGCGGACCTGTCACATGGGGTCCACGTGACAAGGGAAATCCTGTGGGGTGCAGGTAACGTAAGGTAAGTGCAAATGAGTCAGGCGTTGGTCAGGATCGCAGCCGCATGGCTGCTGGTCCTCATGCTTGCCGTGGCCGGAGCCATCGTCGCGGTCAACGTCGTGAACAACACCCTGGCCAGCCCGCAGCAGCCTGTCCGTGAATATATCGATGCCCTGCAGAAGGGCGAAGGCGAGAAAGCCCTCGGCCTGCTGCGCGCTTCCGTTCCCCAAAGCAACGCCGCCATGCTGGACGGGACGGCGCTGCAGACCGCCACCGCCCGGATCAGCGGCATCAAGTACGGCGAGGCCGAGGACCGCGGCAACAACCAGGTCATGGTGCCGATCGACTACACGATTGACGGCAGCGAGCTGCGGACCGAGTTCCTGCTGGAGAGGTCCGGCACGGAATGGCTGTTCTTCCACACATGGGCCATTGTGCCCGCCGCCCTTCCGGTCCTTGACGTCACGGTGGTCAATGCCAGCGAGGCCACCCTCAACGGGGTTCCGGTGAACATGCCCAACGGCCGCAACTCCTTCGCCGTCCTCTACCCCGGCGAGTACGAGGCCTCCCTGGCCGGTGAGTACTTTTCCGCTGCACCCACCACGGCCACTGTGCCCGGCCGGGACGTCCCCGTGACACCGCTGAACCTGATGACGGAAGCCACCGATGGGCTGAAGGAGGCGGTGGGCAACAAGGTGAACGAGTTCCTGGACACCTGCGCCGACACCGCCGACAAGGAGCAGAAACTCCAGCCGGACTGCCCGTTTTACCACACCACCAACAACCGGGTCATAGACGGCACCATCGACTGGAGTATCAGCGAGTACCCCACCGTCAGCATCGAACCTTTCGGCGGACGCTGGGTCGTGGCGCCCCTGAACGGCAAAGCACGAATCGAGGCCCAGCAGGTGGATCTGTTCACCGGGGCCGTGACGTATGTCAACAACGTCCACGATTTCAGCTTCACCACGCGCCTGGACGTCGACGCCGACACCGTCAAAGTCACCCCGCTCCTGAGCTACTAGCCCCCGCGCCAGCGGCCTGCCGCGGGTCCGGGGCCCGGTAAAAGCCAAAAGGCTGCTGTCCGTGACACCGAGGTCACGGACAGCAGCCAAAACCGGGCACCTTCGGCGGAGGTCAGTCCATTCCGCGCAGGTCCAGCACCAGTTCGGTGTCGCCGTCGGCCTGCAGCAGCACCGGGATGCCCCAGTCCTGCTGGTACAGGTGGCACGCAGCGTGGTCCGGGATCTCGCCGTCCGCGTCCTCCGGGCCGTCGCAGGCAGCGGCGCGGGCGGTGATGTGCAGCACGCCCTCGGGCACGTCGGCGGCGAGTTCCAGGGTGCGGAGCAGTCCCACCGACGTTCCGCCGCCGGCCAGCAGCAGTTCCGGCGGGGTGGAGGAGATCTTCAGCTGGGTCGGGTCGCCCCAGCGGTCGTCCAGTTTCTGGCCAGTCGGCGCGGTGAAGCGGACCGCCAGCTCCAGCAGCCCGGGGGCCACGGGGCTCTTGGGCCGGTGGGTCTGGACCGCGCCTTCATCCACCTGCTGCGCTTCCTTGGGGATCGGCACGTAGACCAGCTGGTGCTTGTTCGCCTCGACCACCACCAGCAGCGGCTCGGCGCCGGCAACGTGGGTGTGGTCCACAATGACGTCGGAGGGCTCGGACAGCCCGCGCGCCAGGGTGGAGACCGTGCCCGAGGCGGGATCGTAGCGGCGGACGGCACCGTTGTACGTGTCGGCAATCGCCACCGAGCCGTCCGGCAGCACGGTGACACCGAGCGGGTGCTGCAGCCGGGCCTCGGAGGCCTCCCCGTCGCGGAAGCCGAAGTCGAACAGGCCCTTGCCGACGGCGGATTCAACGGTGATGGCGCCGCCGTCGCCGATTACGAGTTTGCGCAGCGCCGAGGTTTCGGAGTCCGCCACCCAGACGTTGCCGTCGGCGTCCTCGGCGAGGCCGGAGGACTGGGCGAACCACGCTTCCTCGGCCGGGCCGTCGAGCAGGCCCTCGAGGCCGTTGCCGGCGATGATGGACACGGCGCCGGAGCGCGGGTCGAAACTGAAGATCTGGTGCACGCCGGCCATCGCGACGACGACGGCGTGCAGTTTGGTGGACCAGACCACGTCCCAGGGCGAGCTGAGGGAAACCTGCAGCGGATCCGCCTCCAGCCGGGCACCGTACGCGGCCCCTTCTTCGTCCACCCGGGCCGGCCCGGTCTCCAGAAGCCGCTGCACACCGTTGCCGGCCAGGGTCCTGACGGATCCGTCCGCGAGGGACAGCCCGCGCAGGCGGTGGTTCACGGAGTCTGCAATCACGACGTCGTAGCCGGTCTCGGCGGCGACGTCTTCAGGGAGCAGCACCAGGCCCTGGGGTTCGTTGAAGCGTGCCGAGGCGGCATTGCCATCGGCATGGCCCTTGTCGCCGGAGCCATAGGTGGCCAGCACGGTCTGGAAATCGGTGGAGAGCTCCACGAGGCGGTGGTGCCCGGTGTCGGTGACCAGCCAGGAACCCGCCTCCGACGCGCTTCCGACGCCGCGTCCGTCGGGGAGAAACAGGGCCTTGCCGGGGAACCGCAGGGTGCCCGACGTCGGCTCCGGCGCCACATACGGCCCGTCGCCGCGGTGTAGGGTGCCCTTGGCCTCGTGCTCGGCGATCAGCTCCGGGATCAGCACGGCGAGGCCATCGGCGTGGCCTTCACCGGAGAGGTGCGCCACGATGTAGCCCTCGGGGTCGATGACCACCAGCGTGGGCCAGGCCCGTGCCGTGTACGCCTTCCAGGTGTCCAGCTCAGGATCGTCCAGGACCGGGTGGCGGATCTCGTAGCGCTCGACGGCGGCGGCCAGGGCCACCGGATCAGCCTCGTGCTCGAACTTGGGCGAGTGCACACCGACCGTCACGAGGACGTCGGAGTACTGCTGCTCGAGCGGGCGGAGTTCGTCCAGCACGTGCAGGCAGTTGATGCAGCAGAAGGTCCAGAAGTCGAGCAACACAATCTTGCCGCGCAGGGATTCCAGGTCCAGGGACTTTCCCCCGGTGTTGAGCCAGTTGCGGCCCACCAGTTCGGAGGCCCGGACCCGGAGGTGGGTGCGTACGGTTTCGGTCATGAGCGTCCTTCCAGCTTTGAGTTGCGTTCGGCCAGCCGGGCATCGCGCTCGGCCAGCTTGGCAAACATATTGTTGTAAGCGGTGAGATCGGCGTCGTTATTCCTGTCCGCCGCCCGGTCGGTGCGCTTGGACTCGCGCGCGTCGGACCGGGACCACATGACGGCGACGCCAATCGCCACCAGCAGCGTGGGCACTTCGCCGATACCCCAGGCCACTGCGCCGCCCATCTGCTGGTCCAGCAGGGCTGACGGGCCCCAGGTCCGGCCGAGGTTGCCGAAGTAGTCCGCGGCCAGCAGTCCGGTGCCACCCATGATCGCGACGCCGAAGAAGGCATGGAAACCCATCGTGGCCAGCAGGAGCAGCAGCCGCATGGGGTACGGCGCACGCCGGGGCAGCGGGTCGGTGCCGATCATGGTGAGCACGAAGGTGTAACCGGTGAGGGCGAAGTGCAGATTCATCAGCTCATGGCCGATGTGGTCCCGCATCGCGTAGCCGAACGCGTCCGAGTAGTAGAACAGCACGATCGAGCCGGCGAAGTTCGCGGCGGCGAACAGCGGATGCGTCACCAGCTGGGAGAACTTCGAGTGGATGACGATCAGCAGCCATTCGCGTGGGCCGCGGGAGCTGTCACGGCGCGCCGTGAGCGCACGGAGGGCCAGCGTCACGGGGGCGCCAAGGACCAGGAAAATGGGGGCCACCATGGTCAGCGCCATGTGGTCCACCATGTGCGCCGAGAACAGTACCCGGCCGTAGACCGCCGGCGGACCGGAGGTCACGTACGTCAGGACACCGAGTCCGATCACCCAGTTGACGGCCCGGAACCAGGACCAGGAGTCCCCGCGCCGGAGGACCTTGCGCATGCCGAGGATGTAGGCAACCAGGCCAAAGACCGCGACGGCGACCCAGAGCCAGTCCGGGCGCCATTCAGTCAGCCAGCGTTCCGGCGTCAGTTCCGGCGGCAGTTCGTACCCGGAGATGATGAAGGCCGGGGAGGCGTCCGGCGCCAGCGCCTGCTCCTGCGGCGGCGCCGAGCGGCCGAGCGCGACGGCGACGCCCGACGTCGCCCCCATGATCATCAGCTCCGCAACCACCAGCTGCCAGAGCACGCGGCGGGCGGACAGCCCCCCGCCTTGGCTGCCCAGCTGGGGGATGACCCAGCTCCGGTGCATCAGGCCGATGCCACCAAGGACGAGGGTGGCCGCTGCTTTGGCCAGGATCAGCTGCCCGTAGGCCGAGCCGAAAAGGTCGTTCCAGGACGTCAGGCGGATGCTGGAGTTGATCACCCCAGAGGCGAAGACAAGGACGAAGGCGAAGCCTGCCAGGGAGGAGAAACGCCGGAACGTCGGCTCGGTGATATCGGGCCGGCTGCCGGACTTAGGGCCGGAGCCGGTGCTTCCCAGGAGGCCGGAAAGCAGGGCAAGCGTGATGATGCCGCCGACCCAGGCTGACACCCCGACCAGGTGCAGGCCGAGCGAGTTGATGGCACCTTCGTGGTCGGCGGAGCTGGCGGAGTGTCCAATCAGCGCTGACGGGACGAGCCCGATGAGGGACAGTACCAGGGTTGCCGCCAGGGCGACCTGGGAACGGACGCCAAACAAGGCCGTGGTGACCACGGCGGCGATAATGACGACGGCCAGCCACGCGCGGCCGGTCTCGATGTCCGTCATGAAATAGACCAAGGAACGGGTGAACTCCGCGTCCCCGGAGATCCCCTGGCCGGCGATATCCGAGTAGCTCAGCACCAGCACGGCAATCGCTGAGAGCGTCCAGACGGCCCCGGCGGCGGCGGCAATCGCCAGCGTCCGGGTGAAGGCCGGATGTTCCGGGACGTCCCGGTCCTTGGATCGGGAGCCGGCAAGGGTGCGGGGCAGGATACCGACGGCGAAGAGCAAGGCGCCGATCACAGTGGCCAGGGCGGTGTTATGCACAGCCTTGCTGACCGGCAGGCCCCAGCGGACCAGAGCGCCCGGGTCGGAGACCTCGCGGGCGGCTGCGGCGCCGGAGAACACCAACGCGGCAACTAGCCCGAGGAACAGGGCTGCAACGCCAGCGAACAACCAGGGCCGGGAGATCATTCCGGAGCCCGCTACGGAGCCCCGCGGTCCCCCTGTCGGGGTGGGAGCGGCGGCGGTGGTACGAGGATTTGCTGCGGAAGGCACAGTTCCATTGTCCGCTACGCCCCGCCTGCCCGCCGAATCGAGCGATACCCGCCAGCTGCCTGGGCGCTGCGGGCGGACGCAGCAGTTAACGAAAAAGGAGCGGCGACCCAGAGGGTCGCCGCTCCTTTCAAGCGTTCACAGAAGACTACTTCTTCTTGGAGACCGCAGCCTTCAGCTTCGAGCCGGCGGTCAGCTTGACGCTGTGGCCTGCGGCGATCTGGATGGTCTCGCCGGTCTGCGGGTTGCGGCCGGTGCGGGCTGCGCGGTCGGTGCGCTCAACTGCAAGCCAGCCCGGGATGGTGATCTTTTCGCCCGCGGCGACAGAGGTCTCGAAGACCTCGAACATCGCATCCAGCACGGAGTTGACGGCTGCCTGGCTGGTGCCGGCCTTGCCTGCTACCTCTGCAACAAGTTCACTACGGTTCTTAGCCATTTATGTCCTCCTGGACGGTCATAATTTCTGGAGCCTGCACACGGCATGCGCACAAGCCACTGTTCGAAAACTTACCAGCTTGCCGCCGCGGAGGTGGCAAATTCCGCGTGTTTTCGGCCTTTTTTGGGGAAAAACCCGGGAAACGACGCCTTTCGGGGCATTATTTCGCCATCAGCGGACGCCCCCTCAGCCGGGGCCGTGTCCGCCCACCGGCTCCCTCAGATCCCGCCAGATCCGGGGCAACGCTTCCGGCCCCTGGAGCCGGCCGACGACGGCATCCTGCCGCGCCGGGGCCCGCCCCCGGCCCCATGGACGCCGTCTGGCTCCTGCGACGCCGGGCCCGGAACTCGGGCGCCGGGATCCTCCGGCGGGCGCTGAGGGCGGCTGGACGGCACGCAGGCAGCTATCGGAGGTTGGCCTGCGGTAGGCCGGGGCCCTGTGGTGCTGTTTGGGGGGTTAAATGCGGGAGAGCCCCGACCGTGTGGTTGGGGCTCTCGACCGTTTAATGATGTTCCGGCGGTGACCTACTCTCCCACAC